>JBELAG010000427.1:0-4471 GCA_049509055.1 Solirubrobacteraceae bacterium
TGGGGTATGTGCACTGCGAGACGCGGAGGGTGCTGATCGCAACAACTGCGGAAACGCTGAACACGGCTCTGCCGAGCAGGATGCTCGACCGTGGCACGAAGTCTAGCGTGCGCGAGCTTCGCGACGCCCTGGTGAGCGACGCCGGCGCGATTTGGCAACATTCCGACGATGTCTGAACGTCAACCGCGTGCCCAGCCGCTGCGATTCGCAATCGCCCTGCCCCAGTACGCCCGCGGCAGCCGCTTCGATGCCGGCGCCTTCCGGGAGCATCTCCGCCGGGTCGAGGATCTCGGCCGGTTCGAGAGCGCGTGGGTGCAGGAGCAGGTCATCGGCGCCGGCGGCAGCCTCGCGCCGCTGCAGACGCTGGCGTATGCCGCTGCGTGCAGCGAGCAGGTGCGGCTGGGGTGCGCGGTGTTCGTGCTCCCGCTGCACAACCCGCTGCACCTGGCCAAGGCGATCAGCTCGCTGGACTGCCTCAGCCATGGTCGAGTCGAGGTGGGTTTCGCGACCGGCGGCCGGGGTCGTCCGTTCGATGCGTTCGGCGTGGACGCCGAGAAGCCCGTTGCCCGTTTCAACGAGGCGCTGGCGCTGATGAAGGCGTGCTGGACGGAGCCCGAGATCAACTTTGACGGCCACTGGTGGAAGCTCCAGGGCGCCTCGATGGAGCCCAAGCCGGTGCAAACCCCATACCCGCCGGTCTGGTTCGGCGGCAGCGCGCCCGCGGGGATGCGGCGCGCGGTTCGGCACGCAGACGGGTTCATGGGCGCCGGCTCCCAGACGCCCGCTCAGTTCGCCGAGCAGGTGAAGGTGGTGAGGGACGAGCTGGGTGCGCAGGGCCGCGAGCCCGACACGTTCCGCATCGGCAAGCGCGTCTACGTCAACGTCGATGACGATGCGACCCGCGGACGCCGGCGACTCGAGGACGCGCTCACCCGACACTACGGTGGAGGCGAGTGGTCAGAACACGTTCTCGCGGGCCCGCCCGACGCATGCGCCGCGGGGCTGTGCGCGGTCGCGGACGCCGGTGCACAGCTGATTCTTCTCAACCCGCTCCTTGACGACGGGCACCAGCTCGACCGACTCGCGGCTGAGGTCATCCCGGCGCTCAGCTGAAGTTCATGGCTGGCTGTCGTTCGACGCCCTCGAGCATGAAGATGCGCCTCAGGATCGCCAGTGACGCCGCGTACGTGGAGTCCATCCCGAAATAGCTGAGGCCGCGCGCGCCGAGCGTCCGCGCTTGGGTGAACGGTGTGTCGGAGGCGTAGTGGATGACGCCGAAGTCGATCGGGAGCTTGGAGAAGTTGACCGCCTCGCCAACCGGATGGCGTTCGAGGTCGGCGATCTCATAGATCGCGCTGCAGTACGGGCCGGCCTCCATCTCGATCACCGTGAACGCCTCTCGGTAATAGGCATCGAGATAGGTCCGGTTCTGCAGGAACGTCGAGCGGACGGTCACCGCTCGCTGATTGTCCAGTCCGGTGCCGAAGCGAAGATCCGGCTGGATGTCGTCGACGCCGAACGCGTTGTCGAGCCAGAACGTCGTGCTCGAGTGCTCGTCATACACGACGTTGGAGATCATCACGTCGCCGACATCGGCGTTGAGGGTCGCGGCCTTGCCGAGCAGGTAGACGCCGCGGAGGTTCTCGACGTCGATTGCAACCTCCCGCAGGATGTTGTAGGCGGCGAGCCCGAGCGGGTAGTCGATGTTGACGATCACCGCGTTGCTCGCCCGCAGGTGGCCGCCGTCGATCGTTCCGAGGCGAGGATCCAGTCGCTCGGGCACGAGCCGATCAAGCGCAATGATCTGCACCGGTACGCGCAACGACGTGCGCGCACGAAGGTGGACGACACCGGCGGCGCGTTCGGCTCGGCGGCGCTCAGCGCTGCGCTCCTCGGTGACGTCGAAATAGTCTCGCGCGACAAAGTAGAGCAAGTTCTCCCACGAACCGGGAGTGTCCCCTTCGCGAAACGCCTCGAGCTCCTCACGAAGGTCGTCGGTCCCGTGTCGTTGGACGAACTTGACCAGCTCGGCCTCGCGCTCCCGGGCGATGCCGGTCACGAGGTTCGCGAGCGCATGGGTGTTAGAGGAGACAAAGTAGGTCCGGCGGCCGGCGAGATTCTCGTCGGCCAGACACGCATGCGCCGCCGCCCACCACTTACGGGTCAGCCGGGCGTAGCCGATGTGCGTGCCGCCGAGCATTCGGATCCGCAGATCGAGGCGGCGGGCCGCGATGACCTGCAGGCGCTGCGCGAAGTGGGCGCCCCAGGCCTGCGCGAGCGATCGCCAATCCTCGAGCTCGCCGCCGAGCGCCGCGGCGCACTCGACCGCCGCCGCCGGCTCGTCCCCGTGCGACGTCCGCAGCAACACGTTCAACTTGTTCCACTCGATCTGGAACGCGACGAGCGTCGGAACGAGATCGTCCACGTCCGACGCGCTCGCGAGGAGCACCGCGAGCGTACCCGTACCGCTGTCAAACCAGTGACGCCGCCGCGCGACGGCTTCCGCCTCGCGCCAGCCCGACAGGTCGATGCCAGACGCAGCGAACACGTCGTGATCCTGGCCGAGAAGCACGAGCTCTCCGCCGACGATCCCATCGGGAAGCCGGCGCACCGCATACAGGAACGCGCCGAGATCCAGCCGCAGATCGCCGGCCATCGGGTGCAGGCTCGAATGCATCGCACGGTGGGAGAGCTCGAGGACCCGCAGATGCGTCTCCCCACTGGACCGCAGAAGCGTCGTGTACGTGCGGTGGTAGAGCTCGACGCCGTCCGGGTCGGGCGCGGACTCAGCGCTCGGGCCGCCGTGAGCGCCGAGCACCAGACGCCCGACGCTCATCAAGCGATCACCACGAGCGCGCCGGCGACGGCGGCCGCGCCGAGAGCGACGACGGCGCGGGGCCGCGCGAGATCGTGAGCCGAGCGCACCGCCGTCCATCGTATCTCGGGGGTGTGCGTCGGAGGCCGGCGAGTGCGGTCGCCCGCACTGACGCGCACTCAGTCCTCTGTACCGATGCGCAGCGCCGCCCCGGCCGTAGAGTCCAAGGCGATCAAGGAGGCGGTTGAGTGCCACAGAGCAGGGACCGGCCCGCGCAGCGCCGCGTGCTCGCGATGGTTGTGCCCGGTCGACGTCGTGGCCCAGGGCGGCGAGCGCTCGGCGCCGTCGCCGCGGAGGCGCGGATGCTGCGGGCGATATCGGCCGACGTCGCCCACGCGGGTGACCCGCGCCGGCTCGGCCGCCGGCCGCCGGCCGCCGACCCGTTCGCGCTGCGTGATCGCGAGTACATCGCCCGCACCCTTCCCGCGCTGCGCGTGATGGCCGGCGTCTGGTTCCGCGCCGAGGTGCGCGGGTTGGAGAACATCGCCTCGCGCGGGCCGGTGTTGCTCGTGGGCAACCACTCGGGGGGAACCCTGATCGCCGACACGTTGGTCTTCGCGCAGGCGTTCTACGACCACTTCGGCGCCGAGCGCGAGTTCTTCCAGCTCGCCCACGACCTGGTGTTCAAGGTGCCCGGCATGCGGGCCACGCTCACCCCGTATGGGACGGTGCCGGCCTCGCCGGAGAACATGCGACGGGCACTCGCCCGCGGCGCCGCGCTGCTGGTCTATCCGGGCGGCGATCACGAGACCTACCGCGCCAGCTGGCGCTCCGCCGAGATCGATTTCGCCCACCGGACAGGGTTTGTGCGGCTCGCGTTGGAGTACGGGGTTCCGATTGTTCCGGTCGTCTCGATCGGCGGCCAGGAGACGGCGCTGTTCCTCGGCCAGGGCGAGCACCTCGCGCGGCTGCTGCACCTCCACCGGCTGCTGCGGATCGACGTCGCGCCGGTCCAGATTGCGCCGCCATGGGGCGTCACGGTGCTCGACCTCCCGGGACGCATTCCGCTGCCGGCGAAGATCTCGATCGAGGTGCTGCCGGCGATCGACCTGCGCACGGAGCTCGGCGGCGCGCGCGGCGATGTCGACGAGGGCTACGAACTCGTCACCGCCCGGATGCAGGACGCGCTGAGCGGCCTCGACCGGGCGCGCGGGCTGCCGCTGATCGGCTGAGCGGACCCCGATCGCAGCCCGGTGGTGTGTGTCGCTTGCTCAGTGACGGTGGCTGGGTTCCGGCCGGACGCGTGCCCGGCCGTGCGCTATGATGTTCCTGTCAGACAGCGAAGGCAAAATAAGGGTGAGATCTTCACCGCGAACATCCCCCTCCCGTTAGCTAACCGCCCGATCTTCTGATGCCCTGAGGCCTGCGTAGAGACGCAGGTCTTCGGCTTTGTGGGTCAGGAATGTCACGTCACGCGCGACCGGCGCCACTGATACTCGACGAGTTGGCGTTGAAACGCGTGACACGCCCTCGGTGTGTCACGAACCACCGGTCGGATCACCTGTCACGGCCACGCCGGCGCGCGCTCGCGCAGCGCGCACCACGCGATGTGATGGATGGTCGCGGCGGACGTAGTGCTCACATCACGCCCTCAAC
>JBELAG010000428.1:0-4432 GCA_049509055.1 Solirubrobacteraceae bacterium
CTGCTCGGCGTCGGCGCCGACGTCGAGGCGTCGCTCGCCCTGTTTGACCGCATCTTCGAATACCTCGACCTCCCCGTCGACATCGTCGAGGCGGAGAACCCGGTGACGCTGCGCCCCGGGGAGATGCTCGGCGAGGTCCGCCTCGAGGACGTCTCGTTCCGGTACGGAGGTCCCGCCCACTCCGATCCCGCCCACGCCGGCGACGGCTCCGCGTGGACCTTGCACCATGTCGATCTCGTCGTGCCGGCCGGCACGCGGACGGCGATCGTCGGCGAGACGGGCTCGGGCAAGACGACGCTCGGCTACCTGGTGGCGCGCCTGTACGAGCCCCAGCAGGGCCGGGTGACGATCGACGGCGTCGACATCCGCCGCGTGTCGCTGGCGTCGCTGGCGGCGACCGTCGGCGTCGTCTCCCAGGAGACCTACCTGTTCCACGCCAGCGTCCGCGAGAACCTGCGCTTCGCGCGGCCCGAGGCGACCGATTCGGAGATCGAGGACGCGGCCCGCACCGCCCGCATCCACGACCTGATCGCGTCGCTGCCGCAGGGCTATGACACGGTCGTCGGCGAGCGCGGCTACCGCTTCTCCGGCGGCGAGAAGCAGCGGATGGCGATCGCGCGCACGGTGCTGCGCAACCCGCCGGTGCTCGTGCTCGACGAGGCCACCAGCTCGCTGGACACCCAGACCGAGTACGCGGTGCAGGCCGAGCTCGAGCGCCTGTCGGAGGGGCGCACGACGATCACCATCGCTCACCGCCTGTCGACCGTCCGCGACGCCGATCAGATCGTCGTCCTCGACAAGGGCCGGATCATCGAGCGCGGCACCCACGAGGAGCTGATGGAGCAACGCGGCGCGTACGCCGCGCTCGTGGCGCGCGACGTCGCCGAGGAGCGCGTCGAGGGCTGACCAGGGGGCCGCTCAAGCATCGCGCGCGGCGGCCGATGCTCTGAGTGATCTGACGGCTGCCCGCGGTTGCTCGGGTATCGGGAAAGGGAATCGATGACGACGCTGCACGAGCTGTATCGCATTCAGGACGGCAACCTCGAGGCACGCCGCGAGTTCATCGGCCTGCGCGGGGACGACATCATCCTCCTCGGCCGGCTGCGCTCATGGGCCGACAAGGTGATCCCCGGGATCGTCACCGGCTTCTATGACCATCAGTTCGCATTTCCGGCGACGTCGGAGTTCTTCCGCGAGTACGCCGAGCACAGGAAGGTCGCGCTGCCGGAGCTGCGCGAGGGCCTGGAGAAGGCCCAGCGGTCATACCTGGGCGCGATCTTCGAGGAGGCCGAGGGCACCGGCACGTTCGGCACCGACTACTTCGAGACGCGGCTGCGCGTCGGGCGCGTGCACAACGCGATCAACCTCCCGCTGAAGTGGTACGTCGGCAGCTACGTGAAGTGGTTCGACCTCTTCCAGTCGCGCCTGCGCAAGGACTACAGGAGGCGCCCATTCATGCGCAGCCGCGCCGAGCGCGCGCTGCTGGCCGTCTTCAACCTCGACAGCCAGGCCGTCGTCGAGGCTTTTTACTACGACACGTTCGCGTCGATGAGCGTCGACCTGGCAGCGATCGAGACGAAGTCGCCGTGGCATGACCTGTCCGATCACGGGGAGAAGCTCAAGAGCGCCGTGCGGGCCCGGATCGACGCGGTCGGCGAGGTCTCCCACGACATGCGCGACGCCTCGGATGCGATCGCCCGCAGCTCCCAGGAGGCGAGCGTCGCGGTGACCGAGGTGGCGACCGCGATCACCGAGGTCGCGCTCGGAGCCGAGCGCCAGGTGCAGATGGTGGAGGCCGCCCGCGAGGCCGCCGAGGAGGTCGCGGCCACGATCCAGAGCGCGGTCGACGGGGCGCGCACCACCTCCGAGGAGGCCGAGGACGCGCGCCGGATCGTCGAGGCCGGGCTCGAAGCGGCGCTGGAGGCGAGCCGCTCGATGAACCAGATGGGCGACGGCTCGGCGAACGTCGCCGAGGCGATCCAGGCGCTCGCCGGCAAGTCCGAGCAGATCGGCGCGATCGTCGGCACGATCACCGGGATCGCCGATCAGACCAACCTGCTGGCCCTCAACGCCGCGATCGAGGCCGCCCGCGCCGGGGACCAGGGCCGCGGCTTCGCGGTCGTCGCCGAGGAGGTCCGCAAGCTCGCCGAGGACTCCCAGCGGGCCGCCGGCGAGATCCGCGCGCTGATCGAGACGATGCAGCTCGAGACCCGCGCCGTCGTCGACGTCGTCGAGCTCCGCGCCGGCCACACCGAGGACTCGGCGACGACCGTCGAGCAGACGCGCGCGTCGTTTGCGACGATCGGCGACGTCGTCGCCAAGATGAGCCGCCAGATGAAGCAGTTCGCCGCCGACTCCGAGCACGTCGCCGAGCGCGCCGGCGCCGTCCGCGACAACATCAACGAGGTCGCCGCGGTCGCCGAGCAGGCCTCGGCGTCAGCGCAGCAGGTGTCGGCCTCCACGGAGCAGACCTCGGCCTCGGTCGAGCAGATCGCGATGAACTCCGAGGTGATGGCGCGCGACGCCAAGCGCCTGTCGGACCTGTTCGCGATCGCCGAGTAGGCAGCGCCGACTGGAGGCCGGCCGGCCGGCTCAGCTCGGCGTCGCGGCCAGCAGCTGCGCTTTGGTCGCGAGCGTGCCCTCCAGCACGGCCTCCTCGAGCGTGCGCGGGCCCAGCACGTCGCCGGCGCGAACCGCGCCCGGATGGGATTCCAGCGCGGCCCACAGCTCGTCGTCGGGCGCCCGGCCGGCAGCGATGACGAGCGTCGCGGTGGCGGGCAGCGCCCGCGGGCGCCCGGAGAACACGTGGCGCAGCCCGAGCGGCGCGCCGGTCAGCTCGTGGTGGTGCAGGATCGCGACGCCGAGCTCGTCGAGCCGGGCGAGGTACAGGTTGCGCTGGTACTGGTGCAGCGTCTCCCCGGGCATCGGCGCCGCACAGGCGAGCGTGACCGCGAGCCCGGCGCCCGCCAGGCGCTCGGCGGCGTCGAGCCCGTCCCAGCCGCCGCCCCAGTCGGCGACGAGCGCCGGGCCCGCGCACGCTGCCGGCTCGGCGATCGCCTCCCAGGCCGACACGATCGCGGGCCCGGCGCCGTGCGCCGTCCGCTCGGGCATGAACGGGCGCGCGCCGGTGGCCAGCACGACGACCTCGAAGCCCGCGGCGATCGCCGCGTCGCCGGCGGTCCCGAGCGACACCCCGACGCCCGCGGCGCGCAACCGCGACCGCGTGGAGCGCAGGTAGCGCTCCCACAGCTCCGCGTGCGCGGGGGCCAGGCCGGCCAGGCGCAGCTGGCCGCCGATCTGGCCGGCGCGTTCGAGCACGGTCACGCGGTCGCCCGACCGCGCGGCCTCGATCGCCGCGGCGATCCCGGCCGGCCCGGCGCCGATCACCAGCACCCGCCGGCCGCCGTTCGTGTCGCGACTCGCGCTCCGGGGGCCGGCCGCGCCGAGCGTCAGCTCGCGACCCGTGCGGGGGTTGACCGCGCACCCGATCGCCACGCCGGCGTGGTAGTGCCCGATGCACGCCTGGTTGCAGCCGACGCACTCGATCACCTCATCGGCCCGGCCCTGCTCGGTCTTGGCGATCAGGTCGGGGTCGGCGATCAGCGCCCGCGTCATCCCCACCACGTCGGCGGCGCCGGCGGCCACGATCCGCTCGGCGGCGCCGAGGTCGACGACACGCGTGGTCGCGATCAGCCGCGCGCCGGGGACCGCGGCGCGGATCGCCGCCGACGGCAACGCGATCGCCTCGCCCGCGGCGGGCGGCGGCGGCGCGATCCAGGTCGACGCCGCCGGGTGGGCCGAGTGGCCGAGCACGAGCGACAGGAAGTCCACGAGCCCGCTGTCGACGATGTGGCGCGCGATCTCGGCGCAGTCGTCGGGTCCGAGCCCGCCCGGCGCGAGCTCGTCGGCCGACAGCCGCGCGCCGACCGCCAGACCGGGGCCGGCGCCCGCGCGGACGGAGTCCAGCACCTCGAGCGCGAAACGCAGCCGCGCGTGCAGCGACCCGCCGTAGCCGTCGCTCCGCCGGTTGCTGGCCGGCGACAGGAACTGGGCGGGCAGGTACCCATGTGAGATCGACACCTCGACGCCATCGACGCCGCCCTGCGCGGCGTGTCGCGCGGCGGTGCCGTAGCCCGCGATCAGCTCGCCGATCTCGGTCGCGGTCAGCGCCCGCGGCTCGGACTTCAAGCGCAGGCTCGGCACCGCCGAGGGCGCGACCGCCGGCGGCTTGGGGGCGCTGGCGATCTGCTCGCGCCCGCCGTGGAAGAGCTGGACGAACAGCCGCGCGCCGTGGGCGTGCAGCCGCTCGCCGAGGCGCTCGTAGGCGGGGATGATCGCCTCCAGGTAGCCGCCGATCGTGTGCGCGGTGAGCAGGCCGCTGGGGTGCACGGCGGTCGCCTCCAGAAAGACCGCGGCGGCGCCGCCGCGGGCG
>JBELAG010000429.1:0-4428 GCA_049509055.1 Solirubrobacteraceae bacterium
GGACAGGTGGGTGTAGATCTGCGTGGTGCCGATGTCGGCGTGCCCGAGCATCTCCTGCAGCGAGCGCAGGTCGCAGCCGCCGGCGAGCAGGTGGGTGGCGAACGTGTGGCGCAGGGTGTGCGGGCTCATCCGGTGCTCGAGCCCCGCGCCGCGGGCGTGGCCCTGGACGATCTTGTAGAGGCCCTGGCGCGACAGGCCGACGCCGCGCAGGTTGACGAACACCCGGGGCTCGTCGGCCGGCCCGACCAGCGGTGGGCGCCCGCGGCTCAGGTAGGCCTGGAGCGAGTCGACCGCGCTGCGGCCGATCGGCACCAGCCGCTCCTTGGAGCCCTTGCCGCGGGCGCGCAGGATCCCGGCCTCGAGGTCGAGCTCTCCGAGCTCCAGCGTGATCGCCTCGGTGGCCCGCAGGCCGCAGGCGTACATCGTCTCCAGCAGCGCGCGGTCGCGCAGGGCGGCGGGCGAGGTGCCGCGCGGCTGCTCGAGCAGGCGGTTGACCTCGTCGCGGGTGAGGACCTTGGGCAGCCGGCCGCGCGCGCGCGGCGGGCGCAGCTCGGCGGTCGGGTCGTAGTCGATCATCTGCTCGCGGCGCAGGTGGCGGTAGAACGAGCGCAGGCAGGCGATCTTGCGCTGCAGCGTGGCCGGCGCGACCGGCGGCTTGCCGTCGCGACCGTCGGCCAGCTCGGAGACGAACGCCGACAGGTCGGCGGGACCGACGCGCAGCGGGTCCTGACCGCGGCGTCCCAGGAACAGGCCGTACTGCTGCAGGTCGGAGCGGTAGGCCTCCAGCGTGTTGCGCGACAGGCCGCGCTCGAGCTCGAGCGTCGCCAGGAAGTCGAGCGTGAGGTCGGTGAGCCGTCGCGGGGCGGGCGGGGCGGGCGTGATCGCCATCCGTGGCCTGTTTCGCCTCGCTCCGGGGCTCTCCTGCGGCTGACGGTGTTCGTTCAGCCCCGCGCGAGCCGGGCCGCCGCCTCAGCCGGTGTGCAGATCTCCGCGGGCGTGCGCGCGGGCCAGCCAGAGCAGCGCGATCAGCGTCTTTGAGTCCTCGCAGGCGGCGATCGCGGCGTCGAGCTCGTCGAGTGGCCAGGCGACCACCTCGATGCGCTCGTCCTCGTCGGCCTCGGCCTCCTCCGCGATGTCGGACAGGTCGCGGGCGAGGTAGCACCACACGCGCTCGTCGCTGAACCCGGGGCTGGTGTAGAACGCCTCCAGGTCGTCCCAGCGCGCGGCCTGCTTGCCGATCTCCTCGGCCAGCTCGCGCCTGGCGGCGGCCAGCGGCGGCTCGCCGGGGATGTCGAGCTTGCCGGCCGGGATCTCCAGGGAGGCGGTGAGCCCGGCCGCCTCACGGGGCTGGCGGGTGAGCCAGACGTGCTGCTCGTCGACGGGCACGATCCCGACCGCCCCGGGGTGCCAGACCTTCTCGCGGGCGACGACGGCGCCGTCGGCATGGCGGAAGTGCTCGACCCCGGCGGTGATGATCCGCCCGCTCCACATCGTCTCCGAACCGATCAGCTCAAAGCCCGACATCGCCTGCTCCCCTCTCGTTGGCTCACGCGCCCACCAGCTCCGCGGCCGACTCGTCGACGAGCGCGACGGCGAGCTCCAGCAGCTCCTCGAGCGACTGCGCGCTGATCCGCTCGCCGGGTTCGTGGTTGGCCTCGGTGCCGTCGGCCAGGCAGGTGCAGCCAAAACCCGCCGCCTGCAACGAGTTGGCGTCCGAGGCGCCGCCGGACAGGATCGGGCGGGGCTCGTAGCCGCAGGCGCGCAGCGCCCGCTCGGCGACCAGCAGCTGGGGCGCGCGAGACTTGGTGCGGTAGCCGGAGAACATCTGCTCGACGGTGAGATCGAGGTCGCACTCGCCGGCGTCGGCGGCCTCCTCGAGGTGGTCGACGGTCTCGGTCGTCACCGCCGCCGCGCGCGCGGCGTCGAGGCTGCGGACCTCGGCCTCGATCCGGCAGCGCTCCGGGATCACGTTGATCGCCGAGCCCCCGGCGATCAACCCGACGTTGGCGGTCGTCTCGTCGTCGAGGCGCCCGAGGCGCATCGCGGCGATCGCCCGCGCGCCGGCCACCACCGCGCTGCGCCCCGCCTCGGGCCGCACGCCGGCGTGCGCGGCTCGGCCGTGCAGCTCGGCGACGATCCGGTAGTGGGTCGGGGACGCGACGACGATCTCGCCGATCGGCGTGGCGTGGTCGAACACGAAGCCGAACGCGCTGCGCAGCCGGCCGACGTCAAACCCGCGCGATCCCCGCAGCGACACCTCCTCGCAGACCGTCAACAGGATCTCGATCCCGATCGGCGGCGGCTGCGCGGCGGCGGTGAGGCGCCGGGCGAGCTCGAGGATGACCGCCACCGCGGACTTGTTGTCGGCGCCGAGGATGCCCTGGTTGGCGTTCTGCCAGGCGCCGTCGACGAGCACGGGCTCGACCGCCGCCGCGAGCGGAACGGTGTCGAGGTGCGCGCACAGCAGGATCGAGGCGTCGTGGCGGCCCGGGATGCGGGCGAGCAGGTTGCCGGCGTCCGAGCCGGCGCGGGCCGCGCCGTCGTCCTCGACGACATCGAGGCCGATCTCCCGCAGCCGCGCGGCGCAGAAGTCCGCGCACGCCCGCTCGCGACCGGACGGGCTCTCGATCCGGCACAGTGCGGCGAACGTCTCGTGCAGCCGCTCGCGCTCGCTGTCGCTCGTGCGCCTCATCGGCGGGCGTGGCCTCGCAGGGCGCGCGCCGGCGTGCCGGTCCGGGCCGCCGTCGCGGACCCTCAATCGGCGCGACGCGAGACCGTGATGTCCCGCTCGTCGCCGTGCGCGTGCTGCTCGTTGCCGTTGGCTGACCCGGCGGGCCGCACCGCCTCGGCGCGCTCGAGCGCGGCGCCGACGAACTCCCGGAACAGCGGCGCGGGCCGCTCGGGCCGCGACTTGAACTCCGGGTGGTACTGCGAGGCCACGAAGAACGGATGGACGTCGCGACCCAGCTCGATCGCCTCCACGAGGCGCTCATCGGGCGAGGTGCCCGAGCAGATCAGCCCGGCGTTCTCCAGCCGGCGGCGGAGGTGGTTGTTGACCTCATAGCGATGACGGTGGCGTTCGTAGACGACCGGCTCGCCGTACAGCTCACGGATCCGCGAGGCGTCGTGGAGCTTGACCGGGTCGGCGCCGAGGCGCATCGTCCCGCCCATGTCGGCGATCTCCTTCTGCTCGGGCAGCAGGTCGATCACCGGGAACGGCGTCTCGAGGTCCATCTCGGTCGAGTTGGCGCCCTCCATTCCGGCGACGTGGCGGGCGAACTCGCTGACCGCGACGTGCATGCCGAGGCAGATCCCGAGGTACGGGATCCGCAGCTCCCTGGCGATCCGGGCGGCGCAGATCTTGCCCTCCCAGCCGCGCCCCCCGAAGCCGCCGGGGATCAGGATCCCGTCGGCGGCGCGCAGGCGCTCGGCGACCTCGGGCTCGTCGACGGACTCCGAGTCGACCCAGTCGACCTCGACCCTGGCGTCGTGGAACACGCCCGAGTGGCGCAGCGCCTCGACGACCGACAGGTAGGCGTCCTCGAGCTGCACGTACTTGCCGACGAGCGCGATCCGCGCGTGGCGGTGGGCTTCCGCGGCCCGGGCGGTGAACGCCGCCCAGCCGCTGAGGTCGGGCTCCCTGACCTGCAGGCCGAAGTGCTCGCCGAGGATGAAGTCGTCGACGCCCTGCGCGTGGAACTTCAGCGGCACCTGGTAGACGTCGGGCACGTCGTAGGCCGAGATGACCGCTTCGATCGGCAGGCTGGCGAACAGCCCGATCTTGCTGCGGATCTCGGTCGACAGCTCCCCTTCGGAGCGGCACACGACCATGTCCGGAGCGATTCCGATCCGTCGCAGCTCGTTGACCGAGTGCTGGGTCGGCTTGGTCTTCAGCTCGCCGGCGTGGCCGATGTAGGGGACGAGCGTGAGGTGGATGAACATGCACCGCCGGCGGCCGACGTCGACGGGGAACTGGCGGATCGCCTCCAGGAACGGCAGCGACTCGATGTCGCCGACGGTGCCGCCGATCTCGGTGATGACGAAGTCGACGTCGGAGGAGTCGGCCATCAGCTTGACGCGCTGCTTGATCTCGTTGGTGATGTGGGGCACGACCTGGACGGTCGCGCCGAGATAGTCGCCGCGGCGCTCGCGCCGGATCACCGTGTTGTAGATGCCGCCGGCGGTGACGTTCGAGGCCCGGCTCGTGTTGGCGTCGGTGAAGCGCTCGTAGTGGCCGAGGTCGAGGTCGGTCTCGGCGCCGTCCTCGGTCACGAACACCTCGCCGTGCTGGTAGGGCGACATCGTGCCGGGATCGACGTTGATGTACGGATCGAACTTCTGCAGCTGGACGTCCAGCCCGCGCGCCACCAGTAGCCGCCCGATCGATGCTGCAGCTATTCCCTTGCCCAGCGAGGAAACGACCCCGCC
>JBELAG010000043.1:0-23816 GCA_049509055.1 Solirubrobacteraceae bacterium
TACGCCTCTTCGACGTGCGGGTACCCGGAGAGGATGAACTCCGTGATGCCGAGCTCGTGGTACTCGGACATCAGGTCGGCGATCTGCTCGTGGCTGCCGACGAGGGCGGTCCCGGCACCGCCGCGCAGCAGCCCGACACCGGCCCACAGGTTGGGGTAGACCTCCAGCCGGTCCCGGCGTCCGCCGTGCAGCGCCGCCATCCGCTGCTGGCCGACGGCGGAGGCGTGCGCGAGATGGTCCTGCACTGCTGCGATGGCCTGCTCGCCGGCGTCGGCGAGCAGCGCGTCGGCGGCCGCCCAGGCCTGGTCGGCGGTGTCCCGGGCGACCACGTGCAGCCGGATCCCGAAGCGCAGCTCGCGCTCCTGAGCGTCGGCCAGCGCCCGCACGCGCTCGAGGTGCGGGGCGAGCGCCGGGGGCGGCTCGCCCCATGTCAGGTAGACGTCGGCATGGCGGGCGGCGACGCGCAGCGCCGCGTCCGAGGAGCCGCCGAAGTAGATCTCGGGCGCGCGCTCCTCGCCCTGCGCCAGCGCTCCCTCGGCCCACAGGTGCTCGCCGCGGAAGTCGAACGGCGCCCCGCTCCATGCACCTCGCAGGATCGTCAGGAACTCGTCGGTTCGCTCGTATCGCTGATCCTTGCCCAGTCCGTCGCCGTAGCGGCGCTGCTCCTCATCCTCGCCACCGGTGACGATGTTCAGCAGGAGTCGCTCGCCGCTGTGTCGCTGGAAGGTCATCGCCTGCTGGGCGGCCAGCGTCGGCGACAACGAGCCGGGGCGAAACGCGACGAGGAAGCGCAACCGCGGCACGATCGAGATCAGTGCAGCGGTCGTGATCCAGGCGTCGTCGCACCACGTGCCGGTCGGGGTCAGGGCGGCATCGAAGCCCGATTGCTCTGCGGCCCGCGCGACCTGAGCAAGGTAGTCGAGCGTCGCGGGGCGTCCGGTGGCGCCGCACGGGTGCAGCCGGCGCGGCGCGGTTGCCGCCCCGGCCTGCAGCAGCGTGCGCCCGTCCCCGTGGGTCGGCAGGTACCAGTGCAGGGCAATGCTCATGGGTCTCCGTCTTCAGGGGGACTGGTCGCGGCAAGGAGACAAACATTATCGACTTGCTGTACATTCATAGTAGACCAACTCGATCGACATTAAACGATATCCCAGCGATGGTGGCGACCCGGCGTTGCCGAGCGTCTGCGTGCCCCGGCCCCACATGACGGTCTCGACACAAGGAGCATGAAACCAGTGGATCATCTCGCTCGTACCCCGCGCCGTCTGCTCGGCGGCGCCCTCCTCGCGGCGGCCGTCGCGGTGGCGACAGCCGCGTGCGGATCGAGCAGCTCGTCGTCCTCCGCAAATGCCTCCGCGCCGGCCTCCTCCGGTTCTGCCTCCTCGGCAGCGTCGTCGTCTTCGGCCGGGACGAAGTCGAACCTGTCGGTCGGCTACTTCACCGGCCTGGTGGCCGAGCCCGAGACGGTAATCGGCAGCGTTTCGTCGCTGGCGAAGCAGACCGGGGCCTCGATCAAATGGATTCCGATCACCGCCGGCGCGACCGCTCTGGCGGAGATGCGGGCCGGGGCGTTTGACCTGGTGGCCGGCGTCGGCAATCCGCCGACCGTCGCCGCGATCGCCAACAGCACGCCGATCGACGTCATCTGGGCGCAGAGCTTCGATGCCGACGGGCTGATGGTGCCCAAGTCGATCACGTCTCCCAGCCAGCTCGCCGGCAAGACGGTCGGCGACCTGGAGGGTTCCTCGGAGGACTACGAGCTCCGCGGCTGGCTGAGCGTCGAGGGACTCACCAAGAAGGTCACCGTGCTGGGCTTCGCCAGCGAGCAGACCGCCGCCGCCGCCTATCTGGCCGGGAAGCTCGCGGGTGCCTACGTCGAGGGAGCCCTCGAGCAGACGCTGCAGAGCAAGGGCGCGCACGCCCTGACCAACGCCAAGGCGATCGCCGATCTCGGCTATCCGTCGCTGGACGTGCTCGTCGCGACCACGCAGGACGTCAAGAATGACCCGGCGACCGTGCAGAAGTACGTGTGCACCGAGGTCGCCGCCACCAAGGACCTGTTCGGGCCCGACAACAAGACGTATTTCGCCGACAGCGCCAACCTGCTGGGTGTTCCCGCCTCGCAGGCCGTATCGGCGACCGCCGCGTACCTGCCGTATTACATCCCGATCTCGCAGGAGTTGCATTGGCTCAGCGGTGGGGCCAGCAGCCCGATCCTGGCCTCCTATGAGAAGACGGCGCTGTTCGACAAGGCGCAGGGCCGGATCCCGTCGGTGCCGAGCGCCGCCACGCTGGCGGCGCACATCGACTCGACGTTCGCCGTCAACGCGCTGGCCGGAAAATGCTGAGTGCCGACCACGACACCTGGGGCGGCCTGGCGCCGCCCCCGTCGGCGGTGACCGCGTCACGCGCGGTCCCGCTCGGTCAGACCTCCGACTCGACGGGCGACCGTGAGCTGGTGAACGTCGTCGGCGTGGGCAAGACCTTCCGGCGCGGGGGTCGCCGCATCACCGCGCTGGCCGGGGTGGACCTCACCGTCGCCCGGGGGGAGTTCGTGTGCCTGCTCGGGCCCTCGGGCTGCGGCAAGTCGACGCTGCTGAGCATCCTCGCCGGCATCCTGTCCTACGACGAGGGGATCGCGGAGGTCAACGGGCATCGGGTCAAGGGACCGAGCGCCGAGCGGGGGATGATGTTCCAGAGCCCGATGCTGTTCCCGTGGCTCACCACCCGGCAGAACGTCGCGTTCGGCCCCAAGGCCCAGCGCCGGCGGGGCGGCGGATCACGCGTGAACCCGGACGAGATCGAGGACATCCTGCTGACCGTCGGGCTGGCCGGCTTCGAGGACGCCTATCCCAAGGAGCTATCCGGCGGGATGCGCCACCGCGCGGCGTTCGCCAGAGCCATCGTCAGCCGTCCGTCGGTGCTGTTGATGGACGAGCCGTTCGGCGCACTGGACGCGCTGACCCGGGGCAAGATGCAGGAGTTCCTGCTCGACATGTGGCAGCGCTTTCAGATCACGATCGTGTTCGTCACCCATGACATCGAGGAGGCCATCCTGCTGGGCGACCGCGTCTGCATGATGGGCGGCAAGCCGGCGGGGATCATCGAGGAGATCACGGTCGACCTCGGTCGGCCGCGCGACTACGACAACCTGGAGACCCCGACGTTCCTGGAGATCAAACGGCGGATCCGCCGCACCCTGATGCCCGCGGCCGGCGAGGCGCGCTCCCGTCAGGCCGCCGGAGCCCGGGCTGGGGCCGCGGCCGGGAAGGAGACTCGATGACGGCCTACGAAATTCTCAGCAGCGCGGACGCGCGTGCGTGGGAGGTCGGGGACGAGCCCGTCGACCTCAGCGGTCAGCGACGCGAGATCCACCGCGCCCGCCTGCGGCGCGCAGCGCGGAAGCTGGCCGGTGTGCTGATCCTGCTGATCGCGTGGGAGATCGGCGCGGCGATCGTCGCCGACTCCTCGATTCTGCCCAGCGTCCAGGCCACGGTCCACACCTTCTTCTACTACCTCAACCGGCCGTACCCGACGACCAGCGCCCCGCTGTGGAAGGACCTGGTGGTCAGCGGGCGCCGGGTGCTCGTCGGCTTCTTCTTCGCGGTCGCCGGCGGCGTGCTGATCGGGTCCGCGATGTGGACGTGGCGCCCGTTGCGGGAGATGATCGACCCGGTCATCGAGCTCACCCGGCCGCTGCCGCCGCTGGCGTTCATCCCGCTGCTGATCGTGTGGTTCGGCATCGGCGAGCTGCCGAAGATCGTCCTCATCGTGATCGGCGTCCTGCCGATCATGGTCGTCTCGACCGTGGCCGCGCTCGACAGCGTCCCCCCTGAGCTCGAGCAGTGCGCACGCACGCTGGGCGCATCACGGGTCTACACGCTGTTCCACGTCCAGATCAGGGCGGCCGTCCCCGGCATCATCACCGGGATGCGCCTCTCGATGGGAGGCGCGTGGACCAGCATCGTCGCCGTCGAGATGATCGCCGCGACGAGCGGAGTCGGCTTCCTGATCCTGCAGGCCGGCAACTACTTCCTGACGAGCCTGGTCATGTCCGGCATCATCGCGATCGGCATCGCCGGTCTGATCTTCGATGCCTGCCTGCGCGGTTTGCTGCGCCTGGCGGATCCGAGCCGGGCCGTCGCCGAATGAGCGAGCTCCGTCGCACGGTGTCACTCGAGGCAGCGCAGACAATCACGTGGAGCAACCGGAAGGGATGGCACAAATGAGCCCGAAGGACCGTAACCGTCTGGACATTCGCAAGCTGACCGCCCGCATCGGAGCCGAGGTCCGCGGCGTCGCGCTCGACGACGAGTTGGACGACGCCACCGTGGCGGCCATTCGCGAGGCGCTGTATGAGCACAAGGCCCTGGCCTTCGTCGATGCCGAGCTTGACTCGGCAGGACACGAGCGGTTCGCCGGGCGCTTCGGGACGCTGACCTCGGCGCATCCGACGGTCGCCGCGGTGCACGGCGCTCCCAACGTGCTGCCGGTCGACAGCGAGAAGGGGCGCTCCAACCAGTGGCACACCGACGTCACGTTCGTGGTCAATCCGCCGGCGCTGACCACCCTGCGCAGCCTCGTCACCCCACCGTACGGAGGTGAGACGCTGATCGCCAACGAAGCGACCGCGTACCGCGATCTTCCGCAGCCGCTGCGCGCGCTCGCCGACTCCGTGTGGGCCGTCCACACCAACGACTACGACTATGCGGTGCCAGCCGAGGCCGCCGACGAGGCCGAGCGCGAACGCCGGGCGGAGTTCACATCGATCCGGTACCAGACCGCCCACCCGGTCGTGCGTGTGCATCCCGTGACCGGCGAGCGGGGGCTCTACATCGGCGGCTTCGCGCAGCGGATCGTCGGACTGACAGGTGGCGAGTCGCGTGACCTCCTCCGGCTCCTGCAGTCCTATGTCACCCGCCCGGAGAACATCGTTCGCTGGCGGTGGTCGCCGAATCAGCTCGTGCTGTTCGACAACCGCACCACCCAGCACTACGCGATCGACAACTACGACGATCTGCCGCGGCGGCTGGACCGCGTCACCGTCGCCGGCGAGGTGCCGGTGGGCATCGACGGCCGCTCCAGCTACTCGATCGAGGGAGACGCCTCTCATTACAGTCCCGCGGTGGCGGCGGGCGCGGGCGAGCGGTGAAGGTGGTTGCGGCATGTCGATCTCCGCACACTGGTTCCTGCCCACCAACGGTGACTCGCGCAGCAATCTCAGCCTCGGCAACGCCGTCGGCGGGCAGGGCAGCCGCGCGCGCGAGGGCGGCTCCGACCGGACGCCGGACATCGCCTACCTCGGACAGATCGCCCAAGCCGCCGAGCAGCTCGGGTTCGTCGGCGCGCTGACCCCGACGAGCTCGTGGTGCGAGGACGCCTGGGTGACGACCGCCGCGCTCACCCAGCTCACCCGCACGTTCAAGTACCTCGTCGCCTTTCGCCCCGGTCTGATCTCGCCCACGCTGGCGGCTCACATGGCGGCCACCTACCAGCGCATCTCGGGCGGACGTTTGTTGCTCAACGTCGTGACCGGCGGTGACGATCGGGAGCAGCGCCGGTATGGCGATCGGCTCGGCAAGGACGACCGCTACGCGCGCTGCGATGAGTTCCTGCAGGTCTTCCGCGAGCTGTGGGAGGGCGACCCCGTCACCTTCGCCGGGCGGCACCTCAGCGTGGAGGATGCCCAGATCGTCCCGGCCGCGCAGCGCCCGGAGATCTACTTCGGGGGCTCGTCGGCGGCTGCCCTTCAGGTCGCCGCTCGCCACGCCGACGTGTATCTGACCTGGGGCGAGCCCCCCGACGCGGTGGCAGAGAAGCTCGACTCCGTTCGCGCGCTCGGCGAGCGTCAGGGGCGAGCGCTGCGCTTCGGAATTCGCCTGCACGTGATCGCTCGCGACACCTCGGACGAGGCGTGGTCACAGGCCCAACGCCTGCTCGACGGACTCGATCCCGCCGACATCGAGCGCGCACAGCGTGTTCAGCGCGCCTCCCAATCCGAAGGGCAGCGGCGGATGGTGCAGTTGCACGGAGGCAGCACCGAGTCGCTTGAGATCTATCCGAACCTCTGGGCCGGTATCGGTCTGGTCCGAGGGGGCGCCGGCACCGCGCTCGTGGGCAGCCACGAGCAGGTGGCAGACCGGATCGCCGAGTACCACGAACTCGGAATCGACGAGTTCGTGCTGTCCGGGTATCCCCATCTGGAGGAGGCCTACCGCGTCGGCGAGGGCGTGCTACCGGTACTGCGTCAACGTGGCCTGCTGTCCTCGAGCCGGCTCGATCCCGCCGTCGTCCGGGCATGAGCCGGCCTGCCGCGCGCGGCAGGCCGGCGCATTGACGGCGCGATCAGGCGGGCGCGGCGATCGGCGAGTACATCGCCGCGTCGCCCTTGAGCGGGGTGCTGGTCGATCCGTCGATGCCGACCGGCACGTCTCCGGCCAGCGTGATCCGATGCAGCAGCCGCGGGTGGTCGTCATAGTCGTCGACCGCGTAGTGCTGGGTCGCGCGGTTGTCCCAGATCGCGATGTCGCCCGGCGCCCAGCTCCACCGTACGGTGTTCTCCAGCCGCGTCACGTGTCGCTGCAGCAGCGCCAGCAGGTCGTTGGAATCGCTCGCGCCGAGACCGCTGAAGCGACGGACGAAGTGGCCGAGGACCAGCGACGGCTCGCCGGTCTCCGGGTGGATCCGCACCACCGGGTGCTCGGTCTCGAACTCGAGCGACTCGAACTCCGCGCGGTACTGGCGTTCGCGCACATCGACCCCGCCGAGGCGCTGCTCGCCTCTCCAGCCGGCGTAGTCATAGAGGTTGGAGTGGACCGCGCGCAGCCCGTCAGCCAGTGCCCTGAGCGGCTGCGGCAAGGTGGCGTACGCCCGCACGGTGTTCGCCCAGACGGTGCTGCCGCCGTACGGTGGCAGCGTCACCGCCCGCAGGATGCTGATCGCCGGGATCCGGTCGACGAACGTGACGTCGGTGTGCCAGCTGTTGGCGCGACCCTCGTGTGAGTCGATCGGGAGCACCGCCCGGCCGTCGCCCGTGACGGTCGGATGGGGCTTGGTCGGTGTGCCGAGCAGCTCTGCAAACGCCAGCTGGCTGTCGGCGCCGGCGTGACCCTGGCCGCGGAGGAACACGACCCGGTGGCGCAGCAACGCCCGGCGCAGCTCGCCGACGACCTCGTCGGCGAGCCCGCCGGAGATCTTGATGCCGAGGACCTGGGCGCCGATGTTGCCGCCGACCTTGCGGACGTCGATGTGCTCGTAATCAGGTGTGTCGGTGAGTGTGGTCATCAGTTCACCTCAATTCATCGTCGGGTCACAGGTCGTTGGCGAAAGCGCTCGAGGCATACGGTGAGAAGTCGTACGAGCGCGGGATCAGGCCGGCCTTGAAGAACGCGTCGACCAGCCCCTGCTCGGCCGACACGATCGTGCCGGTGACCGGGGCGGGCGTCAGCTTGTCGTCGGCCGCCGCCCTGTCCATGATCGCGGGCGTCAGGCCGGTCGCCTTCGCCCAGACCGCGCCCCAGGCGTCGGGATGGGTGTTGGCCCAGACGTGGGCGCGGTTGAGCAGCTTCAGATAGTCGCCGATCGCCGCCACGAGCTTGGGGCTGGCGAGCGCCGTCTTGGAGGCGACCTCGTAGGAGTAGGGGCTGCCGTAGCCGCTGCCGTTGACGAGGATCCGATCACCGTCCCTGATCGTCGCCTCCTCGATGAACGGCGACCAGATGTCCCAGGCGTCGACATCGCCCGACTGCAACGCCGCCAGCCCGTCGGCGGGCTGCAGGTAGTCGAGCGTGACGTCCTTGGGCGTCAGCCCCGCCTTCTCCAGCACGGTGAGGAGGTGGTAGTCGGCCGAGCTGCCCTGCGCCACGGCGATCTTCTTGCCCTTCAGCTGGCTGATCGAGTGGATCGGCGAGTTCGCCGGAACGACCACCGCGGCGTTGTTGGCACCGGTCGCCAGAGCGCCGACGATCGCCAGGTTGGCGTGTCCGGCGGCGGCGAACACCGGTGGGGCATCGCCGACGCCGCCGATGTCGAGATCACCGGCGGCCAGCGCCTGCAGCATCGGCGGCCCCGAGGTGAAATCCGACCAGGTGACCTTGAAGGGCAGCTTGCTGATCAGGCCGGAGGCCTCGAGCAGCGTCTCCGCGCCGGTCCCGGCCTGGTCGCCGATCCGCAGGGTGACGCCCCCGGCGCTCGCGGCCGGCGCGACCGCGGCCGCGGCCGGAGCACCCGAAGTGGCCGGTAGGGCGGCGGCGGAGGTCGCGCTCGCGCTCGCGTTCGCGCTCGCCGAAGCGGACGCGGTCGTCGTGTCGGCGGCATTCGTGCTGGAGCTCGAGCTGCCGGAGCTCGACCCGCAGGCGGCCAACAGCAGCCCGGTCAGGATGGCCGCCGTCCACAGCGACGGCTTCGCGGTCCGATGATCTCTCATGGTGCGCTTCCTCTCTGGTTGACGCCCAGCTCGGCGAGCAGACGGTTTCGCTTTTCGATCAGGTCGGGGTGCTCACGCGCACGCGGCCGGGCGAGTCCGACGCGCTCCTCGTGGGCGATCCGGCCGTCGGCCAGCACCAGCACGCGGTCGGCCAGCGCCAGCGCCTCATCGACGTCGTGGGTCACGAGCAGGATCGCCGGACGGTGGCGCCGCCACAGGTCGAGCACCAGGTCGTGCATCGCGATCCGGGTGAGCGCGTCCAGTGCCCCGAACGGCTCATCCAGCAACAGCAGGTCCGGGTCACGCACCAGGGCGCGCGCCAGCGACACGCGCTGAGCCTCGCCGCCTGACAACGTCAGCGGCCAGGCGTCAAGATGGTCCGACAGGCCCACCTCGCCCAGCGCGCCGGCGGCGACCTCGGCTCCGGCCGGCACGCGCAGGCCGAGCGAGACGTTGTCACGGACCCGCTTCCATGGCAGCAACCGCGCATCCTGAAACGCGACGGCGACGCTGTCGTGACCTCCAGCTCGCCCCGGACGTCGCGATCGAGCCCGGCCAGGACCCGGAGCAGCGTCGACTTGCCCGAGCCGCTGCGGCCGATCAGCGCGACGATCTCGCCGGCCCGGACCCGCAGATCGATCCCGTCGAGCACCCGGCGCTCGCCGAAGCGGCGGCTCAGGTGGTGGGTCTTGGCGACCGCGCTCATCGCGTGGCCAGATCGGGCCGCCACCGCAACGCCCGCCGTTCGAGGATCCTCACCAACCAGTCGGTGATCAGACCGAGCAGCGTGTAGACGATCAGCGCGACGAAGATCACGTCGTTCTGAAGGAACTGGGTCGCCTGATCGATCATGTAGCCGAGTCCGGCGCTGGCGTTGATCTGCTCGGCGACGACGAGCGACAGCCAGGCGACTCCGAGGCTCTGACGGAGTCCGACGAGGACCTGTGGCAGCGCGCCCGGCAGCACGACGTGGCGCAGCAGCTCGCTGCGGCTGAGCCCCAGCACGTGCCCCAGCTCGTGCAGCCGGCCGTCGACCGAGCGGATCCCGGCGTAGGTGTTGAGGTAGAGCGGAATCGACGCCCCGAGCGCGACCAGCAGGATCTTCGGCAGCTCACCGATCCCGAACCAGACGATGAACACGGGGATCAGACCGAACAGCGGCAGCGTCCTGATCATCTGCACGAGCGGGTCGACCGCCGCCTCGCCGACGCGGCTGACCCCGGCCGCGATCGCCAGCAGCACCGCCACGCCGCCGCCGAGCGCGAACCCCAGGGCGAACCGCTGGAGTGACACCAGCATCGCCCCCTGCAACGTCCCGTACGCGGGCGAGCTGGTCGTGATCAGGTTCAGCGCGGTGCTCCACACCAGCGACGGTGGCGGCAGCTTCTGGGAGGAGATCAGCGACAGCGTGCTGGTCAGCTGCCACATCACCAGGACGATGAGCGGACTGACCAGCCGCGCCCAGCGCGACCGGACCCGCCGGCCGGGTCGCGCGGCGCGGCTCCCGGCGACGGCCTCGTCGACCTGCTCCGGATTCCGTAGACGGCCGAGTGTCCGTGCGTTCGGTTCGATGGTGCTCAACCGCTGCTCCTGGCTGGCGTTGGACCGTGTTGCAGCCGCGCGGATCGCGGCTCCCCGCCGGCGACTCGAGGTATAGCATTAAATCCGATAATACCGATCGACTTACATGTCAATACCGGTGACGGGTGACCGATCCGACCGCGCAGGACGGCGGCGATCGGTATTGTGCAGCACTCTGATGAGTTTAGTTGAGCTTTGGGTCGGCGGTGCCGATGTCCGCGACTGAGCACGTGGGGGTCAGTCAGCTGCGGACGTTGGAGGCCGAGGCGTGACCGACGGCTCGCCGAGGCGGGCCACGAGCTGATCGTGGCCTCGGTGCAGGACGCGATCGATCAGGGCCGGGTGAAAGAGGACGACCCGTTCGCCTCGCGCAACCAGCTGCAGACCCGGACGTTGCTCGACGCGCTGGAGGCCGGACGGTTCGACGCGGCGTTCGGCGGCGGTCGTCGCGACGAGGAGCGTGCCCGCGCCAAGGAGCGCGTGTTCTCCTTCCGGGACGAGTTCGGTCAGTGGGAGCCTCGGGCCCAACGGGCCGAGCCGTGGGCGCTGTACAACGGTCGCATCCGCCGTGGCGAGCAGATCCGGGTGTTTCCGTTGAGCAACTGGACCGAGCTCGACGTCTGGAGCTACATCGAGCTCGAGCAGCTGGAGCTGCCGTCGATCTACTTCGCCCATGAGCGTGACGTGCTGGAGCGCGACGGGATGCTGCTGGCGGTCTCCGATGTCGTGGCGCCGCGCGACGGCGAGCCGACGCAGACCGTTCGGGTGCGCTACCGCACGGTCGGAGATCTCACCGTCACCGGCGCGGTCCGCTCCCATGCCGCCGATACGGCGGCGGTGATCGCCGAGGTCAAGGCCGCCGAGGTGTCAGAGCGCGGCCAGACCCGGGCCGATGACCGCGCCTCCGAGGCCGCGATGGAAGACCGCAAGCGCGAGGGCTACTTCTGAGCATCGATGCCTCCCACCCCCGTGAGCTACTGCGGCTCGCGACGGCCGGCTCGGTGGACGATGGCAAGTCGACCCTGATCGGCCGGCTGCTGCTCGACACCCGGCTGTTGATGTCTGACCAGCTGGCCGCGGTGTCCGGGCGCAACGGCGCGCTTGACCTGGCGGCGGTCACCGACGGCCTGCGCGCCGAGCGCGAGCAGGGGATCACGATCGACGTGGCCTACCGGTACTTCGCGACGCCACGCCGGACGTTCATCCTTGCCGACACCCCCGGCCACGAGCGCTACACCCGCAACATGTTCACCGGAACCTCGACGGCGGACCTGGCGATCGTGCTGATCGACGCCCGCACCGGCGTCGTCGTGCAGACTCGCCGGCATGCTCAGATCGCGGCGCTCCTGGGCATTCGCCACGTTGTCGTGGCGGTCAACAAGATGGATCTGGTCGGCTTCTCCCAGGAGCGCTTCGATGCCGTCGCGGTGCAGGCGCGGACGCTGGGTGCGGCGCTCGGGCTCCCGGACCTGCACGTCGTCCCGATCATCGCGCTCGACGGCGACAACGTGGTCGAGCGCTCGTCACGGATGCCCTTCTACGATGGGCCGCCCCTGTTGGAGATTCTCGAGACGGTGGACGTCTTCGCCGATCGCAACTGGAACAGGCCCATCTGCGGCTGCCGATCCAATGGGTGGCGCGCCCGCGGGACGGCAGGCCGCGCGTGTACACCGGCCAGATGGCGGCGGGAACCCTGCGGGCCGGCGACGAGATCGTCGTCGTCCCCTCGGGAGCGACCACGACCGTCGTCTCGGTGGACACGCTTGACCCGGCAGTCCCGGCGGCGGTTCCGCCGATGTCGGTCGGCGTTACGCTGACCGACGACATCGACGTCGGCCGCGGGGATCTGCTCGCGGCGCCGCGCAACCGGCCGCCGGCCGCCCGGGAGCTGGACACGACGATCTGCTGGATGGCCGAGCAGCCGCTCGCCCCGGGACGGCGCTACGCGCTCAAGCACACCACCCGGACCGTCCGCGCCACCGTGCAGGCGATCAACGATCGCTGGGATCCCGAGACGCTGGAGATCCACGACGATCCCAACGCGCTGGCGCTCAACGACATCGGGCGGGTGAGCCTGCGCACGAGCTCGCCGGTGCTGGCCGACCCCTATCGCGACAACGGCGTGACCGGCGCGTTCATCCTGATCGACGAGCATTCCAATGACACCGTCGCCGCCGGGATCATCCGCCGTGCCCGCGAGGTCAAGCCGGCGATCGAGGGCCGGAGGGACGTCACCTGGCATCCCTCCGCTCTGGATCGAACCGAGCGCCGGCGGTTACTGGGAAAGGCCGGGGCCACCGTCTGGCTGACCGGCCTTCCGGCGTCGGGCAAGTCGACGATCGCCGTCGCGCTGGAGCGCGAGCTGATCGGTCGCGGTCGCGTCGCGTATCTGATCGACGGCGACAACATCCGCCATGGCCTGTCCGACGATCTCGGGTTCGCGCCCGGTGACCGCGCCGAGCACGTTCGCCGCGTCGGGCATGTGGCGCGGTTGTTCGCCGACGCCGGCGTCGTGGCGGTGGTGTCACTGGTCTCACCGCTGCGCTCTGACCGGGAGGTGCCGCGCCAGCTGCACCAGGCGGCCGGGCTGCCGTTCATCGAGGTTCACGTCGACACCAGTGCCGAGGAATGCGCTCGGCGTGACCCCAAGGGGCTCTACGCCCGCGCCCGAGCGGGCGAGATCAAGGGTTTCACGGGCGTCGACGCGCCCTACGAAGCGCCGGAGGACCCCGAGATCCATGTGCCGACCGCCGAGATCGAGGTCGGGGCCGCCGTCGCGCGGATCCTCGAAGCCCTGCCTATTTGACTAATTCAATCCTTTTACTAGGCTTCGCATCGTCCCCCACGCCAGGAGCCCAGCGAATGCCACTCGTGAGCCTGATCGAAGACAACCGCCGAGCCGTGGCCGCCGAGCCGGCGAAGGCGCGGGCGGTGTTCAGCGTGCGGGGATCGCTCGTCGGTCTCACCGAGGTCGACCTGCGGGCACGCGGCCACGCCGTCACGGTCGATGAGCCGCCGACGCTCGGGGGAGAGGACCTCGGCGCCAACCCCGTCGAGCACGCAATGATCGCGCTGGCCTCCTGCCAGGCGATCACCTACCGCTTCTGGGCCGCGAAGCTCGGGATCGAGCTCGACGGGATCGAGGTGAGCGTCGAGGGCGACCTCGACGTGCGCGGCTTCTTCGGGTTCGACGAGTCCGTGCGGCCGGGGTTCACCTCGGTCCGGCTGGAGATCACCCCGACCGGCCCCGAGCCGGCCGAGCGCTACCAGGAGCTGGCCGACGCCGTCGATGCTCACTGTCCGGTGCTCGACCTGTTCACCAACCCGACGCCGGTCCAGCGCAGGGTCGCGATCGCGGTCTGAGGTCGGGCCGCGACCATCGGTTGCCGGCCGATCGCCTCAGTAGCCGTCGACGAGCAGCCGGTTCCCATCGATCGAGTTCCGCGCACCGTGACGGAACGAGAAACGGCCACGACTGGCAACCGTGAGCACGAGCGGCGGTGGATGGCACGCGCTGCGAGCCGGGGAGATCACGGACTCGCGATCCAGGGGTCGAGCGGGTTCTCACCGGCGAAATCCCGATTCCGGCCCGCATACCCAACAAAATCGATGATCTTTGGTAGGTTTGCTCGGGACAGGGATCAGGAATCGACCGGAGGCGTCCGATGAGCGCGACATCAATCAAGCCGGAAATGGAGATCGTCAGCCCCGAGGGACGACCGAGCACGCTGCTCAAACGCGACGCGCTCGGACTCCCAGCCCTCTTCTTCTGCATCGCCACGGCCGCCGCGCCGATGACCGCGCTGCTGTTCAACGTCCCCGTCATCGTCTCGGGCGCCGGCTGGGCTGCGCCCGCGGCGTTCCTCGTCGCCACCGTGATGCTGATGGTCTTCACGGTGGGCTACATCGAGATGAGCCGCCGGGTGACGACCGCCGGAGGCTTCTACTCGTTCGTCTCGCACGGATTCGGCCAGACATTGGGATTGGCGACCGCGACCGTGGTGACTGCTTCCTACACGGTTCTCGCCGCCGCGATCATCGGCGTGTTCGGCTATTTCGCCAACACCACGATCAACGGGTGGCTGCACGTCGACATCCCGGTGTGGGCGCTGATGTTCGGCGTGATCGCAGTCGACCTCGCGTTCGCCTGGTTCGACATCAGGATCACCGCGCGGATCCTCGGAGTCTTCTTCGTCGCCGAGGTCCTGGGCGCGCTCATCCTCGCCTTCGCGATTCTGCTCAGCGGCGGCGACCATGGGCTCACCGCGGCGCCGCTGAACCCCCTCCGGCTGTTCAACAATCACGCGGCGATCGCCGTGTTCGGCGCAGCCGCCCCGGGGGTGGCGCTGTTCGGCGCATTCTGGTCGTGGGTCGGGTTCGAAATGGCGCCCAACTACGGGGAGGAGACCCGCCAGCCACACCGGGTGTTCGGACGGGCGACGTTCGGCACGCTGATCGTGCTGGGCATCGTCTACGTGCTCGTGACGTACGCGTTCGTCGTCGGCTGGGGGACCAACCACGTCGCGCAGGGCGTCAAGGCCCAGTTCGCCGGCCAGACGGTGTCCGCGTTCTACCCGCTGACTGGACGCTACGTCGGGGCCTCGCTGACGGATGCGTTCAAGGTCCTGATCATCACGAGCTCGTTCGCCTGCCAGCTGGCCTTCTTCAACACCGCCGCGAGGTACCTGTTCGCGCTCGGCCGGGAGCGGCTGCTCCCCGCAGCCCTCGGTCGCACCCACCGAAAGCATCAGACACCGTACGTGGCGGCGCTGGTGCTGGCCGTCGTGATCGCGCTGTACATCCTCGCCTTCGTGATCTCGGACTCGTCGACCGAGGCGGCGCTGACCAAGCTCGCCACCTGGTCGCCGCTGCTCGGAGTGCTCGGGATCCTCGGCGTTCAGGCGCTCGTGTCCTTCGCGATCGTGCGCTACTTCCTGACCGTTGACCGAGCGCACTTCCATCCCTGGCGGACGCTGATCGCGCCGCTGCTCGGCGGCGGCATGATGGTCTTCTCGGCGTTTCTGCTGCTGAAGAATCGCGATGTCCTCGCCGGCGCCAGCGGAGTGACGTTCGTTGAGGCGATCCCCTGGGTGATGCTGGCGATCTTCGCCGTCGGCGTGGGCGCTGCCGTCTGGTTCCGGCTCCGTGACTCCGCGCGCTACGCGGCGGTCGGCCGCTTCGTTCACGAGGAGGCGTGAATGCCGCGCATACGGTTGGGACACGAGTCGATCTGGGCCTGGTCGCACGGGGCCGGCGAGGATGTCGTGCTGATCGCCGGACTCGCGGATGACTCATCGTCGTGGGATGCGCAGGTCACAGTCCTGTCCCGGCACTACCGGGTCACGGTGATCGACAACCGCGGGGTCGGCCACTCGTCGACGCCCCCGGGACCGTGGACGATCGGCGACTTCGCCCGCGACACGCTCGGCGTGCTCGATGCCCTCCAGATACGACGGGCACACGTGGTCGGCTCCTCGCTGGGCGCGGCGACAGCTCAGGAGCTGGCCGCGGCGGCGCCGGGCCGGGTTCGTTCGCTGATCCTCAACGGGAGCTGGCGGCGCAGCGACGACGGTTTCCGGATTCTGCTGGACAGTTGGATCGCGGCGGCCCGGGAGTCCAGCTCACTGCCCGAGCTGTTGGCGGTGATCAACCTGTCGGTGTATCCCGCCTCGCTGCAAGCCGGCCACCTGATCGAGCGATGGCTGGATGATCCGCAGCCGGAGCGACGGCCCTCCTACGCGGTCGTCCGCGCGGGCTTCATCGCCGCGGCCGAGGCGCTCCGGGATTACGACGCGGGCGATCGCCTCCGGCGCATCGCCGCGCCCACGCTGCTGACCGTCGGCTCCGAGGACGACGTGCTCCCCCCACGGCACGCCCGCGAGCTGGCCGCGTTGATCCCCGACGCGCGACTGGCGGTGTTCGAGGGGTGCGGTCATCACCCGTTCGAGGAGGAGCCTGACCGCTTCAACGCGTTGGCCGCGGAGTTCTTCGCTCGCGCGAGCCGGCCGGCGGTCGCGGCATGAGCCGGCGCAACCAGCATCCGACCGCAGTGGGAGAACGACCGTGACCGTCACCCACGCCGGCCGTCCGGCCAACGGCACGATTCCCGACGCCGGCGGCCGCGCGCAGTTGGAGCGAGCGCTCGCACACGGCGAGTTACGCGAGATCGAGGTCCTGTGGTCTGACCACCAGGGTCACGCCCGCGGGAAGCGCATCTCGGCTGACGGCTTCCTTGATCGAGCGCTCGGCCAGGGCTTCGCGTTCTGCGACGCGGTGCTGTGCTGGGACGTGGCCGGCGACGTCAAGGACGGGCTGCGGCTCTCGGGCTGGGACACCGGCTTTCCTGATCTGTACGCCGTCCCGGACCTCGACAGCTATCGGCCCGTGCCGTGGCGCGACGGCGTGGGGCAGGTGGTGTGCGATCTGGTCGGTCACGATCGCGAGCTCGTCCGGACCGCGCCGCGGACCGTCCTGCGACGGGTGCTCGACCGCCTGGCGCGGCTCGGCTACCAGGCCAGGATCGGGATCGAGATCGAGTTCCATCTCCTCAAGCCCGACGGAACGCCGTTCTCTGACGGCGTCCAGGCCTACTCCCTGCAGAAGGCGGCCGAGCTCGAGCCGGTGCTCGACGCGATCGTCACCGGCCTCACCGGCTATGTCGATCTGGAGGGCGCCAACACCGAATACGGGCCGGGACAGGCCGAGGTCAACCTGTGCCACGCGCTCGCGCTGGAGGCCGCCGCCCAGGCGTCGCGGCTGAAGTACGGGGCGCGGGAGCTCGCGCGCCGGGCCGGGGGGCTGGTCACGTTCATGGCCAAGCCCTATGCCGGCGAGGCCGGGAACTCGATGCACCTGCACATCTCGCTGTGGCGCGAGGGTGAGCCGGCGTTCGCCACCGATCGCCATGCCGAGAACGACGTGCATCGCCGGGCGATCGCCGGACTCGTCGATCACCTGCCGGGGATCGTCCTGTACGGCGCTCCGACGGTCAATTCCTACAAGCGCTTCGCGCCGCTGTCGTTCGCTCCCGCCACCTGCACGTGGGGCCACGACAACCGCACGGTGGCCGTCCGGTCGCTGATCGAGACACCCTCCGCGACGCGCGTGGAGCTGCGCACCGGCGCGGCCGACGCCGAGCCCCACTGGGCCACCGCGGCGGCGCTGGCGGCGATCGTCGCCGGGCTCGAGGCCGAGCAAGCCGACCCGGGCGCGCCCGGGCAGGGGAACCTGTACGGGACCGGAGAATCGCTGCCGTCCAACCTCGCCGACGGGATCGCCGCAGCCCGGGCCGATGCGGCGATCATCGAGATCCTCGGCGAGGACGCGGTGCACGACTACACGGCCCTCGCGCAGCACGAGTGGCAGACGTTCCTGGGCGCGGTGACCGAGTGGGACCGCGAACGCTACCTCACCTCGATCTGATGGCCACCTCGACACAGCCGGCCCGTCCTCCCGCCGACGAGGCGGCGATCAAGCGCGCGGCGTCGTTTCCGGCGTTGCGCGCGATCTTCACCCGCCGGTCGCGGCGGTTCGCGCTCGGAGCGCAGCTGACCGGCCCCCTCGCCTATCGCTCCGAGGCCGACCCGGTGCCGTTGTCCGACGCCGAGGAGGCGATCCTCGTGGCCGCCGCCACCGGGATCACCGGCGTCGCGCGTGACGACTGGCCGTTCACCGACGAGCGCGGAGAGCGGACCGGGGCCGACAAGCTCGACAGCTTCACCGGGCGCAGCTACCCGAGTCCGCTCGCCACTCACGGCACCGAGCTGTTCTGGACCAACGACGACGGCGTGTTCTTCCTTCCCCAGCGCGACGTCGCGCCGCAGCGCTACCTCCAGCTCAACCGCCAGGACGAGCGCCGCGAGCTGTATCGCCGCGCGGTCAGGCTCGGTGACGAGCGGCTCGATATCCCGACGCGGGCGCCGAACCTGTTCGCGATCAACCACTGGATCGCCAATGCCCCCGGATCGACGCTGTTCATCCCGGTGTCCGACGTCACGCGGCAGTGCATCACGGCGATGATGCTGTACTTCGACGAGCCCCACCGCTACTACATCCACGACCCACGGCTCGGCGGCGATCCGCTGCACCCGCTCGTGCGCAGCGGGTGGTTTCACCGCTCGCATCCCGTCGACCTGTGGGACTTCGAGCGCTGGCAGATGGTCGACATGAACGGCGTCGAGCAGGGGCTGATGATCGCGAACCTGATGCTCGCCACCCAGGCGCTCGGCCTCGGTGGCCATCCCTTCTCCGGCGGCAAGGGGCGGGTGACGATGGGCGGCGTGCAGCAGTGGCGCGCGATCGGCGGCGAGGGCTCCGCCGGGGGCCTGGGCTTTCAGTTCTCCCGCGTCCCCGACGACGCGCCGGTCGGCGCGGGCGAGCTCGTGCCGGTTGGCCTGCCCGGACTGTTCGAAGGCGCGCTCCCCCCGTTTCACGCCTCGATGTCCGACGCCGTCGATGCGATTCTCGAGCGCCGGTGGGGCGCCGAGGGCAGCTTCTCCGCCGCCACAGAACGCGTCGTGCCGTGGCGTGATGCGTCTCCCGCGGCTGCGATCCCCCATCCGACGCCGGAGGCGGTCGAGGCGACCAAGCTGCTGTGCACCTACATCTGGGAGACCTACGGCCGCTTCCCCGCGACGATCGACCCGTTCCTGATGACGGTGTGGTACCAGGCCCATCACCTCGACATCGGCTTCTATGACACGTACTACCCGCGCGCGGCGGTGCCCGATCACATCCGCCGGCACATGCGCGACTGGCACGGAGCCGGCGGATGACGACGATCGACGACACCTCGGAGCAGGTCTCAGAGCGAGAGCCCGACAGCCCCGATGCGCTACGCCGCGGCGACCGCGGCGCGCGTCAGAGCCGACGCTGGCTCAACTCCGAGATCCCCCTGCACCGGCTGCTGCAGACGCCCTACGGGGTCGTGCCCGAGCAGGCCCCGCCGACGGGCCTGCGGGTGCGCACCCACGAGCTGACACCCGGCTCCGGCGAGCTGCCGGAGGTGCCGTGGACGGTCAACCGTCGCGAGCAGGTGTGGACGCCGCGGCTGGCGCACCTGGCGGAGCAAGCCAACGCCAGCCAGTGGAACGCCAGCCTCGATGTCCCCTGGCATGCCGCGGTGGGACTGCCTGACCATCTGGAGGATGCTGCCTGCGAGATCTTCACCTGGCTGTTGCAGCAGGAGCTGGTGGCCCACCACGTCCCCTCGTCATGGATCCCCCGGATCAACCCCGCGTTTCTCGAGGTCAAGCTGTTCCTGTCGGGCAAGGTGATGGATGAAGCGCGACACGCCGAGGTGTGCGTCAAGCGCTTGTGGCTCAACGGACACGGCCCGTCGGCCACCGGGCCGACCGGCGACGCGTTCCTGGCGCCACTCACGCAGCTGGCCGACTACGAGCAGGCGTCGCTGCTGGTGGACGTGCTCGGCGAGGGGCAGATCCTCGACATCTTCAAGATCGTCCACGACCTGGCTCCGGACGAGGCCACGCGGCGGATCGTGCTGCTCTCCCGGCGCGACGAGGCTCGCCATGTCTCCTACGGCGTGGCGCGGCTGCGTCACCGGATGGAGACCGCGGCCGATCCCGAGGCGGTCGGCCGCCAGGTGGTGGAGTGGATCGCGGATCGGATCGAGGTGTCCGACGAGTTCTTCGTCCTGCCCGAGAATGTGCAGGGCGCCATGACCATCCTGGGCCGCGAGGTGGGGATGGACGGGCGCGCCCGGGCGTGTGAGTTTCCCGGCGAGGCCAACCGGTTTCGCGCCGGGCGACTGGAGGCCGCCGGCCTTCCGCCCGGGGCTCAGCGACACATCCGGCAACTGCTGCGCCGCGCCGGCTGACGATGGCGGCGAGCAAACATGGCCAACGAACCGATCAGAGGTGAGCGATGTTCTTCTGTCAGATAGTGCACGAGGACCTGGGATGCGCGTCGTATGTCGTCGCGTCCGAGGGCGTCGCCGCGGTCGTCGATCCGAAGTGGGAGATCGACGACTACCTCGACGCGGCGACGCGGGCCGGCGCCGAGATCCGCCACGTGCTCGAGACCCATTTTCACGCCGACCATGTCTCGGGCCGGGAGCGGCTGGTCGCCGCCACCGGCGCGACAGCGCATGTGCCTTCCGACCCGAGCCGGCCGGACGGGCCGGGCCTTCGCGACGAGGACACGGTGGAGGTCGGCGCGCTGACGCTGCGGGTGATCGCGACGCCGGGACACCGGCCCGAGCACCTCTCCTATCTGGTCACCGAGCCGGGCTCGGCGTCCGGGCGATCGGTTCTGCTGGGCGGCGACTCGCTGCTGATCGGAGAGCTCGCGCGCCCCGACCTCGCGGTCGACGCAAAGGACGGCGCGTCGGCGCTGTTTGACACCGTGAAACGACTGACCGCGCTCGGCGATGCCGTCCAGCTCTGGCCGGGCCATGTTGGCGCCTCGCTCTGCGGGGGCGGGGCGCTGAGCGAGCGGACGAGCTCGACGATCGGCGATGAGCGGCGCAGCAGCGCCCTGATCGCGATCGACGATCGCGATGCCTTCGTACGCGAGCTGACGAGAAGCGTTCCCGCTCGGCCCCCGCGGGTGGCACAGGTCGTGGCGCTCAACGTGCAGGGTGCCAGGGACCCCGGGCCGGTACGAGAGCTCGAGCCCGGCGGGCTGGGGACGTTCATCGCCGGCGGGGCGTGCGTGATCGATGTGCGAGACCCGGACGAGTTCGACCACGGCCACATCGCCGGAGCGCTGAACCTTCCCGCGGCCGGCCAGAGCATCGGCACGAGAGCAGGATGGGCCACCGCGCCCGATGAGCCGGTGGTGATCGTCGCGACCACGCTGTGCCGCGCAATGAGGGTGGCGCGGCTGCTCTACGCGGCCGGCGTGTGGAGCATCGCCGGCGTCTCGGCGGCCGACCGCGGCGGCTGGCTCGCATCCGGCCTGACCGTGCACAGCACGCGCGCTCTGGAGACCGAGCAGCTGGCGGCGCTCCTGTCCGATGTCCAGCTCGTCGACGTCCGCGACCAGGCTGAGTGGCGAGCAGGACATGTGTCCGGATCGGTTCACCTCCCGCTCCATCGCCTGCAGAACGGCGACTCCGAGACGCTCGGCGATCGGCGACCGCTGGCGGTCGCGTGCGCGGGCGGGCGGCGAGCGGCCCTCGCGGCCAGCGTCCTGCGTCGCCAGGGTCACGGCGACGTGGCGCGCGTGCGCGGCGGGATCGGCGAGCTGGCCGGCTACGGCGTCTCGCTGGTCGGCGACGGGCGCTGACGAGCCGATGTGCCGCGCAACGACCGAGACGAGAATCTCAGCGATGCCGACCGATTCCGTGCACGAGACGAGCCGCGGGCGATCTGAGCTGCTGGCCGTCCTCGCCCGCGAGCACGACGACCACGCGTTGCCCGCCGGCCTGCGGCAGCAGGCCGAGAGCTTCGCCTACCGTTCGCTCGCGCTGTTGTTTCCTCACTTCGCGGCGCGCGAGGCGGGCTCCGGGGCGCTGGCGGGCGAGCTCGACGCGCTCGGTGCGATCCTCACGCACGCGCTCGCGGTCCCCGGGACCGAGCGGGGAACCCCGCCGCCGCCACCGGATCCTCGCAGCGAGGATCTGCTGTCCCGGTTCGGGCCGATCCGCGAGGCGCTGCTGCTCGATGCCCGTGCGATCCACGACGGCGACCCGGCTTCGGAGAGCGTCGACGAGGTGATCGTCGCGTATCCGGGGTTCCTGGCGATCGCGATCTATCGCATTGCCCACGAGCTGTACGGCCACGTGTCGCTGTTCCCGCGCCTGTTGACCGAAGTCGCCCATCGCGCGACCGGGATCGACATCCACCCCGGCGCCAGGATCGGCCCGTCGTTCGCGATCGACCACGGCACCGGCATCGTGGTCGGAGAGACCGCCGAGATCGGTGCCCGCGTCCGTCTCTACCAGGGGGTGACGCTCGGCGCGGCCCACGTGAACAAGCGACTGCAACGCAGCAAGCGCCATCCCACGATCGGCGACGATGTCGTCATCTACGCCAACGCCACGATCCTGGGTGGAGACACGCACATCGGTCGCGGCAGCCGGATCGGCGGCAACGTATGGCTCACCCGGAGCGTTGCGCCGTACTCCATCGTCACGCCGACCGCGCGCATCGAGCGACGCACCGGCGCCGTCGGGCCGGCCGACGATCTCATCGAATTCAACATCTGACCACGCGCGATGTCCCACACCGCCACAGAACGGAGACGAGCATGAAGTTCAACACCATCCTCGAGACGATCGGCGACACGCCGCACATCCGCATCAATCGACTGTTCGATCCACGCGTCGAGGTGTGGATGAAAGCCGAGCGCACCAACCCCGGCGGAAGCATCAAGGACCGGATCGGCCTGTCGATGATCGAGGACGCCGAACGGCGCGGGCTGCTGGGGCCCGACAGCCTGATCGTCGAGCCGACGTCCGGCAATACCGGCGTCGGGTTGGCGATCGTCGCGGCCGTCAAGGGCTACCGCCTGCTGCTGGTGATGCCCGAGTCGATGTCGATCGAGCGCCGGCGGCTGTTCGCCGTCTACGGCGCCGACCTCGAGCTCACGCCCCGTGAGCTGGGGATGAAGGGGGCGATCGATCGTGCCGCCGCGATCGTCGGCGCGACCCCAGGCGCGTGGATGCCTCAGCAGTTCGAGAACGAGGCCAACGTCGAGGTCCACCGCCGCCAGACGGCGGCTGAGATCCTGCGTGACTTTCCCGACGGAGTCGACTTTCTCATCACCGGTGTCGGGACCGGCGGGCACATCAGCGGTGTCAGCGAGGTGCTCAAGACGCATTTCCCACGGCTGAAGACGTACGCGGTCGAGCCCGAGAAGTCGCCCGTGATCAGCGGCGGCACGCCTGCGCCGCATCGCCTGCAGGGGATCGGCGCGGGGTTCGTGCCGCGCAACCTGCATCTCGACACGATCGACGGCGTCATTGCGGTGAGCGAGGAGGACGCCTTCGCCTACGCCGTCCGCGTGGCCCGCGAGGAGGGGATCTTCGTCGGCCCGTCATCCGGAGCGGCGCTGGCCGCGGTCGCCAAGAAGCTCCCCGAGATACCCGCCGGCAGCGTCGTGCTCACGTTCTCCTACGACACCGGGGAGCGGTACTTCTCGGTGGAGGGGCTGTTCGACGGCGACGGCGAGGCGGTGCGCGCGGCCGGCCACACCGGGCAGCCGGCCGCGGCCGCGGTCACCTGACCGCGGTGGGCTGAGCTCGTGAGGGCGTGAGCACCGCCGGCGGCCTGCGTTCACGTCGACGCAGGTCGCCGGTTAGGGCCCGCTTACTGCAGACCGGTGCGGACCGACGTGATCCGCCCGGTGTTGAGCCCGAACCAGTGCATCCGGCCCACGTAGCGCGCGTGCTCGACCTTCAGGCAGCGGTCCATGATGACCGTCACGCCGCCGGCCCGCGCGATCGCGGCGCCCTCCTCGTTGATCACGCCGAACTGACACCAGAGCGTGCCGGCGTGGATCGCGACGGCGTCGCGAGCGATCTGCGGCAGCGCATCCGGCGCGCGGAAGACGTTGACGATGTCGACCGGAACGGGCACATCGAGAAGGCTCGCGTAGCTCGTCTCTCCGAGGACCTCGGTCTCGCGCGGATTCACCGGGACCACCCGGTAACCGTGTCGTTTGAGGTAGAAGCCGACGAAGTGGCTGGCGCGCAGCTCGTTGCTCGACAGGCCGACGATCGCGATCGTGCTCGCGGTGCGAAGCACGCGCTGGATCGCCAACGGATCCTGGTAGCGCTCGAGGTCGGTCATCGCACGCGGGCAAGTCCCTGCTCGAGGTCCCAGATGAGATCGTCGACGGTCTCGGT
>JBELAG010000430.1:0-4750 GCA_049509055.1 Solirubrobacteraceae bacterium
CGGCCTGGAGCGATTCACCTACGTCTCCACCGCCTACGTCGCCGGAACCCACCGCGGCGAGTTCTCCGAGCACGACTACGACGTCGGCCAGGGATTCCGCAACCCGTACGAGCGCTCCAAATGGGAGTCCGAGGGCAACGTGCGAACAGCCGCCGGCCAGCTACCGGTGCAGATCGCTCGCCCCAGCATCATCGTCGGCGAGCAGGCGAGCGGCTGGACCTCGGCCTTCAACGTCCTCTACGGGCCGATCCGCGCGCTTTCGACCGGCGCCTACCGCGCGCTCCCGCTCAACCGGCGAGCGCCGCTCGACGTGGTGCCGATCGATTACGTCGCCGACGCGCTGTTCGAGCTGATCAGTACGGGGCCGAACGAGACGTTTCATCTCGTCGCCGGCGACCGCGCCACCACCACCGGACACGTGGCCCGGATGACCGCCGAGCGCTTTCACCAGCCGCGGCCGAGGATCGTCAGTCCCGCCATATACCGGGCGGTCTACCCGCTGCTGCGCCGCGCCGTTCACGGCCGCCAGCGCCTCGCGCTCGAGCACACCCAGGTGTTCATCCCCTACCTCAACATCGGCGTGCGCTTTCAGGATCAGATCACCCGGACGCGGCTCGAGCCCGCGGGCGTCTCGCTGCAGCCGTTCGACGACTATTTCGCTCGCCTGCTCGACTTCGCCGTCGCGGCTGACTGGGGCAAGAATCCGTCCCCTCACCCGCGCGGCGCATCGCCCACGACGCCAGACCAGCCCCCCGGACCCAGACCCGGCTCGGCAGACCCGCACCGCGAGACCGCAGATGGCGCGACGCTCCCGACGTCGGAGCCGACCGCCGCACCTCGCCATTAAGGGTAATGACGAGTGAAGCCGTTATGCCCGGAAGCGAGGCTACTCGGCTGCTGTGTCGATCAACGAGGATCGGCGGCTGGGTTCGACGATTGACGCCACGTGCTCGGTTCTGGCGAGTGCCAACAGCGCTTGGACGACCGGCGCTCCGGCCTCCAGGTCGATGATCTCGGGCCGGTCAGAGATGGCGATGAGCGACAGCGCGCGATCGACGTGGTCCGGGGCGCAGATCAGGATCAGCCGGCGGTTTCCGCGCCGCGCGCGCACGACGGCGTGGGCGATCACCCCCGCCGCGATCGCATCGATCGATGACATCCGGCGTAGGTCGAGCACGATCAGACGAGCGGCCAACTGGGCACGGCGCAGCACACGGGCGAGTTGGGGCGCGTCGGCGCGGTGCACGTCCCCCCGGATCCGCAGCCATGCGACGGTGCCGTCGCGTTCGATGTCGGCGCCGATAACGGCGTCGGGGAGCGGTTCTCCGTGATCGATCGGAGATGGTGAGACGACCAGATTCAGCGACACATGGACCTCCGGGGTGAGTAGACCTCGGAAGTCCGGCTGCGCTGCTCGCCCGCGATGAGCCAGCCTCACACCAAAGCCCTCCAGTTGCCACACCCTACCCCACCGGCGAAGACCGCCAGTCCCGGCCATCGGCGTGATGGCGTCGCTGGGCGGTCCCGCGCCCGCTTGCCCGTCGCGGCGGGGCGCGTGCGCGTGCGCTACGCGTGCGCCGGATCTGGCGCGCTGCCCGCAGCGGGTGGCCCGTTATGAGCGGCCTCCGGAGGGGCGGGCGGGATCTTGGGGAGCAGGCGCTGCGCGTCGACGACCGCGCCGGCGAGATCGATCAGCTTGCGATTGGCGTTGCGGGACTGATCGCGCAACATCCCGAACGCGGCCTCTTCGCCGATCGAGTGACGTTCCATCAGGATGCCCTTGGCGCGCTCGATCAGCGCGCGGCGTCCGAACGCCCCCTCCAAGTCATGAAACTCCGCAAAGCGGCGCAACACGATGTCGATCGAGCTCTGCCAATCCTCGACATCGGCATCGTTGATGTGGGCAAAGACGCCGCGCTTGGACGCCTCACGGATGAACGCCTGGTCGGGCGCATGCAGCAGCACGATCACCGGGCACGCGGCCTCATGGACGATCTTGTCGATCAGCCCCAGTGCGTGCTCCGAGCTCTCGCCCAGTCCGACCAGCGCGACGTCGGGCCGCTCCCGCGCGGTAACCGGCCCGACGTCGGCGACGTCGATCTCCCGGGCGATCACCTCATGCCCCAACGCGACCACGATCGGGGCGACGAGCGCGAGACGATCCGCGCGCTCGTTGGCGATCAGGACGCGCAGATGCTCGGTCTGGCGATCATGCGTAGGGCGGTCCACACACAAATTGTAAGCAACCCTCAGTCCTCCCGCCACCCAAGTCGACCACCGACAGACCGTCAGCCCAACCGACCAGAGGGCGTCGGCGTGCCGCGATCGGCGATCAACGAGCGGTCGGCCCAGGTCGCGAGAAGCCCCCGCCGTAGCGGAGAACCGATGGCCATCGGCAGGCCTGGCGGTCGGGCGCTCGCCGCGTTATCCCGTGACGCACGCCGGTCACGGTGCCCGGCAGCCCGTCACCGTGACGGTCTGGCCGACGGCCAGATGTGACCCAGGGGCGCGGATCGTGCACCGCGGGGGCGGGGGCGGGAACGCCGCGGTGAGGACCGAGGCGCCGGGGAAGCCGGCGGTGAGGACCGAAAAGCGCAGCGGCTGGAGACCCGTGGCGGCGAACAGCGGGCTCGTCGCGAGGCTGATCAGGATCGCCAACCCCCAGCCGGCGAGCGCAAGACCGGCGGCGGCCGGGCGCCAGCGGCCGCTGTCGGCGAGGAACAGGCGGCGGATGCGCAGGGCGAGCGGGCCGGTCACGGCCGCGAGCGTACCGCGGCGCCCCGGCCGCGGGCCCGGCGGGCTCGGACGCCGGCTCAGAGCACTCGTGTGAGCGCCCGGCAGCGTCAGTAGAACGAGTGCATCAGCACGTTCTGCGTCGTTCGGGTCCCGGTCAGCGAGTTGTCGGCGATCCCGAGCTCTTCGACGACCCCTCCGCGGACTTTCAGCACCGCCGTGTAGCCGGCTTTGCGCGCCAGGTACCAGTCGTTCAGGCCGATGTGGAAAGGCGGCTCGGCGCCCAGCACGCGTGCTGCGGTCGCGATCGACTCGCCCGCACGAATCCCGTCGAGGGAGTAGTACGGGTCTGAGGTCGACGCCCACACGACCCTGCCGCGAGACCCGGGGCGCTGGTGAGTCGGGAGACTGTCGAGCAGGACGGGCGAGGCGTAGCCGACGCGAACCCCGATCGGGGTCAGGCAGAAGAAGTCCTCGTACTGCTTGCCGCGATTGGAGTGGTGGCGATAGAGGTAGCGCGCCTGCGATCGGGTCATCCCCAGGGTGACCTGACCGATCGTGGTGCCGGTCATCGAGCCGGTCGCGCCCGCGCACCGCGGCACCGTGGGAATCGGGATTGTCACGGCGTTGCTGTGCGCCGATGCCTGCCCGGCGGCGCTGCTCGCGGTGACCACGCACATCAGTGTCGTGCCTTCGTCGAGCGTTCCGAGTCGGTACGTCGAGCCTGTGAACCCGGCCAGCGATGTTCCGTCGCGGTACCACTGATCGGCGAATGTCGTCGGGTCGTTGTTCCAGGTGCCCCGTGAGCAGCTCAACGTCGCGCCCGCCTTGGCGCTGCCGGTCACCTCCGGTCGGGTGGTGTTCACCGGAGGCGCCGGGCTCACCGAGGGCGCCGGGCTCGCCGGAGGCGTCGGCCCGGCCGGATGCGTCGGGCTCACCGGGGGCGCCGGGCTCAGCGCGCCGGCGGCGGAGAACTCATCGATCCGGTTGGTGAGGTACTCCGCGACGTAGACGTCGCCCGCGCTATCGGTGGCGACGCCGTAGGGGATGTAAAGCTGTCCGGCGCCACCGCCCGCAAGCCCGGATCGGCAGGTGCTGGTGCAGGTCTCAAACTGGTATTGACCGTCGGCAACGCCCCAACCATAGGCGCCGATGAACGCGCCGGCAGCGGAGAACTCATCGATCCGGTCGTTGCCGTACTCGGCGACGTAGACGTCGCCCGAGGGATCGATGGCGACGGCGGTGGGCTCGACGAGCGCCCCGGCGCCGACCCCCTCGATCCCGGTCTGGCAGGTGGCGGTGCAGGTCTCAAACTGGTCTTGACCGTCGGCAACGCCCCAGCCGTAGGCGCTGACGAACGCGCCGGCGGCGGAGAACTCATCGATCCGGTTGTTGTTGAAATCGGCGACGTAAACGTCGCCCGAGCTATCGGTGGCGACGCCCCCGGGTGCGCCGTCGAGCTGCCCGGCGCCGCCGCCGTAGAGCCCTGCCTGGCAGGTGCTGGTGCAGGTCTCAAACCGGCTCGCGCCGTCGCTGACACCCCATCCGTAGGCCTTGATGAACGCGCCGGCGGAGGAGAACTGATCAATCCGGCTGTTATAGGTATCGGCGACGTAGACGTCGCCCGAGGGATCGACGGCGACGCCCCAGGGCTCGTTGAGCTGCCCCGGTCTTGACCGTCGGCAACGCCCCAGCCGTAGGCGCTGATGAACGCGCCGGCGGCGGAGAACTCATCGATCCGGGCGTTGCCGAGGTCGGCGACGTAGACGTCGCCCGAGGGGTCGACGGCGACTCCTCGGGGCGCGTAGAGCTGCCCGGCGCCGCCGCCCAGGATCCCGGTCTGGCAGGTGCTGGTGCAGGTCTCAAACCGGTCTTGCCCGTCGCTCACGCCCCAGCCGTAGGCCTTGATGAACGCGCCGGCGGAGGAGAACTGATCAATCCGGCTGTTATAGGTATCGGCGACGTAGACGTCGCCCGAGGGATCGACGGCGACGCCCCAGGGCTCGTTGAGCTGCCC
>JBELAG010000431.1:0-4389 GCA_049509055.1 Solirubrobacteraceae bacterium
TTGAGCTGTGCGGCGTTGGTCGACAGCGCCTGGGCGCTGGCGGCGATCTCCTGCGTGGAGGCCGACGTCTCCTGCGTGGACGCCGAGACCTCCTCGGTCGACGCCGAGGACTGCTCGGCCACCGCCGCGGCCTCCCCGATGTGGCCCTGCATGCTCTCCGCGCCGGCGGCGATCTGGGCGGACACGGCGGCGATCTGCTCGATGCGGGCCGACATGTCGTCGACGGCGTCGCCGATCCTGACGAACGCCGCGCGGGTCTCGTCGACGACCGCCGCGCCCTCCTGGGTGCGGCCGGCGCCGTCCTGCACGACGGTCACGGCGCGGTCGGTCTCGGCCTGGATGGCGTCGATCAGCTGCGAGATCTCGTGTGAGGCCTGCTGGCTCTCCTCGGCGAGCTTGCGGACCTCCTCGGCGACGACCGCGAAGCCGCGGCCCTGCTCGCCGGCGCGGGCGGCCTCGATCGCCGCGTTGAGCGCCAGCAGGTTGGTCTGCTCGGCGATCCCGGTGATCGTCTGCACGATCGCGCCGATCTGCGAGGACTTGGCGGCCAGCTCGTCGATCGCCGCGCTCACCGCGGTCGAGGATTCGCGCACCGAGTTCATCGCGGCAGTGGCCTGCTCGGCGGCGCCGACGCCTTCCTGGGCGATCCTGCGGGCCTCGGCCGCGACCTCGGCGGTCTGCTGGGCGTTGTCGGCCGACTCCTGGACGGCGCGGGCGACCTCCTCGGCCGACTTGCGGGCCTCCTCGATCATCCGGACCTGGCGCTCAGCGCCCTCCGCGACATCGGAGACGGCGTGGGCGATCTCACCGGTCGCCCGTCCGGCTTCCTCGGAGGTGGATGCCATCTGGATCGAGGAGTCGCCGACGTCACCGGCGGTGAGCGCAACCTGACCGATCGTCGCGCCGAGCTGCTGGGCGGTCTGGTTGTAGGCCTCGATGGTGTCGACGATCCGGTCACGGACGGCATCGACGTTCTGCGCCAGCTGGCCGAGCTCGTCGACCGAGGAGTCACCGATCCGCGGCGTGACCGGGGCGTAGCGCTTGGTCAGGTCGCCGTCCGCAAACGCCGTCATGCCCTCACGCACGTCACTCATGCAGTGGTCGCGCAGCGAGGTCAGCGTGCTCAGCACCACGTCGATGCGTCGCTTGAGCGAGCGCGACACCAGCAGCGCGATCCCCAGGCCGCACGCGACGGCGATCACCAACAGGATGATCCCCAGCAGGCGAGCCGAGCTATAGGTCGAGGCGTTGCTGCGGAGACTGGCCTGTGCCTGGGCGTCGTTGACCTTCGCCCAGCGGGCGATCGTCGCCCGCAGCCTGGAGAACATCGCACCGGTGCCGGCGATCAACGCGTTCTGCCTGGCCTGCCCACCGGCGCTCTGGTCTTCGGTCAGCTGCTTGGCATCGTCGGTCGCGGTCTGATAGGCCGCCCACTCACTCCGTGCGGTGTGCCACAGCGTCGCGTCCTCGGTCCCGGCGTTGACCAGCCGCGCGTAGCGCGACAGCAACTGGTCGGCCGCAGCCGCGTCCCCCGCATAGGCGGCGAAATCGGCGCTCACGCTTGACGGCACCGTGTCGAGCATCGCCTGGGCCTGGTCGATCCGCGCGGCCGCCGTGTCGATCCCGATCTGGTCGATGGCCTCGACCGACGGGAGGTTGCTCCCGATGTTCACGCCGCCCGCGTCGACGCTCGAGATCTGAGTGAGCATCACGACGCCCAGGATGACCGTGAGCGCCAGCACGGCGCCGAAGCCCGCAAGCAGCTTGCCTCGGACCGACAGGTTCTTGACGAGGTTCATTCGGGGGTGTCTCCCTCAGGTGGCAGTCGTGAGCCGGCCGGCCGGCCGCGGCCGGCGGTATCGTGGTGATCTGGCGTGTCGCTCTTGGTGTTTCGACAACCCGAGCCGCATCTTGAGCGCGACCGGCATGTCTGGCGTCGTGTCATCGAGCGTCGCCTCGGCCCCGAACCGAGAGCGATGAGGTGACCGACGGCCTCGACCGGGGGCTGCCGTCGCGCCGCGAATCCGACGCGCGGTGCGCCGCGAGCGCGCGGCAACTGGTCGACGCCCTGCGTGGCGCCGACGGGCGCGCCGCCGAGGCGATCGCGCGCGGCGCGCTGGCCGACGGGCTGACCGCCGCCGGGGTCCACGCCCGAGTCGTCGCTCCCGCGATGTACCGGATCGGCGAGCTGTGGGAGCGCAATCTGATCACCGTGGCCGACGAGCATCTCGCGACGGCGATCGCCCACCGCGTCCTCGCGGCGCTGTACCTGGCCAACCACAACGCCGTGCCCGGCGGACGAGCGACGGTCGTCCTGGCCGCGCCCGCCGGCCAGCATCACGGCCTCGGTCTGCGGATGGCGGCGGACGTGCTCGAGGCTGCCGGCTACACGGTCATCTACCTCGGCACCAATGTCCCGGTGCCGGCGCTCGCGTCGACGGTCGCCACGTACCGTCCGGCGGTGGTGGGCCTGTCGCTGACGATGGCGTTCGGCGCCGAGGTCGGCCACGAGGCGATGGTGGCCGTCAAGCGGGTGAGCCCCGACACGCACGTGCTGTTCGGCGGTCAGGGCGTGCCCCGACGCTGGATCGCGGCGGGCGTCGGCTACGTCGCGAACGTCGAATGCCTGGTCGGCGAGGTCGAGCGGCTGACCGCCGGGACGGCCACGGCGAGCGCCGACGCGATCGGCGGCGCCGCGGCGCCGCGCGAACCGCCGCCGAGCAACGTGAAGGTCGGCGTCGGGACGGCCGAGGATCACATGCTCGATGCGGCGATCGACATGGGGCAACTGGTGCGCGAGCAGGCGCGGCTGGCCGCTCAGTTTCGCGCGCTGGCCTTCCAGGACCACCTCTGCGGCCTGCCCAACCGGCGCGCATTCGACGACCGCTTCGCCGAGTTGACCGCCGGCGACCCCGGCGGTCTCGCGCTGATGCTGCTCGACGTCGACACGTTCAAGCAGATCAACGACCGCTTCGGTCATGACGAGGGCGACGACGCGCTGCGGCTGGTCGCGGAGGCGCTGCGCGGACGGCTGCGCGCCAGCGATATGCCTGCGCGGCTGGGAGGCGACGAGTTCGCGGCGCTCCTGCCCGCGGTCCAGACCGCGGATGCGCACGCGCTCGCGGCCGATCTTCAGCAGCGCATCGCCGAGCGCTGCCGGCGCAACGACTTGACGGTCAGCATCGGGATCGCGTGGTTCGACGGCGACCGGCGCCGGACGATGCTCCAGGCCGACCAGGCGCTCTATCGCGCGAAGTCGCTGGGCGGCAACCAGATCTGCCTGGTCGAAGCCGCAGCGGCGTGAGGACCGGCGGTCACGTGCCGCTCAGCGCGGCACGGCTCCCGGACCGCGGCCACGGGGCCCGCCGTGGGGCGTCACCGAGATCGCGAGAGCCGCGCCGACGCTATCCCGGGACGCCGACGGTGAGCCCCAGCGCATCGAGCGCGGCGACGATCTCGGCGGGCTCGGAGCGCTCGGTCCAGTCGGGGTTGACCTTCACCCAGCGCACGACGCGCTGTCCGTCGATGATCAGCACCGTCGGCATCGGCAGGGTCGGCTGGCCGTCCGCGTTGCGCGCGGCGAAATTCAAGCCGGCGTCGATGACCGCCTGGCGCGTGAGGTCGGAAAGGCGCATGACGATGCCGGCCTGCTCGGCCAGCTTCAACCCCGGGTCCGACAGCACCGCGAACGTGAGCTGGTGCTTCTGAATCATCGTCATCGAGCCGTCCGGCTTCTGGGGACTGACGGCCATCAGGGCCACGTCGCGCCGCTGGAGCTCGGGCAGCAACACCTCCTGGTAGGTGTGCAGCGCGATGTTGCAGAACGGGCACCACGCACCCCGGTAGAAGACGATCACCGCCGGCCGCCCTCCGGGAATCGTCTCATACAGAGACGTCTCGGCGCCGAACGGATCGAGCAGCGGGGTGTCGCGCAGCGTCGTGCCGGGCGCGATCACGCCGGCCGGAACGCCGCCGGCCCGCAGGCGGGCACGCTCGGCGGCGGTGGCTTCAGCGGCGCGACGTTCCGCTTCGCTGGGGGGCGAGGCCTGCTCGAGTTCGCGTTCGCGCCGCCAGTACTCGGCCACCTGCGCGGCGATGGTCAGGCTGAGGACGCTCATCGGGGCCCCTGGATGATGGCACATCGCGATCCGCGCATCCCGACCGCGAGCCCGCGACGCCGCGGTCCCGGTGGCCGCCCGGGATCCTCTGCCGTATCATCAGAGCGAGGTCGGAGAGATGGACACGGGACCAGACGCCACAAGCTCGCTTCGGGACGCACTGCAGCCGTCAGCGCTGCGGACGGCGCTCACGCCGCACCGTCCGGTGTTCGGGAATCCATGGGATTCGCCGGAGGACATGTTCGCCTGCTACTTCGCGGTCAGCGTCGTC
>JBELAG010000432.1:0-5871 GCA_049509055.1 Solirubrobacteraceae bacterium
GGCGCCTCGGTGAGCCAGTCCTTCCCGGCCGTCCTGCGCGCCTACGAGCGGGGATGGAAGCAGTACGACGCCGGGCTGCGCCGGCCGTCGCCGAGCCTCGGCACCGCGGCCGACAACGAGTACTACGAATCGGTCAACGTCGTCAAGGCCAGCGAGGACAAGACCTTCCCGGGCGCGATCGCCGCGGGCCTGGACTCGCCCTGGGGCCAGTCGGTGCCGGCCGGCAACGCCACCAACGGCAAGCCGGACTACTTCGGCTCCTACCGCGAGGTGTTCGCCCGCGATCTCTACGAGGCGTTCACCGGGCTGCTGGTGGCCGGCGACGTGTCGACCGCCCAGCAGGCCACGCTGTTCCTGTTCGACCGCCAGCAGCTCCCGAGCGGCGCGATGCCGCGCAACTCGCTGGAGAACGGCAAGGCGGCGCCCGACACCGGCGGCGTGCAGCTCGACGAGACCTCCTACCCGATCCTGATGGACTGGCAGTCGGGGCTCGCCCGCGATTCCGAGCTCTACTACGACCACGTCATCCCGGCGGCCGACTTCATCGTCGCCAACGGGCCCTCCGACGGCGTCGAGCGCTGGGAGGAGCAGACGGGCTACTCGCCCTCGACGATCGCGGCGGAGATCGCCGGCCTCACCGCGGCGGCGAACATCGCCCGCGTCAACGGCGACCCCGTCCGCGAGGCGATCTATCAGGCCACCGCCGACGACTACGCCCGCAACATCAAGAACTGGACGGTGACGACGACCGGGCCCGACGGCCCGCGCTACTTCATCCGCGTGTCCAAGACCGGCTACCCGAACGCCGCGATCACCTACAGCCTGATGAACGGCGCCCCGACCGTCGACCAGCGCTCGGTGATCGATGCCGGCTTCCTGGAGCTCGTCCGACTCGGGGTGCTGCCCGCGTCCGACCCCGACGTGCAGGCCACGGTGGCGATCGTCGACAAGGAGATCGAGGTGACGACGCCGTCGGGCCCGGGCTTCTACCGCTACGGCGTGGACGCGGCCAACGGCTCCGACGACGGCTACGGCGACTGCTATCAGCCGAGCGCGAGCAGTTGCACCGTTCCCGGCGCGCCGTGGCCGCCCACCGACGCGGGCACGGGTCATCTGTGGCCGGTGCTGAGCGGTGAGCACGGCGAGTACGACATCGCCGCGGGCGACCCCGCCGACGCGACCACGCTGCTGACCGCGATGCGGACCATGACCTCGGGCCAGGGGCTCGAGCCCGAGCAGGTCTGGGAGGATCCCGACCTGGCGGCCTCGCCCTACGGCACCGACCCGGCGACGGCGTCGATCGGCTTCCAGGACGGCCAGCCGGCCGGGTCGGCCAGCCCGCTGACCTGGGCCCAGGCCCAGGTCGCCCGGCTGACGCTTGACCTCGGCGCCGGCCGCGACCTCGAGACCCCGGCGATCGTCACCCGCCGCTATGTCACCGACGGAATGCCCGGGCCGCTGGCGGTGTCGATCAGCTCGCCGACATCGGGCGCGACCGTCTCGACGCCGACCGTGACCGTCACCGGCACGACGGCCCCGGGGGCGCGCGTCGTCGCGGAGTCCGAGGGCCCGCAGGGCGGCGAGGCCGACGCGGAGTCGACGAGGGCGGACTCCGGCGGCGCCTGGACGCTGACCCTGGCGGCGAGCTTCGGCACGTCGGCGATCACCGTCACGGCGACGCTCGGGCGCAGCACCGGCTACGCGCAGACCTCGGTGACCGACACCACGGTGCCCGGCACGACGGTCTTCTCGGTCACCGATCCGACCGGCGACGACAACGGCCCGGGGACCTACCAGTACCCGACGGCCCCCGGCGTCTTCCAGCCCGGCGCGTTCGATCTCACCGGCCTGTCGGTCAGCCAGACCTCCTCCGACGTCTACCTGACGGTCGGGATCGCCAACCTCGCGCCGACCTTCGGCACGGCGTTCGGCGCCCAGCTGCTCGACATCTACGTCCACAACCCGTCGGCCACCAGCACGTCCACCCAGGCGGCCTACGCCGCGCGCAACTACACGATCGCCCCGCCGGACGCGTGGAGCGAGCTCGTCGAGGCTCAGGGCTTCGCGCCGGTGGTATGGAACGACGCCTCGGGCAACCCGCTCGGCTCACCGATCTTCGTGATCGACCAGGCGAACGAGACCGCGACGATCGAGCTGCCGATCTCGGCCTTCGGGACCGTCGGCCCGGGCTGGGCGTTCACCGTCACGCTGACCGGTCAGGACGGCTTCCAGGCGGACCTCGCTCGCATGTTCACCGCCACCCCGGGCGGCTACACGTTCGGCGTCTGCGCGACCGGCGGGACGAGCCCGATCTGCTCGGTCGACCCGACCACCGTGCCGCAGGTGGTGGACACGATCACCCCGGCCGGCGTGTCGCAGGCGACCGAGCTCGATCCGACGCTCGGACCGGTCGTGCTGCAGGGCGTCGTCGTCCCGTCCGCGAGCTGACCGGCGACCGGCGTGGGATCACCGCTGATCGTCCAGCTGCCGCGCGGGGGCGCGCTCGCGCGGCGACTCGACGGTCGCGCGCTGCCCGGTGCCGCCGCCGGCGAGCTGGTGATCCAATCGGGCCCCACCGACGAGGCCGGGCACCTCGAGCCGCCCGCGGCGGGCAGCGTGGTGCTCTCGCTGCCGGCGCCCGAGGCGATCGAGCGCGAGGCCGACGAGGTCCGGCGCGTCATCGGTCATGCCGGCACCGGCGTCCAGCCGCTGGTGATCGTCGTCGAGGTCGCCGAGGATCTCAGCGATGACCAGCTCGTGGTGGTCCTCGCCGCCGCTCGGCGGGCGACGCGGTCGGTCATCCTGCGGGTCATCCGCGACGCCTGACCGCCGCCCGCTGCGCCCTCCGAGACGTTCTCGCCGATTCGTGAGAACGACGGCCAACCTTTCTCCCCGCCCTGCGTTCTAATAGGTGGGGGCCATGACGCTTCGGCACCGTCAGAGTCGTGAAAGTCGGTCCTGGGGGCGACGGCGCTCCGGGTGAGGATGCACCCGGAGCGCCGTGGCCGGCGGCGTGCGCCGGGCGACGCCGCGCCGCTCTACCATCTCGGCGTGGATCTGTCCGTGATCTCCGCGCGCGATGCGCGGCCGACCCGCGACCCCGTCGCCGGCCCCGATGCCCGATTCCCCTGAGCCCCAGGCGCTGCTGCGACCGCTGACTGAAGCGGCCATCTTCCTCGTGGCGACTGTCGCTGACGGCGCCGAGGACGACGTGCGCGACCTGCTGTCCGACGTCGCCGGCCTCATTCGGTCGGTCGGATTTCGGATCCCCGACGGGAATCTGAGCTGCGTGGTCGGCATCGGCTCGGCGCTCTGGGACCGCCTGTTCGGCGAGCCGCGCCCACGCGGCTTGCACGTCCTGCCCGAGCTGCGCGGAGCACGGCACACCGCGCCGTCGACGCCGGGGGACCTGCTCTTCCACATCCGGGCTGACCGTATGGACCTGTGCTTCGAGCTGGCGGGACAGCTCGCCACCCGGCTGTCGGGCCACGTGGAGATCGTCGACGAGGTCCACGGCTTCAAGTACTTCGACGAGCGCGATCTGATGGGCTTCGTCGACGGCACCGAGAACCCGGTCGGCCGCGCGGCGATGACCGCCGCGATCGTCGGCGGCGACGATCCGGGGTTCGCGGGCGGCAGCTACGTGATCGTGCAGAAGTACGTCCACGACCTGACGGCATGGAACGCGCTGACCGTCGAGCAGCAGGAGCGCGTGATCGGGCGGACCAAGCTCGCCGACATCGAGCTGCCCGATGACGTCAAGCCGGCCGACGCGCACATCGCGCTGACCGTGATCACCGACGACAGCGGCCAGGAGCGTCAGATCGTCCGCGACAACATGCCGTTCGGCCGGGTGGGGCAGGGCGAGTTCGGTACCTACTTCATCGGCTACGCCGCGAGCCCCGATGTGACCGAGCAGATGCTGCGCAACATGTTCATCGGCGACCCGCCGGGCAACACCGACCGGATCCTCGAGTTCTCGACTGCGGTCACCGGGAGCCTGTTCTTCGTGCCGAGCGCCGACTTTCTCGACGATCCGCCGGGAGCGCCAGCGCCGGCCGCCGAGGCGGCCGGGCTTGCTGTGGCGCGCGAGGCGTCAGCCGGCGGGTCGCTCGGCATCGGCGGCCTGAGGGCGCCGGCCGCTCAGGACGCCGACGGCGCGAACAGGATGTCGACCCAGTAGTTGTAGGCGCGGTAGGCGCTGGTGGGGAAGGTGCTGGTGGTGTTGTAGGCGTAGACGCCGTTGGGGCTGGTGGCGTTGGGGACGGTCGCCAGGGGTGGGTTGGAGACGCTGTTGGTGAGGCCGGTGGCGGTGCCGGGGAAGTGGCCGCTGGGGTCGAAGTAGCTGGCGACGTAGGTGGTGCCGGCGGTGATCGGGACGTGGTGAAGGTGGCGGAGGCCAGGAGCTGTCCGGCGGCGGTCCAGAGGTTGCCGGTGTGGGTGCCGGTGTCGGTGGTGGACTTATAGAAGCGGATGCCGGTGATCGATCCGTTGCTGCTGGCGGTGAACTTGACGCCGAGCTCGACGGCGCGGCCGAGGCCGGCGTTGAGCAGGGTGGGGGAGCCGGTGAAGTCGAAGATCGTGTCCTCGGGGGTGACCGCCGGCGATGGCGCCGACTCCGGCGTGGTGCCGGTGGTCTCGTTCGCGGTGACGGTGAACGTGTAGCTGGTCCCGTCGGTCAGGCCGGTCACGTCGGCCGAGGCCGCGGTCGGGTCAGACACCTGCACCGGCGGCTGCGTGGTCGACCCCTGATATGGGGTGATCGTGTAACCGGTGATCGACGCGCCCGCCGCGGTCACCGGCGCCGTCCAGCTCACCAATGCCTGCCCGGACGCCGGTGACGCCGTCACGTCCTGCGGCGCCGGGAGCTGTCCGGCGCCCGCGCCCGGGGCGAACAGCACGTCGACCCAGTAGTTGGTGGCCGCGTAGCTGTCGGAGGGAAACGTGCTCGAGTCGCTGTACGCGTACACGCCGTCGCCGCTCGTGGTGTTGGCCACGGCGTGCAGCGGCGGGTTGTCGACGCCGGCGGCGAGCCCGTTCATCGTGGCCGAGTAGTGCCCGCTGGGGGCGAAGTAGCCGGCGACGTAGGTGGTGCCGGCGGTGATCGGGACGGGGTTGGCGAACGTGACGGTCTGCCAGCCCGACGGGGTCTCGTCGGCGAAGGTGGCGGAGGCCAGCAGCTGTCCGCCGGCGGTCCACAGGCTGCCGATGTGGCTGCCGACGTTCAGCGTCGACTTGTAGAAGCGGATGCCGGTCACCGAGCCGCTGGAGTCCGCCGCGAACTTGACGCCGAGCTCCACCGAGCTGGCGTCGCCGGTGTCGACGAGTGTCGGTGAGCCGGTGAAGTCGAAGATCGTGTCCTCCGGCGTGACGGCGGCCGACGGCGCGGAGGCGGGGGTGGCCCCCGTCGTCTCGGTCGCACTCACGGTGAAGGTGTAGCCGGCGCCGTTGGTCAGTCCGGTCACCACCGCCGAAGTCGCGGTGGCGCCGTTGACCTGCACCGGGGTCTGCGCCGTCGATCGGAGGTAGGGCGTGATCGTGTAGCCGGTGATCGTGCCGGAGCCGCCGGTCGGCGCCGTCCAGCTCACCAGCGCCTGGCCCGACGCGGGCGATGCCACGACGTTGCCCGGAGCGGATCCCGTCGACGAGGCGAACAGGACGTCGACCCAGTAGTTGTAGGCGCGGTAGGCGCTGGTGGGGAAGGTGCTGGTGGTGTTGTAGGCGTAGACGCCGTTGGGGCTGGTGGCGCTGGGGACGGTCGCCAGGGGTGGGTTGGAGACGCTGTTGGTGAGGCCGGTGGCGGTGCCGGGGAAGTGGCCGCTGGGGTCGAAGTAGCTGGCGACGTAGGTGGTGCCGGCGGTGATCGGGACG
>JBELAG010000433.1:0-4378 GCA_049509055.1 Solirubrobacteraceae bacterium
TCCCGGGGCCTCCTGTGGGTGGGTGGATATGCGATGCCGGGGATCATGGCCACCGCCCCGCCGCGGTCGCGTCGGCCATTTGGCCCATCTCAGTGGGTGGCGGCGATCTCCAGCAGCCCGTGCTCCATCGCGAACAGCGCCGTCCCGGCGCGGGTGCGTCGCCCGGTCTTGTCGTACACGTGGGCGAGGTGGTGCTGCACGGTTCTGGGCGACACGACGAGCGTCTGCGCGATCTCCTTGTTCGACAGGCCCCGCGCCGCCAGCCGCAGCACCTCGACCTCGCGGTCAGTCAGGTCGGCCGGCCATGCCCGCCGGGGCCGCGGCGCGCCACTGGCCTCGATCACCGCGGCGACGGCCTCGGGATCCAGGCGTCCGGCCCGGGCCTCATCACCGAGCACGCGCGTGGCCGTCTGGAGGTCGTGGGCGGCGCGATGCGGGCGATCCTCGCGCAGGGCGTGCATCACGTCGGCGGCGGCGAGCAGCCGCGACTCGCGCGACAGCGACGCTGAACCGACTCCGCGGTGATAGCCCGACCCGTCAAGGCGCTCGTGATGGCTGCCGGCGTTCGCCGCGAGCTCGGCCAGCGCGGGCGCGCGCACAAGCACCCGTTCAGACCAGTAGGCGTGCAGACGGACCTGGTCAGACTCGCCGGCGCTCAACGGGCCAGGACGCTCCCAGATCCCGGTCGACACGCTGGTGCGTCCGACATCGTGCACCAGCGCGGCCTGCCGCAGCCGGTCGCGGGCGTCGTCGCCCAGGCCGGTTAGTGACGCGGCGCGGTCCGCCAGCGCCGCCACGCCACGCGAGTGCCCGAGTGTGAACCGGCATTTGAGGTCGGCGAGGTCGGCGAGCGCCTCGGCCAGCCGGTCAAGCGCGTCGCGGTCAACGCGCGCCTTCGGTGCCGGCTCGGCCGCGAGCACCGCCGCCAGCGGGTCGGCGGTCCCCAGCGCCGCCATCAGCGGCTCGGGGTCGGCCAGCACGAGCGCGACGAGCTCGGGATCCAGGTGACCGCCGGCGCGTCGTTCGATCGCGGCCAACGTGGCGTGTGTGTTGCGGTTGGTGTGGGCGATCACCGCATGCGCGGCCAGGTGCATGACGCGGACCGTCAACGACAGCGCGCTGGCGCTGCACCGCCCCGGGATCCCGAGGCCGTCCCACCGCTCATGGACGTGGTCAAGCGCCGCGATCGCGTTGGGCCGCAGCCCCAGGTTCGCTCCCAGCGCCCGCGACGCCTCGCATGAGGACTGGGTCGCCTGCGGCCCGACCGTGGCGGCGATCTCGAGGAAATGCGCGCGCAGCTCCGTGCCCCGCGGCTCACCGGCCCATGACCCGAAGCTCGCCAACGACGCCGGGTCGCTGACGTCCAAACCGTGAATCGCGCGCTGAAACGCCCGGTCGTCATCGAAGTGCGAGGCGTTCTCGCTCGCGTACGCGGTGCACCCCAGCGCCTGCAACAGCGCGCCCTGGAAGACATCGCCCAGTTCGCGGTCATCCATGCCGGCCTGACGGCCGACCGCGAGCGCGACCAGGCACGTCCGCAGCCCCTTCTCGGGCGCGAACCCCGACCCGAGATCGGTCGCCAGCGACACCGCCGCCAGCACCTCGGTGAGCCCCACGGTCGCCATCGGTCCAGAACCTACACGCCGGCCGCGGCGCTCGCCAGCGACCCGGCTTAGGGCTCCTCGTCGAGGATCGCCCTGAGATGGTCCAGCGCGCGCCGGTGCTTGTCGGCGGTCGGGGCGAGGTCGGTCCAGCGGCGAACCTCCTGCTCGGTTCGCTCGGCCCAGGCGACGGTGAACCGCGCCCAGTTATAGAGGTAGTCAAACGTCAGCGCGCGGATGTGCACCTGGTCTTGGAAGGGGTGAGTCGCGCTGAGGTACTCGCCCGCGAGCGGCCGGCCGACGGCGAGCATCTGCTCGGCGTCGGCGCGCGCCCGGGAGACCGCGGCGAGCAGATCCTCCCGCGAGCCGCTGGCGGCGAGAAACACGCGCAGCAGCGGCTCGTGCTCCAGGGCGGTGCCCGCCGAGGGCGCCGCCAGCCAGCCCGCGAGCGCGGAGCGCCCGTGCGGCGTGATCCGGTACACGGTTCGGGGACGGTGCCCGGTGCTGGAGCGCTCGGCGGTCGCCCAGCCGTTGGCGGCGAGGCGCTTGACCTCACGGTAGACGTGGCTGGCCGCCCGCGGCCAGAAGTAGCGCAGGTTGCGCGCCATCTCCCGCGTCATCTCATACGGCGTCTGCTCGCGTAACGCCAGCTGGCCCAGCAGCGCCGCGCTGGTCGTGGAAATGATCGGATCAGCCACTTGACAGATGCTCTCTGTGAGAGCAATATTGCTCTCACAGAGAGCATAGCGGAGCGGCCGGACGACATGCGCCGGACGCGGCCGTCGACCACCATCACAGGAGGCTTGCGGTGAGCGCGAGCGACAACATCACCACCGTTACAGCGATCTACGACGCGTTCGCCCGCGCCGATCTCGCCACCATCCTCGGCCATCTCAGCGACGACATCGACTGGGCCACCGACGCTGACAACAGCGCCGCTCCCTGGTATGGGCAGCGGACCGGTAAGGATCAGGTCGCCGGCTTCTTCGCAGAACTGGCCGGCAGCGTCGAGGTCAACGAGTTCACGCCGCTGAGTCTCGCCGCCAACGACCACGACGAGGTCCACGCCCTGATCCGCTTCGCGATCACCGCACCCCAGACCGGACGCCAGGCCAGCATGAACCTGCACCACTACTGGCGCTTTCATGACGGCAAGGTCGACTACTACCGCGGATCCGAAGACACAGCGCTGACCGCCGCGATCCTGCAGCGCTGACCGGTCACGGCGCGATAACCGCCCTCACGCTGATCTCGCCGGCGTGCGATGGACGGCCGTCAGCAGGGCGGCGTAGGAGCGCACCAGCGCGGCGCGCTCCTCGCCGATCAACGGGCTGGCCAGGTGACAGCCGTCACGGACCCACCGGTCGGAGTACCGCATCGCCAGTGCGCGCTGTGCCGCTGCCATGCGCACCTCGGTCTCGGGGACGTCATAGACGTAGGCGTAGAGCGCGGCGAGCGCGTCGATCAGCCCGCGCTCGTCGTCAGCGGCGTCTCGGTGTTGGCGTTCTCGATGCACGCGCCACCACTCGACCTCCAGCGCGGCCGCCCGCCGGGGCTCGAAGGTCTCGCCGTGGCGCCGGGCGATCAGCTCATAGAAGCGCTCCATCGTCCGGCGCGCCCCGTCGGGGTCGTTGTCGGGAAACGGCGCCCACAGCTGGTTGGCGCGCAGCACCAGCCACGCTCCGTACAGCGTCGGTGGCCACGAGAGCCCGAACGTGTGGCGCGTCAGCCCCACGGCGTCGCGCAGGAACCGCGGCCAGTCGCGACGGTAGTAGGCGACCCATGCGGCGCACTCCAGGCGCCCGACGCGCCGCGGGTCGAAGTTGCGATGGGGCGCGACAACACCGCCGGGAGCTCCGGGCCCCCGGCGCTGAGCTCGTCTGATGATCAGCCGGCGCGTTTCGGTCATCAGCTGTGGGCCAGCAGCGCGGCGCCGAGCTCGGCCGCGAGTCCCCGGGCTCCCTGGCGCATGACGACGTCGTGGTTCCAGGAGAACGCCGGGCGAGCCACCGGGCCCAGCGCGTTCATCCACCATCGGGTCGTACGGACTCGCCAGTCATAGACGATCGCCGTTCCCAGGCCCTGGTAGAGACGCCATGTCCCGACGCCCTCCAGCTCGCCGGTGGCGTGTCCCTCGATCAGATACGGGCGCTCCACGCGCGTGACGGTCAGATCGAAGCCCAGCGAATAGGGCAGCACGCTGCGCCAGCTGAAGTGGACGGTCTCACCGACGGCCTCCCGGTCACCCGGTCGCACGACGTCGACGCTCTGCACCCCCTTCCACCACTGCGGGTATCGCGCCGAGTCGTGCAGCACGTCGAACACCACGTCGATCGGCGCGTCGACGCACCATGTGGTCAGAAACTCATATCTCGCCACGTGCCCTCACAGGTCAGGTCCGGTCAGCATTGTGTGTCACGCTGTGTCACGCCATCGTGCGATCGAGTCGGCAGGATGTCGGTATACCGCAGGCCGGCTCCTATGTGTCGGGCGAGGCGAGCTCGGCTTCGATGTCGGCGATCCATTCGCGGTGCAGCGCGACGAGCTTGCGGGCGTAGTCATGGCTGAGGCGCAGGTAGCGGGTGCGGGCGGGAACGCGATCGGCCTGGGCGTACATCGTCTCCACGACGGCGTCGAGCGCGTCGAGCTCGGGGACCATCGCGCGAAAGCTGGCGACGATCTCCTCGTCGCTGAGCAGATCGCCGGCCAGCAGCCGCAGGTGCGCCTCGTTCTTGATCTTCGGGAAATGAGCCGGAGCGGTCAGCCACGCCCGCAGC
>JBELAG010000434.1:0-4377 GCA_049509055.1 Solirubrobacteraceae bacterium
GAGAGCGAGAGCGAGAGCGAGAGCGAGAGCGAGAGCGAGAGCGAGGAGCAAACCCTACTGAGTTGATAGACGTAACTGGATTTACTGGAGGCTGATGTGAGCACGACCGTTACCGCACGCATTCCCGTGAGCGGCACCTGGAAGATCGACAGCGTGCATTCGTCGGCGACCTTCACGGTCATGGGGACCACCTCCACGCCGCCGGCGAGCTGACGATCAAGGGAGTCACCAAGCCCGTGTCTCGCTGGAACTGGTCGCGCGATAGCTCTGCACCCGCGCTGACACCGGCGTGGCGGGAGGGGCCGAGCCCGGGCCCCTCCCGACCGGCGGCGTCTATCGCACGCGGAACGGCAGCCGGATCAGCACCGCGCCGTCCGGGTTGCGGATGATCAGCGTGTAGCTGCCCGGCCGGAGTGAGAGACGGTGGCGGGCGACGGTGCCGCGCCTGAGCTCCAGCGTTCCGCGCGCGACCGCGGCGCCGTCTGCGAGCACGAGCGGCCAGGTCGTCTGCCGGCCGAGCTCCGGCGGCCCGGCGCAGTGCGAGATCGAGTGCGCGCCGGGCACGTACAAACTCCAGGGCACGGCCGAGCGAGGCGCGTTCACCGTAGGGGTGCTGAGGCTCACCTGCGGCGCGGGCGCGGCCGTGTAGGTGATCGTCACGCTCGCTGCCGCGCTCGTCGGCGTCGGGCCGCTGGTGTCGATCGCGCTGGAGGCGAGGAGGCCCGAGCCGCCACCGCCGCCGCCGACCGGGGGGTGGCCCCGCCGGCGCCGCCACCGCCGGCACCACCGAGACCCAGTCGGCCCGAGTCCGAGCAGCTGCCCCCGGCCCGGCAACCCCGACCGCGAACTGGCCCGCGGTCACCGCAAAGGTCCCGGTCACCGAAGCGCCCTGCCCCCCGGCCACGAAGCACCCACCGCCCGCGCCCCACCGGAACGCCGAGACACCCGCCCGCCGCGAGCACGCCCACGCCGACACGCCCCGCCCATTTCACGCCTCGTCTCAACATCCTCATCTCCTGTCAGCTCGCGAAGGCCGCTCCATGTGACAGGACTCGGTTTGCCCGGCGTTTACTCCATCGGGGCGACTGCCGGGCTTCCTCAGCTCACGGCGAGGGCCTGGCGGACACGCTTGGCCGTGGCGCCTTGGCGGACGAGCGGGCCGGGCGCGAACTGGGCGACCCGAACCTCTTCGATCAGCCACATCACGTCGCTGCGTCCGGCGGCCTGAGCCTCCAGCTCGTGGATCGCAGCCATCCGCTGGCCGTCGGCGACGGCGTGGCGCGCCAGTCGCTCGAGGCGCTGCGCCGCGGCGCGCAGGTAACGCTCGACATCGCCCAACCGCGCGATGCCGGCCGCCGTGAGCATCCCGGGGTAGACGAGGCGGCCGAGCTGGCGGGCGACGTCCTCCCGCGCGGGGCCGAAGACCGCGCTCGCCGGCAGCGCGTCGAGCCGCTCGCGGATCGCGCGCGCCGCCGCGAGGATCTGACCGAACGCGACCAGCGCGTCGAGCGTCGTGGGCCGAACCTCACCGCGGACGTGCTCGCGGAGTGCCGAGAACGCCTCGGCGTCCCACGCCGGCCCGCCGCCACTGGCGGTCAGCGCGTCCAGCGCCGCGCTCGTGGCATCGTCGATCACCGCTTCCAGAGTGTCGTGGGGTGCGGCGGCGAGCGCGAGGGTCAGCTGCGGGCCGAGCTGACCGGTCACCCAGCGGCGTGGGGAGGCAACGGCGAGCGCCAGCAGCCGCCGGGTCCCCCGGGCCATCGTGACGGCCTGCTCACCCGCGGTCTCGCAGACGCGGATTCCGACTGCGTCGCCTTCGTCGACGAGCGCCGGGAAGCCGCGCAAACCGGTCCCGCCCGCCAGATCGACCGTGCGCGGCAGCGAATCGATGTCGAAGCCGCGCATTGCATGGCGCGCGAGCGCCGGCACCGCGTGCTGCAGCCGCGCCGTCAGCGCCGGGCGCAGCTCCTCGCGCAACGCGTCGAGTGACAGGCCCGAGGCGAGCACCGTCCCGTCCTCGTCCTCGACACAGAAGGTCATCCGCAGGTGCGCGGGGAGTTCGTCGAGTGACCAGTCGGCGGCGGCGATGCGCACGCCGCGCAGCCGCTCGATCGCCTCGGCGAGCACCGCGAGCAGCGGGCCGGAGCGTGGCGTGACGTCGGCCAGCAGTACGCTCGCGGTATCGGGGATCGGAACGAGCGGCGTGCGCAGTCGCTTCGGCAACATCCGTAACAGCGCGACGACGAGCTCCGTGCGAAACGCGGGCACGAGCCACTCGAAGTTCGTCTCCCGTACCGCCCCGAGCGACGCGAGCGGGACGTGGACCGTGACGCCGTCGGCCGCCGAGCCGGGGTCGAAGCGGTAGGACAGCGCGAGCTCCAGCGAACCTTGCTTCCAGCGCGCCGGCCGGTCACGGTCGTTCGGCGCGACGTCGCCCTCGATCAACATGTCGATCGGGTAGTCCAGCAGCGCCGGCTGGGTCTGCCGCGCCTGCTTCCACCAGCGGTCGAAATGACGCCCGCTGACGATGTCATCGGGTATCCGCGCGTCGAAGAACGCCGCCCGCTTCGCCTCGCCGGCGAGCAGGTCGCGCCGCCGCGCCCGCGCCTCGAGCGCCTCGACCTCCTCCACGCGGCGCTCGTTCTCGCGCATGAACACGTGGTCCTGGTCCCAATCGCCCTCGACGAGCGCGCTGCGGATGAACAGCTCACGCGCGCCTGTCGGGTCGATCCGCCCGTACTCGACGGTCCGCGACCCGACGATCGCCAGGCCGTACAGCGTCACCCGCTCGAGCGCGAGCACGGCGGCGCGGCGGCGATCCCACCGCGGCTCGCCGTAGGAGCGCTTGACGAGGTGCTCGGCGAGCGGCTCGATCTGCCTGATGTCGACCGCCGCCGCTGTCCTGCCCCACAGCCGCGTCGTCTCGACGAGCTCGGCGACCATCACCCAGGTCGGCCCGCGGCGCGCGAGCGCCGAGCCGGGGGAGATCGCGAACTTCGCCCCGCGTGCGCCCGTGTACTCGCGCGTGCCGCCGTCCCTCAGTCCGACGTGCGACAGCAGCCCGGAGAGGAGGGCGGTGTGGATCTCGGACCCCTCGCCCGGCGCGTCGTTGAGCGTCATCCCGACCTCGCGCGCCGCGTCCTCGAGCTGGGCGACAAGGTCCTGCCACTCGCGGATCCGCAGGTAGTGCAGGAACTCGGCCTTGCAGCGCTTGCGCAGCTGTGAGCGCGACAGCTCGCCTTCCAGCGCGCGCAGGTAACGCCACAGGTTCAGGTAGGCAAGGAAGTCCGACGACCGATCCGTGAAGCGGGCGTGGAGCTGCTCGGCCTGGGCGCGCTGCTCGACGGGGCGCTCGCGCGGATCCTGGATCGACAGCGCGGCGGCGATGACGGCCACCTCGCGGGCACAGCCGAGCTTGTCGGCCTCCAGCACCATGCGACCGAGGCGCGGGTCGATCGGAAGCCGCGCGAGATTGCGCCCGAGCGGCGTGAGCGCCTCGGCGGCCGTCGGATCCAACGCCCGGAGTTCGTGCAGCAGCGCGACGCCGTCGCGGATCTGGCGACGGTCGGGCGGCTCGAGGAACGGGAACGCCTCGATCTCCCCCAACCCGAGCGCGGCCATCTGGAGGATCACGCTCGCGAGGTTCGTTCGCAGGACCTCCGGATCGGTGAACTCCGGCCGCGCGTTGAAATCGTCCTCGGAGTAGAGCCGGACGCAGATCCCGTCGGCGAGGCGGCCGCAGCGGCCCTTGCGCTGATCGGCCGACGCGCGCGAGATCGGCTCGATCGGCAGTCGCTGGACCTTCAGCCGCGCGCTGTAGCGGGAGACCCGGGCGAGGCCGGTGTCGACGACGCAGCGGATGCCCGGGACAGTGAGCGACGTCTCGGCGACGTTCGTCGCGAGCACGACGCGACGCCGAGAATCGGCTCCCACCCGCCCGCGGCCAAAGACCTTCTGCTGATCGGCGACCGCGAGCCGCGAGTAGAGCGGCAGCACCTCCACGCCCGGCCCGAGCCGTCCGTCGAGCACCTCCGCCGCGTCGCGGATCTCCCGTTCCCCCGAGAAGAACGCGAGCACGTCACCGTCGCGCTCGGCGAGCAGCTCCTCGACCGTTTCCGCGAGCGCGTCTAGCAGCTCCTCGTCCTCCTCCGGCGGCCGGTACCGGACCTCGACCGGGTAGGTCCGGCCCGAGACCTCGATCACCGCGGCGCCGCCGAAGTGCTCGCTGAAACGCTCGGAGTCGATCGTCGCGCTGGTGATGATCAGCTTGAGATCGGGGCGCCGCGGCAGGATGCGATGCAGGCAACCGAGCAGGAAGTCGATGTTGAGCGAGCGCTCGTGCGCTTCGTCGACGATCACCGTGTCATAGCGGCGCAG
>JBELAG010000435.1:0-4364 GCA_049509055.1 Solirubrobacteraceae bacterium
CTGTATCTCGCCGGACGCCGCCTGGAGGAGGTCTTCCCGTTCGTCCCGCTCGGCCCGTCGGTGCGGATCGGGATCGCGATCATGAGCTACGCGGGCGCGCTCAACTACGGCGTCACCGGCGATTACGACACCGCCACGGACATCGATGTGCTGTGCCGGGGGATCGAACGGGGGATCGCCGAGCTCACGCGCGAGTGCAAGCCCGCCCGCCGGTCACCGCGGAGCCGGCGATGAGCGGCCGGACACGGGTCCCCCACGACGGCGCCGACGACTACACCGCGGCGGCGGCCACCGAGCGGCGCGCCTTCCTGCGCGAGCGCACCGGCGTGGAGCTGGAACACATCGCGCGCTACTCGTTCGACCCGCACGTCACACGCGGCAACATCGAGCGGTTCATCGGCGCCGCCCAGGTCCCGATCGGCGTGGCGGGACCGCTCCTGGTCGACGGCGAGCACGCCCAGGGCGAGTTCTACGTCCCGCTGGCCACGGCCGAGGGGACGCTGGTGGCCAGTTACAACCGCGGCATGCGGCTGCTCCATGAGGCGGGCGGCGTGCGGACGACGGTCGTCGCCGACCGGATGCAGCGCGCTCCGGTCTTCATCTTCCCCAGCGCCCGCGAGGGGCGGGCGTTCGGCGTGTGGCTCGGGACGCAGTTCGAGGCGATCAAGGCCGCCGCCGAGGCGACGACGTCGGTCGGTCGCCTGCTCGAGATCGAGCAGTACGCCGCCGGGCGCCAGGTCTACACGCGGTTTGACTACAGCACCGGCGACGCCGCGGGGCAGAACATGACCGGCAAGGCGACACAGGCGGCGTGCCGCTGGATCGTCGAGCACTACCCCGACATCGAGGACTATCTGCTGGAAGGGTCGTTCGCCACCGACAAGAAGAGCTCCCAGATCAACATGCTCCGCACGCGGGGCAAGCGCGTGGTGGCCGAGGCGACGATCCCCGCCCTGATCGTCGCCACCTACGGCGGCGGCACAGGGCTCAGCACGCAGCGCGAATGCCTCGAGCTGCTCGGCTGCTATGGCGAGGGCAAGGTGGCCAAGCTGGCCGAGATCATCGCGGCCACCGTGCTGTGCGGCGAGCTGTCGCTCGGCTCGGCCGTCGTCGCCCGGGAGTGGGTCGACGCGCACGATCAGCTCGGCCGCAACCGCGATTAGCGTTCGCCGATCAACTCGGATCCGGGTCCGGGTCCTCGTGGTGGCGGCGGGCGATGATCCCGTGCTCTGAGCGCGCCGCCACGTAGCCCAGGCCGATCCGCCGCGCGGTCTCGACGAGGATCCCGATCCCGACCAGCACGTAGAACGCCGTGAAGATCCGCAGCAAGGGCGTGGTGAGCACGAGGTGGGGATCGGAGATGTTCGACGTCGTCAGCGTGCACACCGCGAAGTAGAAGCCGTCCCACACGCTCCAGCCCTCGCCCAGCGAGTAGACCGCGGTGCCGAGCGCGATCATCGAGACCGCGGCGCCGAACACCCCCCGGAACCCTTCGTCGCGCGCTGCGTATCGGATCGCGGCGACCAGGCGCCGGACCATGACCACGATCCCGACCACGCGCGGATCCTCCCACGGGCCGCGGATGGGCCCGCCCCGCGACGGGCCTCCGGCGGGCGCTCTGAGACACTCCAGGCGTGGCTGCCCGCCGATTCGGATCCGCGTCGCGCGTCGCTCTGTTCCTGGCGGCGCGGGGACGCTGCGCGCGCTGCGGAGCGGCACTCGCGCCCGGCTGGCACGCCGACCACGTGATGCCGGTGCGGGCCGGCGGGGAGACCGCCGCGGCCAACGGGCAGGCGTTGTGCCCGCGCTGCAACCTGCGCAAGAGCGGCCGCCTGCCGTGAGCGACGCGGCGCCCCGGCCGTGGCAAGCGGCCTTCCTGGCCCGCCACGCGGCCGCGACCGGCCCCGATTTCCTGCTGGTGGCGACCCCCGGAGCGGGCAAGACGCTCGCCGCCTGCCACGCCGCCCGTGCCGCGCGCGACAGCCTGAGCGTCGAGCAGGTGATCGTCGTGTGCCCGACGGTCGCCCTGCGCGCCCAGTGGGCCGACGCCGCCGACCGCGTCGGCCTGCACCTGGACCCGCGCTGGCGCAACGCCGACGGCGCCTGGCATCCCGACACCGACGGCGTCGCGGTCACCTACCAGCAGGTCGCCTCGGCCCCCGATCTGTTCGCCCACCATCTCGGGAGCCCGACGTTCGTGATCCTCGACGAGATCCATCACGCCGGCGACTCGGCGACCTGGGGCACCGCGCTGCGGGCGGCCTTTTGCACGGCGCCGCGGCGGCTGGCCCTGTCGGGCACGCCGTTTCGGTCCGACGCCAGGGCGATCCCGTTCGTCGCCTACGACGAGGAGCGCCGGTGCGCGCCGGACTTCGTCTACGGCTACGGCGAGGCGGTCGACGACGGCTTCTGCCGACCGCTGGCCTTTCGCCTGCTCGACGCGACGCTGCGCTGGCGTGTCGATGACCAGCAGACGATCGCGGCGTTCGCCGACGAGCTCACGCCGCTCGACGACGCGCGTCGGCTGCGCACCGCGATCGACCCGAGCACGCCGCTGCTGCCGCAGATGCTGCGCGAGGCCGACTCGCTGCTGGTGCGCGCCCGCACCGTGATCGCCGACGCCGGCGGGCTCGTGCTGTGCGACGACCGCGCCCACGCCCGCGCGGTGGCGGCGCTGCTGCGGACGATCTCGGGCGAGAAGCCGGTGGTCGTCCTCAGCGACCAGGCCGGCGCCCACGCCCGGATCGAGCGCTTCGCGCGCGGCGGCGGCGGCGCCGCGCGCTGGCTGGTCGCGGTCAACATGGTGAGCGAGGGCGTCGACGTCCCGCGCTTGATGATCGCCGTGTACGCCACCGTCAAGCGCACCGACCTGTTCTTCCGCCAGGCCGTCGGCCGCGTGGTGAGGCGCCGGGCCGACGACCCGGCCGACATCGTGGCGACGGTGTTCATGCCCGCCGACCCGACGCTCACCCAGTGCGCCGAGCGCGTCGAGGTCGAGCTGCGCCAGCAGGTCAGCGACGACGTCGGGACGGCGTTCGACGTCGACCCGCCGGCCGGCGCCGGCCGGCGCGCCGACTTCGAGGCGCTCGACGCCGAGGTGCTCGCCGGCGGGATGATCATCGCCGGGATCCACTACCGGCGCGATGAGGTGGAGGCGGCCCGCCGGCTGCTGCGAGAGCTCGGACAGCCCGAGCGCGCGCTGCGCTCGGTCCTGGAGTTCGTGCGCCGCGAGCGCGTCGGGGACGCGACCCCGCCCGCCCCATCGCCGGCGCCGGTCCCGGCCCATCGCCGGATCGAGGCCAAGCGCCGGGCGCTGGACCGCCTGGCGAGGCGCTGGGCGCAGCTGCGCCGGGCGATCGATCCGGCCTACAGCTGGCCGATGGCGCAGTCCCGCGTCAACCGCGCGATGGGCGTCGACCGCCGTGCCGCCGCCTCCGAGTCACAGCTCGACAGCGGGATCGCCTTCCTGCGCTCGGAGCTGAGCAAGCTGTCGGCGATGTACCCCGAGCAGGCGCAGGAGCTGCGGATCCCCGGAAGCGTCGAGGCGATCGACGGTCGCCTGCTCGCCGCCGCCGGCCAGGACCCGCCGGCCCCCCCGGCCTGACCCGGACCGCTCGCCCGTTCTAGCCTGTCGCCGATGGCCGAGATCGAGGGCGAGTGGGACGAGCGGTTCGACGGCGTCGTGCGGGCGCTCCGGCGCAGCCTCGACGGCGGCACGGATCTCGGGGCCTCGGTGGCGGTCGTGCTCGACGGGCGGCCGGTGGTCGACATCTGGGGAGGCCATCTCGACGAGGCCCGGACGCGACCGTGGCAGCGCGACACGATCGTCAACGTCTTCTCGACGACGAAGACGATGACGGCGCTGTGCGCGCTGATCCTCGCCGACCGCGGAGAGCTCGATCTCCACGCGCCGGTGGCGCGCTACTGGCCGGAGTTCGCGCAGGGCGGCAAGGAGGGGATCGAGGTGCGCCACATCCTCGGGCACACCTCGGGCCTGTCGGGCTGGAGCGAACCGGTGGCGCTGGAGGAGCTCGCCGACTGGGAGCGGTGCACGTCGCTGCTCGCCGCCCAGGAGCCGTGGTGGGAGCCGGGCACCCGGTCGGGCTATCACGCGCTCACGCACGGCTACCTCGTCGGCGAGGTGCTGCGCCGGATCACCGGCCTGACCGTCGGGCAATTCCTGGCGGAGAACGTGACCGAACCGCTGGGCGCCGACTTCCACATCGGCCTGCCGCCGGGAGGGCGGTCGCGGCTGGGATCGCTCGTCCCGCCCGACGCCGACGAGGAGCTCGCGATCCGGCTGAGCGAGATCGGCGAGCGCACGCTGACCAACCCGCGGATCACCGCCGAGGTGAGCGCCGAAG
>JBELAG010000436.1:0-4358 GCA_049509055.1 Solirubrobacteraceae bacterium
CCGAGCGCTCGACGTCGCGCAGCGGACAGTCGCGACCGCCGCAGACATTCTCGGCGCCGAGCGCCAGGAGACGTTGCAGGCCCGCAACTACGAGGCCTACTCGCATCAACGGGCCGGGGATGCCTCGCAGGCGATCTCGCTCCTTGAGGCGCTGCTCGCCGACCAGCAGCGGATCCTCGGCGCCGAGCACCCCGACACGCTCCAGACCCGCAACGACCTCGCCGGCGCCTACCGGGCCGCCGGGCGGGTCCACGACGCGATCGCGATCTACGAGCAGCTGCTCGTCCACCATGAGAAGGTCCTTGGCCGTGAGCATCCCAGCACGCTGACAGTGCGCAACAACCTCGCCAGTGCCTACCACGGCGCAGAGCGCGTCGACGAGGCGATCGCGATGTACGAGCCGCTGCTTGCCGAGCAGGAACGGATGTTCGGCGCCGAGCACCCCGAAACGCTTGCTACCCGCCACAATCTCGCCGGCGCCTACCGGGATGCCGGGCGCGCCGATGAGGCGATCGCGATGTTCGAGCCGCGACTCGCCGACTACGAGCGGATGTACGGTCTCGAGCACCCCGACGGGCTCACCATGCGCGGCCACCTCGCCGACGCCTACCAGGACGCCGGGCGCATCCAGGACGCGGTCACACTCTACGAGGCGGTGCTCGCTGCCGAGGAGCGGATCCTTGGCGCCACGAACCCCGACACGCTCATCATCCGCCACAACCTCGCCTACGCCTTCCAAGCCGCCAGCCGGGTCGAGGAGGCGATCGCGATCTACGAGCCGCTCCTCGCCGACTCTGAGCGGATCTGCGGCGCCGAGCACCCCCATACGCTGATCACCCGCGGCAACCTCGCCTTGGCCTACCGCCTCGCCGCCCGCGAGGCCGACGCGGCCGCTCTGGAGAATGCTGGCGCTCCTTCGGATGCGTGATAACGGGCCCTTATGAGCACCCGGGCAGGTGCAGGGCCCGTCGCGGCCGGGTTGACGACGTCGGGGGGCTGGGCGGACGGGACTGTCCGCAGCCACGCAGCTCGGGCCCAATTTGAGCGAGCGGTTTGTCGCCGCCAACACGATCGTGAGCCGCCGGTCGCATCCGATGGCCAGACCGATCGCCCGTGAGGCACGCTTTCCGGGCGGGATTCGGCACTGGGCGGGCGACGGGGGTTGCGCCGCCCGCGGTGGTCCTCTCTGGGCCAGCGCTGGCCAGTACTGTGCCGTTTGTGCCGCTCGACACCACGTTTGACGTCCGGTCGGACGCGGGCGGCAAGGACCCAGATCAGCACAGCGCGACCTTGCGCCGCTACCACCGCTTGCTCTGGAGCAAGCCACTGCCGAGCGGTGCCGCCTTCGACCTCGATGACTCGACGCCCGGCGTTTACCTCCACCACAAATCGGCGCTTGGCGAGTTCTTCCTTGGAAGCGACTCGGCGGTGCCGTCGTTCACGCGCTGGAAGTCGATGGCTACGCTGATGAGCGTCTTCCCCGAAAACGAGCACGAGGCGTTCCGCACTGCCGTTTACACGATTGGCGGGACGATCGTCTTCCCCTCCAACCGCATCGACGGGAAGGCCACCCTCAACGGAGCACGCGGCTTCAACCGGCGCATCGCCGACCGAATGGACCTGACTCTGGAGTGCATTCGACGGCACTATCGCGGTGAGGACCACCCGCTCGCCGAGGCGGTCGAGCGCTACGCCGACTTCTTCACACTGTTCGGTGACTTCCGCGGCTACGTAAACCACTTCCTTCTGCAGGACCTCGTGGACGATGAACAGGTCCGCTTCTTCATGCCGTTCGACGAGTTTCAGTCGTCTTCCGTTCCGGACAACGCGAAGGCGTACCGCGAGTATCGGCGACTGAGCACCGAGTGGATTCACGCTCGGAATCGCCGCATCGCGGCTCTTCCTCTCCCGTGATCGACAGTCTCGCCGACGATCTGCGCCGAGCTATTCACAGCGTCCGGACGCCGTCTGGCAGGGACAGACGGCGCCGGCGGCGGCGGAGGTAGAGTCGCGGTGCGTGCCGATCCCCGATTTTCAGACTCTTATTCTAACGGGTGCAGGTCCATTGGAGGGAGTTATGCGGGTGCGGGGATGACGCCGAGGGCGTAGCGTGATGCGTGTACGCGGTGGTGTTCTTGGGCGAGGTGGAAGGCCCAGTATTGGTCGAAGTCGCCGTTGCTAATCAGGGCGCGGAGTGTGAGGATCGCTTCGGCGCCGGCCAGGCCCCAGCGGGCGCCGGTGATGTCCATCCGATCTTTGACTAAATGGCGACACGCGCCTTCGATCACTCCGGTCGCGATCGGCCAGCCGTTGGTTAGGGCGGTCGGGTAGTCGAGGTAGGGGCGTTTGGCGAGGAGGTAGTCGGCGCAGCGGTCGGCGTTACCGCGCTTGTCCTCGGGGAGGGCGAGCGTGGTGGCTTTGCGGCGGATCGCGGCGGCGACGATACCCGCTTTGCCCCCCAGAATGGCGAGCGTCTTCTCGTGTACCCACCGTTCGGCGGCCGGGTCACCTTCCTTGAAGAAGCACCAGGCCGAGTCCCACACATATTCCAAGACATGAATCACGTCAAGAACAATCGTGACCTTCACCTTCCGCCGGCGGGCTTCGGTGCGGATCCGGTCGATCTGGTGGTTGTTTCCGTCAACCAGCGCGACCCAGGTACGTTGGTGGCTGGGATCGCGCCGGTCGGCTTCGTCGAACATCTCGGCGATCACCGTCCGGGCGTCGTCGGTGACACTGGCTTTCAGCCACTTGTTCTTCGCTTTCGGTCGCGGGGTCGCTGAAGGCGCCGGGATGTCGGGGTTGGGGAGGATGTCGGCCGGGGTGCGCGGCTCGGGTTCGAGCTCGTACACGGTGACGATCTCCGCCATCCGCTTACGATTCGTCTTCTCGCCCTTGGACAGGCGTGTCTTGAGCTTGCGGGGAGTGTTCTGCGCCTGGCTGCGGGTCGTCTCGCGCAGCGCCTCGGGGCGCATCACCACCCCCTTCGCGTCGCATGAGAGCACCAGCAGATCCTTGCCCTCAGGCGCCGTACGCTTGCGCTGCGCGTAGAACGCATCAACGTCCTGGGCGGCTATCAGTGTCAGCTCACGAAGCTGACGGGTGCCGATCTGCTGGCCGGTGTGCCGCGCGATCGCGGCCTGTGCGTCCTCAAAGCTTGACCGCGGCGCTTCCAGCGCCGCGAGGCGGCGTATTCCGTGCGAGTGCCTCGAGGGCGGGAGGTTCAGCTGCGCGTCCGCCGGATACAGGTTCTCGCGCCGCGCCGCCCGATACGCCAGCCGTGTGACCTGCACCTCGCCCAGCACGGTGTGCAGGTCACGCTCGTGCCCACGCTCGACACTGCGCCTGGGCGTGCCATCCGCGCCGATCACCCCGTCAAGGCGCGCCTCGAGCAGGGCGCGGAGATCGAGCTGGTCCTGCAACACCTGGCAGATCAACTCACGACCGTCCTGGACCAGCCGCGCCTCGAGCTCTGAATGTTCAAGCCCCGACGCCTCCTCGCCCGCCGCCCACTCGATAAGCCCCGCAAACAGCGCCTGCGAGCGCTCGAACCCCACGGCCGGACACGCATCCGACCGTGCCGCGTGGCGCTGCTCGCCGCCCACGACGTTCCCCTCATCATCCACGCGTTCCGGCGCTGGCTCGTTCACAGAGCCGTTAGCTTGCCGGGCCGAGCCGAACAAGTCGAGCAGATCAGGAGCCACGCGATCACCTCCGAGTCGCGTCCGGAACGGGACATAACACCCCGCCTTTCGCCGCCGTCTACCGGGACTCCTTCCGAAACATCGCTCGCCAATGCGGTGCCGGACCTCACATCCGCCAGAGAAACGGGACTATTGACCCACTACAACCGACCTGCACCCATGTCAGATAGCTATGGCTGGGACGCGCGGCACGCCCAAGCGGTCAGAGCTGTCGTGGGGTTGGCGGTCGATCGCGAGCAGATTTAGCGCGAAGGCGCGTCATCGCCTTCACGTGGTCGGGACCGCCGGGTCGATTCGGCGGCTGGCGAGCGCCTTCGTTGACAAGCGATGGCCCGGCACCGCTATGACCCGGGTGATCGCGACGTCGCCAATCCGATCGCCCAGCGCGCGGCCGCCGCACCGCGAAAGGAATCGCGCGTGAGCTGTATGAGGCCAAGGCGCCAGCGCCGTCCATCTCGCGGAATGAACCAGCAGACTCACGCCATCAGGTCTACGCGAGGCGGAATCTCTAGCTGAGACGCCTGCACAATCGACCTGCCATGACTCTCATCGTCGCTCACGTCACGCCCCTCGGTGTCCGTGTCGCGGGAGACATGCGCGTGACTGATCCTAATGCAACAGCGAGTGGCTTCCTTCACGCCGCTTTGAAGGTCG
>JBELAG010000437.1:0-4354 GCA_049509055.1 Solirubrobacteraceae bacterium
TTCACTCGGGTGGTGTTGCAGCACGGCTCGGACCCTGGCCGGGTTCAGGTTCGGGCGGATCTGTGGGCGGAGTTGTTGACGGCTCCGCCGGTCCGGGACCGCGTGGCTGCAACCACCGATCGGCGGCGGGCGCTCGTTCGCGGCTGGATCGAGGACGGGGTCGCTAGCGGTGAGCTGATCCAGATTCCCGCGAATGCGCTCGCTTCGATTCTGCTGGCGCTCGCGGATGGGTTGGTGTTGCATCGGGTGCTCGACCCGGGAGGGTTCCGCTGGGTTAACATCTCACGCGCGCTCGAGGTGCTGCTCGCCGGACTCGCCTCCCACGGGATGCAGGACGCGACGGCGTGATGGCGTCCCAGGCGCCGACGTCGACGACGGTGACGGCCGGCGCGACTGAGGGTCGCATCCTGGCTCGGCGAATAGCCGATTGGCTTGCGGAGTCAAAGCTCGGGCTCGTGGTGATGGCACTTGTGGTGGGCGGCGGTGCCGGGCTTGCCGCTGCGGGGTTTCGTGATCTCATCTACCTGATCACATGGCTGTTCACCGGGCGGCGGACCTACGGCGAGCTGGGCCATCAGCCGAGCCTGAACGTGCCGTTTCTGGGAATCTGGTTCGTGCTGCTCGCGCCTGTCGTTGCCGGTTTGCTGTACGGGCCGCTGATCCAGCGCTTCGCGCGGGAGGCGCGCGGCCATGGGGTGCCCGAGGTGATGCTCGCGGTCGCCGAGAACGGCGGCCGGATCCGCCCGCAGGTATCGATCGTCAAGGCGCTCGCCTCGGCGCTGTGCATCGGTGGTGGCGGTTCGGTCGGACGCGAGGGACCGATCGTGCAGATCGGCTCCGCGCTGGCGTCAACGGCCGGGCAACTGGTGCGAATGAGCGACGCGCGGCTGCGGGTGCTCGTCGGGTGCGGTGCCGCCGGCGGGATCTCGGCGACCTTCAACGCCCCGCTGACGGGACTGTTCTTCGGCTTTGAGATCGTGCTCAAGGAGTTCTCCGCCGAGGCACTGGCAGCGACGATCCTCTCAGCTGTCACCGCGGACATCGTCAGCCGCGCGTTCTTCGGCAGCGCCCCGTTCTTCGCCGGCGTCCCGCATAACCTGCTCGTCGGCAACGATCTCAGCTATCTGCTGATCGCTGTGCTCGGCGTTCTCAGCGGCCTGATCGGCGTGCTGTTTCAGAAGTCGATCTACACGGGCGAGGATGCCGCGGACGCGATCTGGCGCGGGCGCCCGCAGTGGCTGCGACCGGCCGCCGGCGGGCTGCTGCTGGGGCTGGTGCTGCTCGCGCTCCCGCAGATGTATGGGGTCGGCTATCCGGTGATGGATCGCGTGTTCGCCGGCAACTACGTGCTGTGGTTCGTCGTGATCCTGCTGCTCGGGAAGATCCTCTCGACGAGCCTGACGTTGTGGATCGGCGGCTCCGGTGGCGTGTTCGCGCCGTCGTTGTTCATCGGCGCAGCGACCGGAACCGCGTTCGGGGCCGGCGTCCACGACCTGTTCGGCAGCTCTGTCGGCCCCGCGGCGCTCTATGGCGTGGTGGGCATGGGTGGCGTGTTCGCCGGCGCCGCCCAGGCGCCGCTCACCTCGATCGCGAGCGTCGCCGAGATGACCGGCAACTTCACGCTGACCCTCCCGATCATGCTCACCTGCGGGATCTCCGCCCAACTCGCGCGGCGGATCACCCGCGGCAGCATCTACACGACCAAGCTGCTGCGCCGCGGGATCGACATTGAACGACCCAAGGCGCTGGGAGCGCTCCAAGCGCTGACCGTCGCCGAAGTGATGCAGCCGCTCAGCGACGACGGGACCGGGCAGGCGCTGCCAAACCAAGGCGCCAGCCCCACCCCGATCGAACCAGGCGAGTGGGCACGACTGGTCGGCCCGGTCACGCTGACCCGCCGCCCACAGGTGCTGCTCGCCGACGAGGACCTCGAACAGGCCCGCCGACAGCTCGTGCTCTACGGGCGCGACGGGCTGCCCGTGCTCTCCCACGACGGCGTGCTGCGAGGCTGGCTGACCCGCGCAGACCTCCTGCGAGCACTGACCGACCGGCTCGTATCCACCGAAGAGCAGATCGAGGACGGCGCAACCTTCGCCGACTGGGCCGCTGACGACCCGATCGCCGCCGGCCGCCGTCCGACCCGGCCGCTGCGCGGCTACGAACTGCTCGAAGTCCGGGTGCCGGCCCAATCACCAGCGCTTGGAAAGCGCATCGCCGACGTGCACTGGCCGGCCGGGGCGATCGTGGTTGCGATCACCCACGGGCGCGAGGTCCGCGCCGCCCGGCCGAACCTTCGCTTGAGAGCTGGCGAACGGGTCCTCGTGCTCCACCCCATCCCCAGTGACGAGGACACGTCGCCCGCAACTGCACACGCATCTGCCTAAACCTAAACGACCCGACCGAAGGAGCCGCGCTGTCCCCAACCGGATTGAACGAGTCGTGTGCAAGGATCTCGCGCTCGTGGTGCGCGAGATCCTCCCGGTCCTGCTCCGGAGTCATTGAGGCGGATGGCCAGGCCCACGCCTCCCCGTATCTCGCCCACAGTCGTTCCCGCGATCCCATCACGGCCGGGTAATCGATCTCCACGTCGTCGGCGCGAATCGGCCGCAGGTGGCCGCCGGACCGAAGTTCGACGCGCTCCGGGTGGACGAACCCGGCGAGAGCCACGGCTGCTCGTGATCGTCATCGCTGATGTTGGCGAATTGATCGAGCAGGATGTGCACATGCCCAACGGCGACGAACCCGAGCCGCTCGAGGATCGGGCGCGACATGGCGCCCGCCTGGGTCAGCAGCGCGGGCGTGCCGCACGCGACGGCTTCCTTCCAGCGAGCGTGGATCAACGCCCGGTAGGCGCCACGTCCCCGCGCCCGCGGCGCGGTCGCGCCACCAAACAGCACCACGCCGCACGGCGTCTGGGCGCAGGCGCCGGCGCCGGCCGGGGCGGCGGCGGTTCGCAGTCCAGGACCAGCGCCGCCGCGACGGGGTCCTCGTCGCGAACCATTCCACGCTCCACCAGCAGATTCACGAGCCCCGGCGGCCGCGCGGCGCTCCCGACCTCCCGCTGCGCATTGAACCGACCTCGCGCCCGCAGCAGCGATCGGACTTCCGCGAGCACGTCGTCGAGCTCATCGGCATCAAAGCGCTGGCGCTGGACGACGTTATGCGTGCTCACCGGACCCATACACAGCGTGAATCGCCCGGTCTCGATCGGCTCATCCAGCGGGCCGAGCGCCTTGAACGAGTTCGGATACTCCGCGACCTCGCGCAACACGCCAGCGAGCATAACCTCGCCAGCTCCCGTCGCGGCCAACCCCGGCATGAACGCAGCCAATGGTCGGGCTCGGGTCGCTTTGCAGGCGAGTCCGCCGCGTCAAAACTAGCCCATTTACAGGTGAGACATCATGATATCTATTACCGGGCGTCTAGTGGCAGGGGCTCATCAGGCCCTGTGAGGCCGTCACACGGATCCCGAAGGCTGGCCTCATCGACGACCCAGTAGCGGCTCGTCCGCACGTAGATGTGCGCGGTGCAGCGCGTGCAAGACCGCGATGCCGGCGGGACGCGAGATGGCGGCGCGCAGTTGGCTCCGAGTTGGGGTTGGTGGGTGAGCAGTCACCGGTCGAGCGCGTTGAAGGTGGCGAACAGCAGCTCGTCGACGCGGCGGAATTCCTCGCGCGCGAGCTGCTGGGCAACAGTCGTGGCGCAGACGGAGTGGATGGGACCGCGGGATCGTCGGCCGACGCGTTGGCACAGGATCTGCTTGGTGTTGGCGGCGCGAGCGCTCGAGGAGCGCATTGAGCGTGATCGAGGCGGCGGGCGAAGTGGCCGCGTCCGTCGTAGGCCAGCGCGATGGTGATGGCAGCGCGCTCCCCAGGTTGAGTGAGGTTCTCTGCTGGGGCGCCGGGCAGGTGCTGGGCGCGCAGCACGATGAGCTCGCGCGCACCGCCGCCCAGCTCGAACAGATCGTCCAGACCTTCCGCCTCACCGCCTGACCACCCCCCAGCGGATCGCCGACAGAGAGGCGGAGGGCGTCCCGACACTGTCGATGCTGCCGCCCGTCCTCCTCCTATGGCTCGGTGGGGGTCGGGGTGGGTTGAGCGATCGCGTGTGCGAGCGCTTCGGCGGCGCCTTGGAGGTGGTTGCGCATCGCCTCGGTCGCACCTTCGCTGTCGCCGGCGAGGATGTGCTCGAGCACGTTGGCGTGTTCGTGCGCGATCCGGTCGCGGCCGAGGGCATAGCGTGACTGGATCATGCAGAGGTGGATTTCGTCGAGCAGCGATTCGTAGAGGCGGCTGAGCCGCGGCGAGCCGTACTGCTCGACGAGGATCTGGTGGGCGCGTAGGTCGGCGGCGAT
>JBELAG010000438.1:0-4327 GCA_049509055.1 Solirubrobacteraceae bacterium
CGCGGCCCAGGAGAGCCGCGCCGGCCCGGTGGGCACGAGGCCGCGGCCGGCCCACGGTCGGCCGCCGGTGCCCGGCCAACCGTGGGAGAAATGCAGGCTCCCGAGGACGAGCGTCGCCAGCCCGACGGCCGCCAGCAGCGCGGCGAGCGCCGGCGGCCGGAGCGCCCGCCGGCGCAGGCCGGCGCACAGGGCCCAGGCCAGCGGGAGCGCCGAGGCCACCGCCAGCACGAGGAAGCCCAGCAGCGCGCCCGACATGAGGTCCATCGCGGCCCGGGTGCCCCGGTCGGCGGGCGCCGACCACTGCCAGCCGATCGTCAGCTGCGACCAGAGCGCGATCCCGAGCGTGAGGAAGGCCGCCGACGCGAGCCCGAGCGATCCCAGGCCCGCCCGCATCCGGCGGTGCGGGTCGGCGATCTCGCCGGTCAGCCCGGCCGCGGCGAGCCGCACCCGCAGGCCGCTGCGCAGGACGTCGGCGGTGCGCGCCAGGCTGCGCGGGCGCTCGGCGATGTCGTCGATCAACAGCAGGGCGAACTCCTCGCCGTAGCGCTCGCGCCAGCCCGCCGGATACCAGCGCAGCAGGCGCCGCGCGCGCCGAGCCGCCGGATCGCGAAGATCGCTCACGCCGGCCCGATCCGCGTCGCGAGGCGGCGCAGCCCGATGTCGGCGACCCGGCGCTGTGCGTCCAGATGCGCCCGCAGCGCGACGGCACCGGCGGAGGTCAGCCGGTACGGACGACGCCGGTCATCGCTGGACACCGGCTCGATCAGTCCCTGGCGCTCGAGCCGGGCGAGCGCCTCGTACAGCGTCCCCGGCGCCACCCGCACCCCCGCGAACTGCTCGATGTCCTTGGTCAGGGCGTAGCCGTGCTTGGTGCCGTCGGCCAGGCTCGAGAGGATCAGCGTGGCCGGTCCGGCGTAGCGCCCGAATGCCGCGAGCGCCCGCGACTCGTCCCGGCGCTCGGGGAGACCGTGAGAGGACATCGGCCCACTATATCGGATGCCGATCTATCGTCAGCCGATACGAATGGCAATCATCGGCGACGGTTGGCAGGATCGGCCGATGCCGATCACCGAGCTGTCGGGCGCCGAGGCCCGTCGAGCCGCGCTGCGCGCGCAGGGCCTGCTCGGCGCGGCTCAGCGCGGCGGCGTGCCGGGGATGCTGGCGAGCCTCGGCGCCGTCCAGCTCGACACGATCTCCGTGCTGGCGCGCTCGCACGAGCTGGTCGCCTACGCGCGCGTCGGGGCGGTGGGCCGCGATGCGGTCGAGCGGGCGTACTGGTCCGACGGGCGGGCGTTCGAGTACTGGGCGCACGCGGCCTGCGTGCTGCCCGTCGAGCACTGGCCGCTGCTGTCGTTCCGCCGGCGGCGGTTCCGGTCCCGCGGGCGGCGATGGCACGACGTGCCCGCGGGCGTGGGCGAACGCGTGCTGGATCGCCTGCGATCCGAGGGCCCGCTCACCTCCACCGATCTCGGTGGCGCCAAGCGCGGCGGACCGTGGTGGGACTGGTCCGAGGTCAAGGTGGCGGTCGAGTGGCTGCTCGACCTCGGCGAGGTGGTGTGCACGACGCGCCGCGGCTGGCGGCGGGTGTACGACCTGCCGGAGCGAGCACTACCCGCCGACGTGCTGGCGGCGCCCGAGCCCGACGACGCCGGCTGCGTTCGCGCGCTGGCGGAGATCTCGGGCCGCGCGCTGGGCGTGGCGACCGCCGGCGACCTGGCCGACTATCACCGCCTGACGCGCGCGGAGGTGCAGGGCGTGCTGGCCGACACCTCGCTGGTCAAGCTGAGCGTCGCCGGCTGGCGCGAGCCGGCGTGGGCGCACCCCGACGCGCTGGCCGCGCTGGCCCGGCGCGGCCGGCATCGGACCACCCTGCTGTCGCCGTTTGACTCGCTGGTCTGGGACCGGCGCCGCACCGAGCGGATGTTCGGGTTCGTGCACCGGCTCGAGGCCTACGTGCCCGAGCCCCGCCGCATTCATGGCTATTACGCGATGCCGCTGCTGGCGGGCGGGCGGCTGGCCGGGCGCGTGGATCCCGGCCGCGACGGTCGCACGCTCGTCGCCAAGCGGGTGTCGCTGGCGCCGCGCGCGCTCGAGGCGATGGCGGCGGCGCTGCGCGAGGCCGCCACCTGGGTCGGATGCGACGCGGTGATCGCGCGCGAGGTGGCGCCGGCCGAGCTCGCCGGGCCGCTGCGCGCCGCTCTGCAACGCTGACCAAGCGCCGCGCGCCGCGCCCCGCGGGGCCGAACAGGGGTCAAGTTCCGGCTCCACGGCCGAACATAGGGCAAGCCATCCCGTGCCCGCGCCAACCGAGGACCCCCCCGTTGAATGACAAGACTCGGCTGCTGCGCCGGGCGTTTGCCCCGTCGCTGAGGTTCATCAGCCGCCTGACGTACTCGTATAAGTTCATCGTCATCGGGATCGTCCTGGTGACGCCGCTGGCATGGGTCGTGTCGGCGTACGTGGGCGTGCAGAACCACAGCTCGAGCTTCGCTGATCGCGAGCAGGCCGGCCTCGTCTACCTGCAGCCCGTCACCGGCCTGCTGGCCGCGACCGTCGCCGCCCGCCATGTCGCCGTCGACGTCGCCGCCCGCGAGCTGCCGGCGTCGGCGCTGGCGGCCGCCGAGCATCGGGTCGCGTCGGCGATGTCCGCGGTCGATGGTGCCGGCGCGATCGGCGCGTCGCTGAGCCTGACCGGTCAGTGGGACACGCTGCGCGGACGGATCCGCGCCGCGCTCGCCGCGCCGCCGGGCACGCCGGCGCAGGCGCTCAGCGGCTATGACCGGCTGACGGCCGGGATCGAGTCGCTGATGGCCCAGGACGGCAACAACTCCAACATGATCCTCGACCCCGACAACGACTCCTACTATCTGATGGACGCGGTGCTCAACCGGCTGCCGCTGCTCGACGACCTGGCCGGCCAGGCCGGCGACGTGCAGACGGTGATCGCGGCCGGGGGCGCCACCACGCTCGCCGACCGGCTGGCGCTGGAGGACCTCAAGTCGGGGATCGCCTCGGCCTTGGCGAACTCCGATCCCGACTACGCGTCGGCGTTCGCCAACACCCATGACGCTTCGGTGCGCCCGGCGCTGGCCGGTCCGCTGAGCGGATTCGACGCCGCGATGGGCACGGTGACCGGCAATCTGTCCTCGTCGATCGTCGGCTCGATCAGCGGGCGCAGCGCGGCCGGCCCCGGCGCGGTCGCGCAGGCGCGGGCGACCGCGCTGGCGCAGGCCTCGGTACCGGTCATCGGCCAGCTGCTCGCCACCCGGATCGGTGGGTTCAGCTCACAGTCCAAGCTGACGATCGCGCTGGCGATGATCGGGGTGATTCTCGCCCTGTACCTGTTCATGGGCTTCTACCTGTCGGTGCGCGACGCGCAGTCGGCGATCCTCGACGGGATCGGGGACCTGCGCGACCACTGCGTCGACGCGCTCGCCGACGGCCTTGATTCGCTGGCCGGCGGGGACCTGACTCTCAGCATCGACGCCACGGCGGAGCCGATCACCCGCTACAGCCGCGACGAACTCGGCACGGTCGCCCAAGCCGTCAACGCGATCGGCGAGCGGCTGCTGAAGTCGGTCGCGTCGTTCAACGCGATGAGCGGCCGGCTGCGCACGACGATGACCGACGTGAGCAACTCGGCGGCGGCGGTGGAGGGCGCGTCGCGCCAGATGGCCGCCGCGTCTGACCAGAGCGGCCAGGCGTTCCACGAGGTCGCATCGGCGGTGACCGACATCGCCCGCGGCGCCCACAGCCAGGTCGCCAAGATCGATGCCGTCGACACGCTCGCCGCGCAGGCGTTCACGGCGGCCCAGAGCTCGGTCGCCGAGGCCCGCGCGGCCGCGGAGGCCGCGTCGCGCGTGTCCGACGTCGCCCGGGGCGGCGTGGTCACCGCGCAGGAGGCCAGCGCGGCGATGAACGAGGTCGCCGACGCCTCCCAGGAGGTGGTGGCCGCGATCCACGAGCTGTCGGCCAAGTCCGACGAGATCGGCACGATCGTCGCCACGATCACGGCGATCGCCGATCAGACCAACCTGCTGGCGCTCAACGCCGCGATCGAGGCCGCCCGCGCCGGCGAGCACGGTCACGGCTTCGCCGTCGTCGCCGACGAGGTCCGGCAGCTCGCCGAGCAGGCCAAGTCCGCCGCCGACGAGATCCGGGTTCTGGTCGCTGCGATCCAGACCGACACCCGCGGCGTCGTCACCGCCGTCGAGCAGGGGGCCGACCGCACCCAGGCCGGGACCGGCACCGTGCAGCGCACCTCCGATGCGTTCGCCGAGATCGCCTCCGAGGTCGACGCGCTCGCCAGCCAGCTCACGCAGCTGGC
>JBELAG010000439.1:0-4322 GCA_049509055.1 Solirubrobacteraceae bacterium
CTCCGCGAGCGCGGCGACACGAAGGTGGCGCAGCTGCGCCTCGCGGTGCCGCGCGGCCGCGACAAGAACGGCGAGGACCGTGGCGCGGACTTTGTCGACGTCGTGTGCTTCGGGCGCCAGGCCGAGGTCTGCGCCAACTACCTCGGCAAGGGACGGCGGATCGCCGTCGAGGGCCGCCTGCACCACGACGAGTGGGACGGCGAGAACGGCCGCCGGCAGAAGCTCGAGGTGATCGCGCAGAGCGTCGAGTTCCACGACTCCAAGCGCACCGGCGGCGAGGCCTCTGAGGAGGCCGAGCCCATCGCCGCGTAACACGGCGAAGCGAAGGCGGGACGCCCGGCCAGGGACGTCCCGCCCGCCCGCTCAACCCGAAGGAGAGCGTCATGCGACACGACACAACTACCACGCCCACGAGCGCACCCGCAAGCACCATGGCTTCATCGCCCAGCGCCAGGATCGTCGCGCTCGAGGGCGAGCTGGGCTGCGTGTATGCGCGGCCGGCCGGACAGCTCGAGCCGGGCCAGGACTGGGGCTGGTGCTCGGCCTGCGGCCGCAACAGCGTGCTCCCGCTTGATGGTGAGGACACCTGTCGCGCGTGCATCGCCGAGCTGATCAAGAACCGCGCCGGGAGACAGCCATGACGGCCGCTGCCATTCCGGCGGGCCGGGGACTCGACGCCCCGGATGATCGCCGCCGCGGCGCGCCGGCGCAGGGGGCCGATCGAGCCCCCGACCCGCAAGGAGCGCCAGCCGTGCCTACCACGTTTACCGAGCAGCTCGTAGCCGCCGAACGCGCTCGCCACGCGCGCCTGCGCCGCGTGTGGCAGATGTCCCCGGATCAGCGCGTCGCTGCGATGCGCCGCGGCGAGCTCACCGTCGAGCAACTCGCCGCCTGGAGCGCCCGGCACCCCGACCAGGTGCCGATGCTTAACGGCGAGTTCGAGTGGATCGCGATCCGTACGCCCGAGGCCTGCGAATGACCACTCGGCCCGGTTCCCAGGAGCTCCCCCGCGCGTTCGCGTACGAGCGCCCCGCCACCGGCGCCGGCCTGACGATCCGCGAATGGCGACAGCTCAACGCGCAGCAGCGCCGCCGCCGGCGGCGGCTGCGGGCGCTGTGGCGGCGATCCAGATGAGCGGCTACCGGGTGATCGTCACCGAGCACCGCACCCGCGGCCTCGTCGACAGCGACGGCGCCACCTATATCAGCCCGCCGCAGCCCGAGCAGCAGACACGATCGCTGATCGCCCTGGTCGCGGGCGGCACCGCTGGCGTGGATGGCGGCGGGCCCTGGCGCCAGCCGGTCGCCGGTGGTCAGCGCGTCATCAAGCTGGAGCGTCAACGATGACCGCCGACCCTCCCGCCCGGCAGCTCGACCGCTACCTCCAGATGATCGTCGGCGACCGCCGCGGCGACGAGCTGCTCGAGATCCGCTACGCCACCGGCGACGGCGGGATGCGACGCCGATTCATCTCCATCCGCCGTCTGGACGCGGCCGCGCGAGCGATCCGCTCGCTGTCGGTCCGCACCGATGTCTACTGCGGAGTGCTGCTGCGCTCACACCGTGCCGGCGGCCGCGACGCCGTCACGGCCTCGCACCTCGTCTTCGTCGAGATTGACGCCGTCGACGCGCTCGACCGACTCCAGCGATTCGCTAAGCCGCCGACGATGATCGTGAGCTCGGGCACCGTCGGACACGCGCACGCCTACTGGACTCTTCGCACGCGCGTGGAAGCGAAAGAGCTCGAGCGGGTCAATCGCGCGCTGGCCAGCCACATCGGCGGCGACCTCGCAAGTGTCGATGCCGCGCGAATTCTCCGGCCCGCTGGCACCCTTTCGCACAAGCATCGACCTCCAGCCGCGGTCGAGCTGCTTCTCCTCGACGTCGCCGCCAGCTACGAGCTTGCCGAGCTCCTCGACGGCCTCCAGATAGAACCGTCGCGTCCAGCGGCGGCGGCCGCCGTCCGAGCGCGGGTGGTCCGCACCGACCTCGACGAACTGCTGCTCGCGATCCCCGCCGCCACCTATGTTCGGGGGCTCGTCGGCCTCGAGCCACGCCGCGACGGCAAGGTCAGCTGCCCGTTCCACGCCGACAACACCCCCAGCCTCCAGCTCTACGAGGACGGCACCTTCTACTGCTACGGCTGCCACGCCGGCGGGAGCATCTACGACTTCGCAGGAAGGCTGTGGCGCCTCGAGACCAAGGGGCGCGCATTCGTCAAGCTCCGCGCGCGACTCGCGGAGTCTTTCGGGCTGCGCACTGTTGCCGGTTCCTGAACCGCGCCGCCGCCGGTGGTCCCACGGCCCCGCGTTCTCGAGTGTGGTCCGCGATCGGCTGGATCGTTTCAGCGCGGTCGCCTCGACTTCGCCGGCGAGCCGTGTTCGCGTCGTAAAGCGGCCTTAGCGCTCGTTGGGGAAGTCCGCCTCAACGCGCACCGGCCGGTCCGGCTGGCGCAGCACCCGCACTTGACACGTGACCGGGAACCCGGCCGCGTGGGCCTCCTCGAGCCGCTGGTAGCGGCCAGCCGGGAGCGCACCGAGTTCACGACCGTCGACCACGACAATCCAACCGGGGTCGCGGGGAACGAGAGTTGCGGTACGGACAACCCGCTTTGATCTTGCGCGGGGTCCGAGAATCACTTCGTCGAGGTAGGCGATCGTGTCCCGACTCAGGGTGAGCCGTGCGCCGAGCATCGGCGGCAGGAAGGGATCGTTCTCGTCGCGCTCTCTGGCCTTGCCGCAAAGCCACACATCGAGGTATTCGCCGGAGTTGATGTCGAGATCCGCACGGCAGGTGGCCGGCATGCCCAACTCGGCCAGCCGTCCGACTACGGCGCGGAAATCCGCGGCGGGCCCGCTGGGGATAGACCCGAGTTCTACCCCGGCAACCAGGACGCGGACGGCGCCGGCGTACTGGCCGTCCTGCTCAATCCGCAACTCGGCCATCACTAGCCGCCCATAATTAGCCACCGCGGCGCGGACCTCCGCGGCGTGATGCATCACCCCAGCCGTCTTGATCTGCGCCGCGCCGATGTAGGTAAGCGTCTGCCACGCAAGCCACGACGGCCCCACCCCGCCCGCGCGCGGCCCCGGCGATCGCTCAAGCGGCTTAGGCTTCTCCGGTGACTTCCGGTCGTGGCGTCTCAGGAGGCGCACCCCGCCTGACACTACCCGGGAGGCGACGGTCAGGGGCACCGTCCGGTGGTGTTGGTCGCAAGCGCCGAGGGAGTCAGGCCGCCGGCGTCGGTCGAGATGGTGTAGCGAGCTCGTCAGATCCGACCGCACTGCCTGTGATCTTCTTAGTTTGGGCCCTTATGACTGATCTCTACTTCGAAGACTGGGATGCAAGCTACGGGTCTCCGTATCTGATCTCGCCTGACCAGGCGGACGGCGACGCGCAGTTCGCCGAGGTCGGGAACGAGATCCGCGTGGCGCCGGCGTCGTACGAGTTGCGCTCGGCAGCGTTCGTCGACGGGATCCGTCGGGGGGAAGGACTTCTCTACCGCCAGACCGAGTCCGGCGCGCTGGTGCGCGGGACAGTGGGCGCACACGCCTGTGGGGCGGTCCTCTGCGCCCCTGGGCGCCCGGCTGTGTTCGGACCGATCGAGACACGGCGGCTCGTGATCTTCGGCGGTGGCGTGCCCGTCGCGCTGCCGGAGGTCGACGGCTATCGCTGGGACGCTGCGGCGATCGCCTCGCTAGAACCGGACGCGCCCCTTCAGGATCTGCAGACCCGGATGCGAATTGCCGAGGGTCAGCTGGCCGAGCGTCTGGCCGGCGAGGGGTGGCTGGCGGTGCTCGACGGTCCGCTGAACTTCGTCCGCTCTCGGGACCGGACCGTTGTCGGGCTCGTGAAGACCCACCATCGGCCGCTGTTGGCACCCGCCGACCATGCTCGTGTTCCCGACCTCGCCTGCGGCGAGCGGACCCCGGTGTTCACCCTAGGCACCGATCGCTACTCCTGCTATGTGCGGATCGCCGTGCCCGGTCCGCGCTCGAGCCCGTGGTTCGGGATCGTACGAATCGAGGTCCCGCAGTCCTTCGGACTCGCCGCCGCGCGCGTCACCGCAGATGAAGTGGCCTGCGTGCTGCCCCGCTACGCGGGGATACCGCACCGCGATCCACGCGCTCCCCAGAACCTGCAGCCGGTCGGGGCGCTGGAAAAGCACCTGCGCCACCGCCTCGGCGCGTCGCGCCTGGCCGCCCGCGCCGCCCGCCATGCCGTCGAGCTCTACCACGGTCAGGCCGCGGCGTGACGTCTGACGACCGCGCCTGTCCGCCGATTACCACGCCCGTCGCCCGGCGGCGGTTCCGCGCGCCAGCA
>JBELAG010000044.1:0-25746 GCA_049509055.1 Solirubrobacteraceae bacterium
CGGCTGCGCCACCACGACCGGCTGCACGCCAACAGCGAGGGCCACCGCCGGATCGCGGATGCCGCCGCCGAGGTGCTCGGATTGCCGGGGGCGACGGCCGACTGGCGCGTGCCGCTGCCCGAGGCCCAGCGCACGCCGGCCCCGGTGGCGCTGGCCGGCGAGCTGGTCTGGATGGGCCGCCATATGGCGCCGTGGGTGGGGCGGCGGCTGCGCGGGCGGTCCTCGGGTGACGGGGTGCTCCCCAAGCGGCCCCGCCTGAGTCCGGTCGGCCCTCCCTAACAGAACCGTAGTGATCGAACAAGGAGAGTTCGATCCTTTACGCGTATCTTATTGCTGCCCCATCCTCGCCCGGCGCCGCGGGGGGAGCAGACCACTGGGGGGTCTGCGGACGGCGCCGGCGCGGTGAGCGGCGAGACGTCTGCGATGGCCACGCGCTCCAGAACATCGAATCCTCACCCCGTGCCCAGGGTCGCCCCGGCGGGCCGCGATCGAGCGCGCGTCACGGCCCTGGCGATGCGGATCCTGATCGTCGAGGACGATGTCAAGCTGGCCAGCCTCGTCCGTCGGGGGCTGCGCGAGGAGGGAATGTTGGCCGACGTGGCGATCAACGGCGAGGATGCGCTGTGGATGGCGGAGGCGACCGCCTACGACGTCATCGCGCTGGACCGGATGCTGCCGGACGTGGACGGCGTCGAGATCTGCCGGACCTTGCGCGAACGGGGCGTGCCGACGCCGATCTTGATGCTCACCGCCCGGGCCGAGATCGAGGACCGGATCGCCGGCCTCAACGCCGGCGCTGACGACTATCTCGTCAAGCCGTTCGCGTTCGGCGAGCTGGTGGCACGGCTGCACGCGCTCGAGCGCCGCAGCTCGCGTCGCTTCAGCTCGACCATGGAGGTTGGCGACCTGCGACTGGATAAGGTCACCCACCGGGTCTGGCGTGGCGACGTCGAGCTCTCGCTGTCGGCCAAGGAGATCCTCCTGCTGGAGACGCTGATGATCCACGCCGGGGCGGCGTTGAGCCGGCAGCAGTTGCTCGACCAGGCCTGGGACGGCGAGTACCAGGGCCAGTCCAACGTCGTCGACGTGTACATCGGCTACCTGCGCGACAAGATCGACCGCCCGTTCGGATGCTCGAGCATCAAGACCGTGCGCAGCGTCGGCTACCGCCTCACTGCGGCCAGCGCCGAGGATGCCGTCAGCCACCCGGCGCTGCGGGCATGACGGTCCGGGCGAGCGCTCCGTCCCTGGCCTGGCCGCCTGCGGGCCGGGTCGCCCGGCCGGTCGCGGGCTGGTGGCGGTGGGCGGCGTTGCCGCTGGGCGTGCTGTACCTCGTGCTGCTGGCCACGCGCTTCCGTGACGTCGTCGCCACCGCCAACCTCGATGCCGACACCGTGTCGGCGCCCGTCATCGGCCAGCTGTTCGCGAGTGCTCCGGCCCACGCCGGCGTCGTGCTGGGCGAGTTCGGCTGGTATGCGTCGCTGCTGTTCGAGCTGGCCACCAAGTGGCTGCCGTCCCACCGTCAGATCTGGGAGGCGGCTCCGTACGCGATGTCGCTCGCTGGGTTCGCCCTGACGGCATGGGCGGTGTGGCGGGTCGCCGGGCGCTGGGCGGCCAGCCTGGCCGCGGTGCTGCTCGTCTGCGCGGCGCCGCAGACGCTGCACCTGATGCTGTCGATGACCCAGCATGCGCCCGACTGGTTCTGCCTCAGCCTGCTCGGCGCGGTGCTCGTGCTGCTGGAGCGGCGGGCGGCGGCGCTGCGCTGGACGGCGATCGTGCCGCTGTGCCTGGTGACGGGGACGATCGTCGGGGCCAACGCCGCGTCTGACCCGCTGGTGGTGATCGCCGCGATCGTGCCGTTCGCGCTGGCGCTGATCGCCGGCGCCGTCCGGGCTGAGGGCCCCGACGGCGCCCGCGCGCTGCGAATCGGACTCGGCTGCGTGGCGGTCACAGGGATCGCCTGGGCGGCCACCGCCGTCGTGATGGCAGCGCTCGACGTCGGTCCCGAGCGCGGGGTGCACACGACGATGCTGGCCACCGGCGAGAAGATCCTCGTCAACCTCCGGCTGTGGAGCGAATCGATCGCCGTGCTCGGCAACGGCGACTTCTTCGGCGCCCGCCTGTCGTTCAGCTCCGGTGATGCGGGCGGGATGGCGCGTCGCGCGCGCCGTCGTGGGCTCGGCGACCACGCCGGTCACCCCGGCGCGACTGACCTTCCTGGTGTTCTGGTGTACGTCGGCGGCGGCGCTCAGCGTCGCATTCGTGCTCAGCGCTGCGCCGGTCGACGTGCACGCCGACCGGTACCTGGTCGGCCTGATCTACGCGGTGGCTGCGGTGATCCCGGTGACCGCCGCCGGTCGCACGGTAACCGAGACGGCCGCGCTGGCGGGAACCTGCGTCGTCGCGCTCGGCGGGGTGGTGGCGATGGCGCAGGGAGCCTCCACGCGTGATACGGAGGGGTTCCCATCCACCGCAGTGGCACATCGGATCGGGCAGCTGGCGGCGCGCGACCATCTGCGGTTCGGGTACGCGGGCTACTGGGACGCCGCGCCGATCACCTGGGCGACGCATCTTTCAGTCCAGGTCTTCCCGGTGTCGGTCTGCGACCAGGGCGCCCACCTGTGCCGGTTCGACCTGCACTACATCACCAGCTGGTACGCGCCGCGTGCCGGGATCGGAAGCTTCCTGCTGACCGATCGGGCGCTGTCGGGCGTGTCACACCCGACGGCCGACCTCGGCCACTTCACCGCCGAATACCACATCGGCTCGATCGTGATGTACGTGTATCCCTACGACCTGGCGACCAGGATCGTGCAATAGCCGATGCCAAGGATGACCGCCCCATGACCGATCCGATCCCCATCCAGCGGCGCAGCGTGTGGGCGGCCGCCTGCGCCGCCGCCGGCTTCGCCATCGCCTGGTACCTCATCCACCACGGCTGGTTCGCGCTCGACCACGAATGGGACACGATCGAGTACGCGCGCTATGCCCACTACATCCTCGACCGCGGCCTGGTCCCGTATCGGGACTTCTCGGTCGAGTATCCGCCGCTGGCGCTGCCGATCTTCGTGATCCCGTCGATGATCGCCGGCCGCCACTTCTCCGGTTACATGGAGGTGTTCGAGCTGGGGATGGCGATCTGTGGCGTGATCGCCGTGTCGCTGGCGGCGCTCGTGCTCGTCGCCCAGCGCGTCGGCACCCGCCGCCTGATCGCCGGCGTCGCGCTGCTGGCGGCGTCGCCGCTGCTGCTCGGGCCGGTGATGCTGTCGCGGTACGACCTGTTCCCGGCGATGGTGACGATCGCCGCGCTGGCGGCGCTGGTGTTCGACAAGCCGCGGACCGCGTTCGTCGCCCTGGCGCTCGGCACCGCAGCCAAGGCCTACCCCGCGGTGCTCGTTCCGCTCGCGTTCGCCTACGTGTGGCGCCGGCACGGACGCCGTCGCGCGCTCGTGTGCCTGGCGATCTGCGGCGCGATCGTGCTCGCGTGCTTCCTGCCGTTCCTGATCATCGCCCCCCACGGCATCTGGTGGGCGATTCACGGTCAGGAGAACCGGCCGCTGCAGTTGGAGAGCTTCGGAGCGGCGGTGTTCCTCGCCGCCCACCAACTGATCGGGCTGCACCTCACCTACTACTTCACGCACAGCTCCGACAACCTCGACGGCCATCCCGCGATGGACTTCGCGGAGCTGATGAGCCTCGCGCAGCTCGCCGCGCTGATCGTCGTCTGGGTGCGCTTCGCGCTCGGGCCCGCCACCCGCGACCGCCTGCTGACTGCGGCGGCAGCGGCCGTCTGCGCGTTCATCGTGTTCGACCGGGTGCTGTCGCCGCAGTACCTGATCTGGCTGATCCCGCTGGTGGCGATCATCCCCGGCCGGCGCGGCGCGGTCGCGATGGCGATGCTGGCGTGCGCGATGTGCATGACCCAGATCTGGTACCCGCTGCACTTCGTCGAGCTCAAACACTTCCAGCCGCTGCAGTCCTGGGCGGTCGTCGGGCGCGATCTGCTGCTGCTCGGCGTGTTCGCCGCGCTGGTGGCGCCGGGACGGCTGATCCACGGGCGCCCGCCGGTCGCGGCGAGGCGCCGGTCCCACGAGGCGACGGCGCCGACCGGCAGCCGCGCCGAGACCGCCCTGGCGTCGGCGCCCTGAAACCGGCGTTACGCCGCGGGGCGCAGGGTGAGGGGATGCCTCGCCCGGCGCCGGGCGATGAGGCGGATCGAGCGGCGGGACGCGCGCAGCGTGAGCCTGGCCGAGACTCCGAACCCGAGCGAGCTGTTCAGGTGAGCCACGCTGCCGCCCGCGGCGGTCCGGGCCTGCACCGTAGCTCCGTTGTCGAGGAGCTCCGGCAGCAGGCCGCGCCTGAGCCGGGCGAGCGACGCGATCGACGTCGTGTAGCGCCCAGATCGCGCGTGCGCGGCACGTTCGGCCGCCGCTGACAGCGCAAGCACCTGGTGGGCCTGCTCCTCGAGGGCACGCTGGCTCTCGGCGCTTGCCGCGAATGCCGATCCGGCGGCCGCGCCGAGCGAGACGAGCACGAGCGCGAGCGCCTTCTGCGCCCAGCTCCGACGCCGCACGCACAGGAGGATCACCGCGATCGCGCAGACGGCGACCGCCGCGAGGGCGAAGACGATCGAGACGGTCGCGAAAGTCCGGTAGCTCACGCCCCAGACGGTACGACAGTGCGGGCTGCGGCGAGCAGGACGTCGTGCACTCAGCGCCTACGGGGCGGGCATCGTGCCGGACACCCGGCGATCGCCGGCGCTCCCCGAGACGACGGCCCGCGCGTCGGCTCCCGCCGTCGACCAGGACGCGACGAGCCTGACCGGCGCCATCGTCGACGTGCGGGCGGTCAGTGTCGCCCTGACCGTCTGCCCGTCGACCGGGTCGAGCGCCGGCGCGAGGTCGACCGTACCGCTCACGGCGATCCCGGCGACGAGCTGATCGCCGGTCAGGACCAGCCTGCGGCCCCCGCGGGCGGCGCGGACCCGCCCGCCGCGCAGGCCGTGGTCGGTGGTGAACCCGATCGCCTCGAAGCGGGCGATCGCATCGCCCGCGGTCCCGACCGCCGCGGCCGCGAGCTCGCGCTGCGCGTGCGTGGCCGTGCCGGGCGCGACCGGCCGCAGCGGCGCCTGCGCCGACAGCGAGTCGGGGTAGGCGCCGACGGCGTGCAGATCGGGGACCGCCGCCGCGCACCAGGCGTCGAGCGAGCCGATCGCCTGCGGGTCGGCGACGAACTCCCGGACGAGCGTCGAGCCGCAGACGGTGTCGCCCTCGCCGACGACGTGGGTGGCGTTCACGAGCTCGATGAAACGCCCGTGCCCGCCGATCTGCGCGAGCACCGAGACGGCGCCCGCCGGTGGCGTCCACGTGTCGAGCTGTCCGGCGAGCACGAGCACGGGGATCGAACGCGGCAGCGGCGTGACGAAGGCCCGCTGTGCGCCGGCGATCGCCGGCCACCGCAGGCAGGCGCTGTAGGTCTCGGTGTTCTGGTCCTGGTCGATCCAATCCGACACCGAGAACGGGCTGAACGCCGATCGGGACAGCCGCGCCACCGCGCGATCGAGCTCCGCCGCGCGGACGCTCGGGGGCGAGGTCATGTCGAACAGCTGCGGGTAGTCGACGCACGAGACGGCGAGATAGAGCTCGACCGAATACTCGGCCGCGGGAATCCCGAAGTACGCCTCGTCGGCGGCGAGCCGCTGGGCGTAGAGGCGCAGCAGCGGCGCCGGATCGTGATCCTCGAGGTAGGCGCGCGCGGCGGCGTCGATCTCCTGATAGATGAGCGGATCCTCCGCGGCGTCGTTGAGCAGGTCCACCAGCCCGACCGCGTTCATGCGCACCCGAGCCAGCGACCCGGTGGCGCCGGGCACCTCGGCGCTCAGAGCCCGGTGGGCGAGATCGGTCGCCAGCCGCGTCAGGCGTGACCACGAGGAGCCGGGCGCGGCCGCGCGGCAGGCCGCGGATCGCCGGCAGACGGCGTCGAATGCGGCCGGCATCGATCGGATCGTCGCGCGGTACCACGGATCGAGCCCACGCGTCTGATACGTCGAGTCGAGGGTCACGCTGCGGGTCAGCCCGGGAAAGCGGGAGGCGAACACCTGCGCGAACCAGGAGCCGTACGAGTCTCCGTAGAGGTCAACCTTTCCGACTTGCAGCGCATCGATCACCGCCGCGAGGTCCCCGGCGGCCGCGGACGTGTCGAACAGGTCCGAGGCGTTCACCCAGCGACCATCGCGATCGCGCCACCGGTGGTTGAGCGCGCGCCCGCACGCCGCCACGACCCGCTGGAAGGCAGCCGTCCCGGTCGGCCCCGAGAAGTTCTGAAGCGCGGGGCAGTCCAGCACAGTCGACGCGCCGGTCCCGCGGTTATCGACCGCCAGCAGGTTCCAGCGCGAGAGCAACGGCCCGTACATGGCGCGGTAGGCATCGACGGATCCGATCGTCGGATAGCCGGGCCCGCCCTCGACCGGGACCCCCGTGCCACGCGCCGGGAGGCGCGTGTCGGTGGCCGGGTACCAGCGAAACGCGACGGTGATCGACGGTCCCGCCGGCGCCGCGCGGTCCAACGCCACCGAGAGCCGCCCGCAGAAGGTCAGCGGGGAGGCCGCGCATCTGGTGAGGGTCTGGGTGCCGAGCGTCAGTCGCCGGCCGCCACGCGCCGGATCGGCGCGGCCGCCCCTCGCGCCGCCGCTCGCGCCGGCTGACCCGGCCGCGCACAGGAGGAAGGCGAGGACCCACGCGGACGAGCGCAGGCTGAGCGCTGCGCCACGGCGGCGGGTCGCTCTCACCACATGATCACCGTCTCGGTCACGTTCGTCTCCCTCCCGTGATCGGCACCAGCCGCGCGGAGGTGTACGTGAACCGGCTGAGAATCAGCTGAGCGTGTCGCCCGCCCAGTGGCCGCGCTGTGCCGTCTCGATCAGCACGGGCTGGGGTGCCGCGGGCGCGCCGGCGGGGATGACGATCCACACGTCGGCTCCTCCCTCGGCGAGGTTGGCGGCCCGCGCCTCGCCCCCGTGGGCCTCGGCGATCATCGCCACCAGCGACAGCCCGAGCCCCGCGCCGGGCCCGGTGCGTCCCGGATCGGCGCGCGCGAAGCGCTCGAACGCCTGGGCGATGAAGGCGTCAGGGAAGCCCGGCCCGGCGTCCTGCACGTGGAGCTCGACGCCGCCCTCGCCCGATTGCGCGCTGAGCGTGATCGCGCCCGGGCTGTAGCGCAGCGCGTTGTCGACGAGGTTGCCGAGAGCCTGTGCCAGCCGCTGCGGGTCGGCGACCACGTGCAGCCCGCGCGGCTCGACCGCCGTCACTCGCGCGCCGCCGGGGTCCAGGCGGGCGCGGACCTCGTTCAGGAGCAGGCCGACGTCGAGCTCGGCGGGGCGGATCGGCAGGCGACCCTCGTCGGCTCTGGCCAGGATGAGCAGGTCGTCGGCGAGCGCCGAGAGCCTGTCGACCTCGTCCTGGGCGGCGTGCAGCGCCGCTCGCAGCTCATCGGCCGGCCGCTGCCGGCGCAGCGCGAGATCGAGCTCGGCCTTGAGCGTCGCCAGCGGGGTGCGCAGCTCGTGACTGGCGTTGGCGACGAACGATCGCTCGTGGGCGAACGCCCGTTCCAGGCGCTCGAGCATTTCGTTGAGCGTGATCCCGAGCCGGCGAATCTCGTCGTCGGCGCGCGGCAACGGCAGCCTGACGCCCGGCTCCGACGCCGACACCGCAGCCGCGCGGCGGCGCATCAGCTCCACCGGCGTGAGCGCCGCCGAGGCGAGGCGGTACGCGGCAAGGGAGGCGACCGCGAGTGCGAGCGGGCCGACGATCGCGAGGACGAGGACGAGCTCCGACAGCGAGCTCTCGCGCTGATCGAGCGAGGTCCCGACGATCAGGACCACCGAGCCGTGATGCTGGGTGTGGATCGGCGTGGTCAGCAGCCGCGATCCCTCCGGCAACGGGTCGCTCTTGCCGCGGGTAACCAGACCGCCGCGCGCGAGCGCCTGACGGAGGCGCTTTCCCTTCAGCAGCGCAACCGAGCCCAGTCCCGGGGTGGCGGCGAGGATCCGCCCCCGGGCGTCGAGGACCTGGACGAAGTTCTCGTGCCCGTGCACGAGCGGGCTGGAGACGACGCGGGCCAGCCCGGTGTCGGAGTTGCGGATCAGCGACAGCAGCGACGAGGCCTGGGTGCTGACATCGAGGTCGATCGTCTGGTCGAGTTGGCTTCGGAAGCGCTCGTAGACGAACAGCCCGGCCACCGACAGGACGATCGTCATCGTTGTCGCGAACACGATCGTGAGGCGCAGCCGGGTCGGCAGCCCGCTCATCGTGCTGAGGCTACGCCGCCGGGGCGCAGCGCCAGCACAGCCAGGCGACATGTCCCGGCGGCGCCGCCAGGATCGACGCCCGCCAGGCGCCCGCCCGCCCGCCCGGCCAGTCGATCGGGGATCGCAGCCGCCGCGGGTCATAGCGCAGGGCATCGCCGAGAGCCTTGGCCAGTGCCTCCTTGCTGCTCCACAGCGACGTCGCATACGCGTCGAGGCCCGCATCGGCGACGACGGTCGCCAGCTCGATCGGCGTGCTGATCGAGGCCAGGAACCGGCGATCGGCCGGCTCGACGCGCTCGATGTCGATCCCGACTCGAGCATCGTGACTCACCGCCAGCGCGTACGGGAACCGGTAGGAGCGCGAGCCGTGCGGCAGGCCGGCGGCGCTCGTCCGCTCGCGCGCCCACGCCCTGAGACCGGCCTCGTCGAGCCCGGTTCGGGTCGCGTTGAGCAACCACACGTCGGGGCCGCCGGCAATCGGCCGCACCCGCGCGGGCGTGATCTCGCTCATGTGCTCACCACCGGTGCGCCGTGCCAGCTCGTGCCCGCCGGCAGCTCCTCACCGCGGAGCACCACCGAGCGCCCGCCGACGCGTGCGCCGGCGCCGATCACCGTGTCGGGCAGCACGACGCTGTCGGGGCCCAGCGTCGAGCCCGCCGCCAGCGTGGCCGGACCGATGCGCATCAGCCGGTCGTGGAACAGGTGCGTCTCGACGCACGCCCCGCGGTTGACGACGCAGCCGTCGCCGAGCGCCACGACATCGAACTCGGTGATGTTGAGGCACTCGAACCAGACGTCCCGCCCGACCGTGGCGCCCATCGCCCGCATGTAGGCGTTGATCACCGGCGTGCCGACCGCCAGCCCCAGCAGCCACGGGCGGGCCAGGTCCTCCTGCAACGAGTTGATGATCTCGTCGCGCCACACGAACCACGACCACAGCGGGTGCTCGCCCGGCGCGTAGCGGCCGATGATCACCCACTTGGCGGCCACGGTGACGGCGAGCGCGGCGGTGCCGGCGGCGAGCAGGACGAACGGCGTCGCGGCCGCCATCGCGACGATCCCGCCGTGAGCGGCCACGGCGACGAGCGCGTGGTAGATGAGCGCCGCGATCGCCAGCGACACCGTCGCCGGCAGCAGGATCCGGACGATCTCGGTCGCCCCCCGCGCGAGTACGAGCCGGCGCGCCGGGTGGGTGGTCCTCGCCGGATCGCCGCGGTCCGGGGTCCTGGGCAACTCCAGTGGCGGTGAGCCGAACCACGAGGTGCCGTCCGGGGTCCGCGTGGGCGGGGTCGTCAGGACGCCGACGAGGCCGTCGGCGCCCAGCGTCGTGCCGCCGCGCAGGACCGCACTGTTGCCCACGAACGTGCCGGGTCCGACCTCGATCGGGGCCACGTGGATCCACCCGTCGCGCGCGCGGGCCTCGACGAGCACGACGTCGTCGGTGGCGAAGCTGCCCTCGGCGAAGGTCGACAGGCGGTTGAGGCCGACGACGGTCGAGATCTCGGCCCGCCTGCCGATCGGGATGCCGGCGAGCCGCAGCCAGGCCCGCGTGAACACGCTGAGGTACAGGGGCCGCAGGACGATGCGCGAGCCGGCCATCAGCGCCCCGTTGAACCACAGCGCCCAGCCGGTGCGCCCCTCGCCGGCGTGCCAGCCGGGCGCGATCCAGCGACCGACGGCTCGCACGAGGCCGGCGACCAGCAGTCCGTAGGCGGTCAGAAACAGCGCGGTCACGGCGGGCGCCATGATCAGCAGGTCGACGGTCGCCGCCCGGCCGCCGTCGTAGGCCCCGGTCGCGATCAGGAGGGCCAGGCCGGGGGCGGCCGCCATCAGCGGCAGCAGCGTCTGCACCGCGAGCCCGACGGGGAACATCGTTCGCCACCAGCGGCGGTGATGGGGGAGGGGTGCGGGCCGGGTGGGCCAGTGTTCGCCCGCGCGCCCGATCCGCCCGGCCGGCGAACCGCCCCAGCGCTCCCCGGCCGGCACGTCGGCGATCACGTAGCTGCCCGGCTCGACCTCGGCGCCCGCGCCGATCGTGACGCCGGGGGCGAGCAGCGTCCTCGACCCGACACGCGCGCCGGCGCCGATCGACAGCTCCCCGACGATCAGCTCGTCGCCCTCCAGCCACCAGCCGTGCAGGTCGACGTCGGACTCGAGCGTCGCGCCCTCGCCGATCCGCACGAGACTCGTCACCGGCGGCAGCGTGCCGAGCCGGGCGTCGGGGGCGATCGGGTGACCGCACAGGCGCGCGTAGCGCGCGGCGAACGGCGTCCCGGCGAGGGCCTCTGACCGGTAGGCATCCGCCAGGCGCTCCAGGAACCACAGCCGGCAGGTGAGCCAGCTGCGCCGGGGGTGGCGGCCGGGCGCGAGGTCGCGCAGCATGAGGCGGCGGGCGACGACGACGATCGCGCCGCGTCCGACCGTGCTGCCGAACACCAGCCAGCCGGCGATCAGCCAGCCCCAGCCCAGCTCGGGCCCGACCCGCGTGTGCGTCAGGCGGTCGAAGGCGAGGATCCCGAGGAGCCACTGCGGCGAGGAGAGGATCACGAGCGCGAACACGCCGGCCAGCTGCGCGGCGCGCCACCGCCGCCCCGCCCGAGGATGCGTCACCGGCGCGTCGTGGGTGCCGGCCCGCAGCGCGTCGAGATGGCCGGCGAGCTCGCGCAGCGTGCGGTGGCGATAGACGTCGGCGACCGCCACCGACGGGAAGCGCGCTCGCAGGATCGAGACGAGCTTGGCGGCGGCGAGCGAGCTGCCCCCGAGCGCGAAGAAGTCGCTGTCGGCGGTGACGTCGAACGGACCGAGCTGCTCGATCCAGCGCTGTGCCAGCCACGCCGGGGTGCCGTCCAGAGCCGGGCGCGGGTCGGCCGCGGCGGGCGGCGGCCACGGCAGCGCTTGGCGGTCGACCTTGCCCGACGTGCCGATCGGCAGTTCATCGAGCGCCACCACGACCGGGACGATGCCCGCCGGCAGCCGCTCACCGAGCGCCCGTCTGACCTCCGCGGCGTCGACCTCGCCGACCACGTAGCCGACGAGCACCGGATTGCCGGCCGCGGTCGTCTTGACCGCGGCCGCCGCCGCCCGCACGCCCGGCACCGAGCTCAGCTGCCCGTCGATCTCGCCCAGCTCCAGCCGCCGGCCGCCGAGCTTGACCTGGTCGTCGCGCCGGCCGATGAACACGATCCCGGCGACGGTCTCGCGCACGATGTCGCCCGTCCGGTACGCGCGCGGCCAACCGAGCCCGGGCAGCGGGGCGTAGCGCTCGGCGTCGAGCGCGGGGTCGAGGTAGCGCGCCAGGCCGACCCCGCCGATCACCATCTCCCCGGGCTCCCCAAGCGCCACCGGTCCGCCGTGCTCGTCGACGATCCCGACCTCCCAGCCCTCCAGGGGCCAGCCGATCGTCACCGGCTCTCCGGTCGTCAGGCGGGCCGCGGTCGCCACGACCGTCGTCTCGGTGGGCCCGTAGGTGTTCCACAGCTCGCGGCCCTCGGCCAGGCGCCAGGCCAGCCCGTCGGGGCATGCCTCGCCGCCGAGAATGAGGAGGCGAACCCCGGCGAGGTCGGCGGGGTCCCACATCGCCGCCAGCGTCGGCACGGTCGAGACCACCGTGACGCGGCGCTGCGCCAGCCACGGACCGAGGTCGGCGGCGGCTCTCACCAGGGAGCGCGGGGCAGGCACGAGCGCGGCGCCGTGACGCCAGGCCAGCCACATCTCCTCGCAGCTCGCGTCGAAGGCGACAGACAGGCCCGCGAGCACCCGGTCGCGCGGGCGCACCTGCCACAGACGCGTTTCGGCCTCGACGAACGCGGTGGCGGAGCGGTGGGAGGCCGCGACCCCCTTCGGACGCCCCGTCGAGCCGGACGTGAAGATCACCCACGCGTCGTCACCGGGTGTCAGCTCCCGGCCGGCTCCGCGGGCGGTGGTGCGCCGGACGATCGCGAGCCCCTCCTCGACCACCGCACACACGCCGGCACCCTCCCAGATCGACCGCGCGCGCTCCTCCGGATCCTCGGCGTCGACCGGCACGTAGGCCGCTCCGGCGTGCAGGACGCCGAGGATCGCGACGTAGAGATCCGCGGTCCCGCTCGGCAGGCGCACGCCGACGCGATCACCCGGGCCGATCCCGAGCGCGCGCAGCCGTCCGGCGAGGATGTGGACGGTCTCGGAGAGCTCCTCGTAGGTGAGCCGGCGATCGGACGCGTCGATCGCCGTCCGCGTCCGGCACCGCGCGACGGTGTCGGCGAAGACGTCGAGCAGCGTGCGAGCCGTCGCGCGGCGGCTGCGGCCCTCGTTCCGGGCGGCCCGCTGGCCGCCGACGCGCAGAGATACCTCCATAGCCGCACGACCGTACGAGCGCTTGATGAGGCGAACATGAGACCGCGGTCCTGACATGAGAGGAGGATGAGAGCACCGACGCCGGTCCCTGGCCCCGGCGCGTGGGCGTGGGCGAGGTTCACGGCTGTCCGGGGACCGCGGACACGGATCCATGGGGTTGCACGGCGCGGCACGCGCGGGTGGCGGTTCGGAAAGCGGGGGAGGAGGGATCGAACCGGGCGCTGTCGAACGCGCCCTGGCGGTCGGGGTCAGGGAAGCTCGGGACGCCGTGCGCGCGCAGGCACCGCGCCCACCGCAGCTCGGCGGCGATGTGCGGGGCCGATGCGGTCGCGGCCTGCCGGGCGCCCGGCGCCAGACCCCGGCAGGCCCGGCCGGCGGCCGCGAACGTCGGATCGGCCTGGTTGAGATCGCTGCCGGGACCGCCGTCGATCGAGAACGCCAGGCCTCCGCCCGGGACCGCGGTGGGGTCGGGGAAGTCCGTGACGCCGTGGCCACGCATGCACCGCGCGTACGCCACAAACCGGGCCTTGATCGCGCCCGAGCCGCCGGCGCGCGGACCTGGGGCGGCGCCGCAGCCGGCAATCAACACCGCGAGCCCGAGCAGCGCCGCGATCGCCGCCCGGCGGGTGATCGGCCGCCCGCGCCCCCCTCCTCGCGGCCGCTGTTCGGCGTGGTCGTGACTGGATGTGCGGCTCATCTCGGTGCTCCTCGGAGGTCGGGGCCGTCCACGGTGGTTGTATGACGGAGCCGCTGACACGGGCCTCACCGGTGCTGTTATCCCCCTGTAAGGTGGGCGCAGCCATCCTCAGGTCCGCCGCCGATCACCGGCGGCTCGGCCGACCGGTCAGCGATGGAGACCGCACCTATGCTGCGCCCGAGCCACGCCGGGCATCGTCGCCGGACCCGCCGACCGAGGCGGACGATCCGCGTGCGTCTCGCCGTTCTCCTGTGTGCGGTGCTGCTCGTGTCCGGGGCGGTGCTGCTGGCGGTCACGGTCGCGGTCTGGCAGGGCAGCACCGGTGGGCTGACGGTGACCGCGGTGCCCATCTCCGCGACGAGCCCGCAGACCGCGAGCAGCCCCGCCACCGAGCACGGCGCCGACCGCCATGAGCTGCTGATCGCCTCCGCCACTGCCCTGGCGATCATGGCCGGGGTGTCGCTCGTGGTCGGCTGGCTGGTGGCGGGCCGGTTCCTCGTGCCGCTGCGCACGATCACCTCGACCACCCGGGAGATCTCCGCCACCAACCTGCACGAGCGCCTCAACCTCGACGGCCCCGACGACGAGCTGACCGAACTGGCCGACACCGTCGACCAGCTGCTGGACCGGCTCGAGCGCTCGTTCGCGTTCGAGCGCCGGTTCGTCGCCAACGCATCACACGAGCTGCGCACCCCGCTGGCCGCGATGCGGACATCGCTCGACGTCGCGATGGCCAAGCCCGACCCGGCGCCCCCGCACATGCTCACCCTCGCCGACCGGCTGCGCCGCGAGCTCGACCACGTCGACCGGCTGCTGGAGAGCTTCCTCACCCTCGCCCATGCCCAGCACGGGCCGCCCACCGACGAATCGACGGTCTCGCTCACCGCGCTCGCCCGGACGGCGATCGAGCGCCACGCCGACGCGATCTCGGCGATGGGACTCGACGTCGCCGTGGCGAAGCGCCCGGACGTCTGGGTGACCGGCAGCGAGACGCTGCTCGCCCGCGCCGTCGCCAACGTGATCGACAACGCCCTGGGCCACAACCACCCGGGCGGCTGGGTTCGTGTCACCGGCACCGCCGAACGCGGGCTCGCGCGGCTCGTCGTCGAGAACGGGGGCCCGGCCCTCGACCCCGGCCAGGTCGACGTGCTCACCCAGCCGTTTCGTCGGATCGGCGCGCAGCGCACCGGATCCGACAATGGCGCCGGCCTGGGGCTGGCGATCGTCGCCTCGATCGTCGAGGTGCACGGCGGCGCCCTGGACCTCAGAGCCCTCGCCGGCGGCGGGCTGCACGTCGCGATCGCCCTGCCCCTCGCCGCCGGCGCGCTGCCCGGAGCGCCGGCGTGAGGGTCCTCGTCGTCGAGGACTCCCGCACGCTCGCCGACGCGCTCGCCGAGGGTCTGCGGGACGAGGCGATGGCCGTCGACATCGCCTACGACGGCCGGGACGCGGCGATCAAGCTCGATCTCACCGGTTACGACGTGGTCGTGCTCGACCGCGACCTCCCGGGGGTTCACGGCGACACCCTGTGCGCGCTGATCACCGCGCGCGAGCACCCGGCGATGGTGCTGATGCTGACCGCATCGGGCACCCCGGCGCAGCGGGTCAGCGGTCTGCGCCTCGGCGCCGACGATTACCTCGCCAAGCCGTTCCATTTCGCCGAGCTGGTGCTCCGCGTCCGCGCGCTCGCCCGCCGCCGGCCGACCGCCCACGCCAGGATCCTCCGGGCGGCCGGAATCGAGCTGGACCCGCTCCGCCACAGCGCCACCCGTGACGGACGGCGGCTCGACCTGTCAGCCAAGGAGTTCGCGGTGCTCGAGGCGCTGATGAGCGACCCGCACGCCGTCCTCAGCGCCGAGGATCTGTTCGCCGGCGTCTGGGACGAGCACGCCGACCCGTTCACCAACACCGTCCACGTCACGATCAGCCGGCTGCGGCGCAAGCTCGGACCGCCGCCGGCGATCGACACCCTCACCAACGTGGGCTACCGGATGGCCGAGCCGGCCGTGAATCCCTCAGAGGCGACGACCGGAATCGAACCGGTGTAGACGGCTTTGCAGGCCGCTGCGTAACCACTCCGCCACGTCGCCGAGGCTCAGAAGGGTAGCGGCGAGCCGAGGTGGTCAGGCCCTGGGGGGTGCTCAGGTCCGCCGGGCGCTCACTGCGCCGTACACTGACCGCCGCCGTGCGCGCCCGGCAGCCGGCTCAGCAGCGCGGCGAGCTGTTCGATCTCCTCCGGCCTGAAGTGCTCGAGGAACAGCCGCTTGATGCCCGCCACGTGGGTGCAGCCGGCGTCGCGCAGCGCGGCGTAGCCGGGTCCGGTGAGCTGGGCGTAGGAGACGCGCGCATCGTTGGGGCAGGCCACCCGTTCGATCAGCCCCGACTCGACCAGCCCGTCGATCAGCCGCGTGATCCCGGACCGGGTCAGCATCGTGCGCTCGGCGAGCGCCGACATCGGCAGGCGATGGCCGTCGGCCTGGGAGAGGTAGAGCAGGACCTCATAGTCGCGCGTGGTGATCCCGTGCGCGGCGGCGAGCTCGGCGTCGAGCACGCGGACGATCGACGCATGGCTCTGGAGGTAGCTGCGCCAGGCGTCCAGCGCCGCGCCCTCCAGCCGGGTGTCGGGGATCGTCTCCACCCTTCGATCATAGTTGACGGGTCAACGGTCGGCTCGGCCGGCAGGTCGCTCTACGCTCCGGGGATGCGCGAGATCGCTCCCGGACTCTGCTCGAGCTCGACTTCCTTCCCGGCGTGCGGGGGATGAGGGCCGCCGCGGGGGCGGTGGCCGCCGCGGTCGTGATCGTCGTGGCGGCGGGCTGCGGCGCGCACGGTGCGCCGCCGCCGGCCGCTCCGGGCTCCGGTCACACGACGCCCTCCGGTCACACGACGCCCTCCGGTCACACGACGCCCTCCGGTCAGCCGGGGGCGGCGTCCGGGCTCACGGTCACTCCGAGCGTGGGCAGCCCCCGCTCGCTGCTGCGTTTTGCGTTCACGGCGCCGGCCGCGGCCGGCGCCCGCGGCGCGATGGTGATCAGCTACTCGCTCAGCCTGGCCGGGCCGACGCACCACGGGTGCGTCGGGGTCGACGAGGCCGGCGTGCAGCGCGCGACGCGCGGGCAGCGGGTCGTCGTCACGGTCGGTCCCGCGACGCTCGGCGGCCCGTGGTGCGCGGGGAGCTACCGCGCCCGGGTCGACGAGTTCGCCCGTCCGGCGTGCGCCGCCGGGCAGGTGTGCCCGCAGTTCATCCGACTCGTCGCGATCGTCGGAACGGCCGGGTTCAGGATCGCGGGCTGACCGCGACCGGCGCCGCGGCGATCACGCCGGGCTGCGCTCCAGCATCTCGCTGACCTGCGCGAGCAACTCGTCGACGCTGAACGGCTTGGCGAGGAACGCGACGGCCGACAACTCCGCCGCGTCTCCGGGATCCCGCTCGATCGGAGCGCCGGAGATGTGCAGGACGGGCAGGTGGGCGTCGCGCGCGGTCGCAGCCCGGGCCAGCTCGACGCCGCTGCCACCCGGCATCACGCTGTCGGTGACCAGCAGATCGAACGACTCGCTGGAGCACAGCCTCAGCGCCTCGAGCGAATCGCCGGACTCGATCACCACGTGGCCCTCGCCCCGCAGCGCGCCGGCCAGCAGCCGCCGCAGCGGAGCCTCGTCCTCGACGAGCAGGATCCGGGCCCGGCCGGCGCCGCCCGGGGCGCCTGACGGCGCGACGGCGAGCTCGGCCTGAGGCAGCCAGATCGTGAACGTGGTGCCCGCGCCCGGCGCGCTGGCCACCTCGAGCCGGCCTCCGGCCTGCCGGATCGTCCCGAATGCCGTCGACAGACCCAGACCGGTGCCCTCGCCCTCGGGCTTGGTGGTGAAGAACGGGTCGAAGATCTGGCGCAGCGTCGCGCCGTCCATTCCGCAGCCGTCGTCGCGCACGCTGACCCACCCGTAGCTACCCGCGGGCAGGCCGTCCTGCGTGGACCCGGCCGGCCGGGGAGACCCGGCGGGCGTCGCCGCCGCGCCGGACGCGGCGAGCTCCGCGCTGCCGGTGGCCACCCACAGGTTGCCGCCACCGGGCATCGCGTCGCGGGCGTTGACCGCGAGGTTGACGAGCACCTGCTCGATCTGGGTCATGTCGACGACGGCGCTCCCGGTGCGGGGATCGAGCTCGCGGTGGACCGCGATGTCCTCGCCGATCAGCGGCGCGACGAGACTGAGCGCCGAGGCGACGACCCCGTTGATGTCGGCCACGACGGGATGCAGCGGCTGCTCGCGACTGAAGGCCAGGAGCTTGGCGGTCAGCGCGGTCGCGCTCGCCGTCGCGCTCCTGATCTCGCGCAGCGCGTCGGCGACGAATGACGCGTCCGGGGACAGCTTGTGCTGAGCCAGCGCGGCATATCCCTCGATCACGGTCAGCAGGTTGTTGAAGTCGTGCGCGACGCCCGCGGCCAGGTGCCCGACCGCCTCGAGCTTCTGGGACTGCAGCAACTGGGACTCGAGCCGCTTCTGCTCGGTGACGTCCTGGAAGTACACGACCAGCCCCTGGCGGCCGGGGTGCAGGCGCATCGAGAACCACCTGTCCCGCGGCTCATAGCGCTCTTCGACGACGACCGCGACCTGCTCGCGCAGCGCCCGAGCATGCGCCGCCCACAGCGGCTGCGCGGCGTCCTGCGCGAGCACGTCGAGCATCCCGCGGCCGACCAGATCGGCTCGCCGGTGGCCCAACAGCCGCTCGGCCTCCGCGTTGACATAGGTGAAGCACATGTCGGCGTCGAGCATGTAGAAGCCGTCGCTCATCGACTCCAGCGTCTCCAGCGCGCGGCCCTCGGCCTCACGGAGCCCGGTCACGTCGTTGAACTCGACCGCAACGCGCTGCAGCGGCAGCGCGAACACGCGGACGAGGTAGCTGCGATCGCAGACGAGGTCGCCGCGGAAGGGCACGCCGCCCAGGAAGCGGGTCTCGCCGCCGAGCGCAACCTCGGCATAGACCGCGACGTCGTCGGTCTCGGCGAGCTCGGGGAACGCCTCGCGCAGCGTCAGGCCGAGCACGTCGGCGACCGGGATCCCGGTCGCCGCGACCGACGCCGGATTGGCGTACACCAGCCGCATCGCGCCCGGGTCCCCGGGATCGTCGAGATGCCACACGTACAGTCCGACGTCGATCTCCGAGACGATGCTCGAGAACAGCCGCCGGTCGGCCGGCGTCCCGGTTCGATCGAGGCTCACGCGGCCATTGTCACCGCTGGACCGCGCCGGGACGCCGGTGGCGGCAATCGCACGGCTTCGACGGCTCATCCCGACCGAAAGCGTCCGGCCGCGGGGGCGGCCCGCCGGGGATCCTGCACAAATCCGTCACGCGCGCGGTCGTGTTCGCCGAACCGGCCTAGCATCGCCGGGTCGGAGTTGATCCCGAGGAGAGGATGTCGTCAGATGCCGCAGTCACCCGCCGTCCAGCCGTCGTCCCCGCGCCATCCGGGGGCGGGTCACAGGTCCGGGCGGGCCGGGACGGTCACCGACGCTCAGCCACCGGCCGACGCCATCGGTCACGCGCGCGCGAGCGACCGGGTGCACCACGCGCGGAGATGGCAGCGCGCCGCCGTCGCGATCTGGCTGCGAGCGCTTGACGGCCAGTCATAGCAAGGCAGCCGGCCGGCGCGTCACGCGTTACGCTGGACGACACTGCCGTTTTCGACGGAGGAGTGATTGTGGACGAGGCAACGCGCGGGATTCTGGCGGTCGCACGCGGGGTCCTTGAGGAACTCGACATCGAGGTGGTGCTCGAGCGGGCGCTGGAGGCGTCGCGGGAGATCACCGGCGCGCACTATGCGGCGCTCGGCGTGCTCGACGACGCCCGGCGCGAGCTGTCGCGCTTTCTCACCCTCGGGATCGACGAGCGCACCCGCCACGAGATCGGGCCGCTGCCGACCGGTCGTGGAGTGCTCGGCGAGCTGATCCGCAATCCGGCTCCGCTGCGGCTCGCCGATGCCGGCCAGCATCCCCACTCCTACGGTTTCCCCCTCGGCCACCCGCCGATGACGTCGTTTCTCGGCGTCCCGATCCTGGCCGGAGGCGAGCCGTACGGCAACCTCTACCTCGCCGACAAGCGCGGCGGTATGCAGTTCGATCAGGACGACGAGGACGCGGTCGTGCTCCTGGCGGAGTTCGCCGGCGTGGCGATCGATCACGCCCGCCGTTACACCGGCGCCGAGCAGGAGCGGGCCGAGCTGTCGCGGACGGTGAGCGCGCTCGATGCCACGATCCAGATCGCCCACGCACTCGGCGGCCAGACCGACCTGGTGGCGATCCTCGATCTCGTCGCCAAGCGCGGGCGAGCGCTGGTGTCGGCGCGGGCGCTGGTGATCGAGCTCTGCCAGGGCGAGCAGCTGATCGTCGCCACCGGCGCCGGGGAGCTGCCCGCCGACCTGATCGGGCGGCGGTTCCGCATGGAGGACACGGTGGCCAGCGCGGCGCTGCGCGCACGCCAGTCCCAGCGCCTCAGCGACGAGCTCAACCGCTCGCGGTTCGAGCGCTATGGCCTCGGCCATCTCGGGCTGCATGCCACCGCCGGATTGGTCGTCCCGCTGATCTGCCGCAACGAGCCCTACGGCGTATTGGTCGCGGTCGACCCGATCGACGGCGGCGCGTTCACGGTCGAGCACCAGCGGCTGCTGGAGGCGTTCGCCGCCAGCGCCGCGACCGCTGTCGCCACCGCGCAGTCGACGGCCCAGGATCGCCAGCGCCAGCGCGTCTCGGCGGCCGAGAGCGAGCGGACCCGCTGGGCGCGTGAGCTGCACGACGAAACCCTGCAGGGGCTCGGCAGCCTGCGGCTTTTGCTGGCCACCGCGCAGCGCTCCGCGCATCCCGACGCGATCGCCGCCGCCAACCGCCAGGCGATCGTCCAGCTGGAGGATGAGATCGCCAACCTCCGCGCGCTGATCACCGAGCTGCGACCCGCCGCGCTGGACCAGCTCGGCACCGAGGCGGCGATCGAGGCGCTCGCCGACCGGCTGGCCGTCGCCGGCCTGGACGTCGACGTGAGCGCCGACCTCGCCTGGGAGCGGGGTCGCGTTCGCGAGCGCCACCGTCCCGAGCTCGAGACCGCGATCTACCGGATCGTCCAGGAGTCCCTCACCAACGCCATCAAGCACGGGCACGCCTCGCGCGCGATCGTCGAGCTCGTCGAGGGTGAGCACGACGTCCGGATCATGGTTCGCGACAACGGCAGCGGCTTCGAGCCCGGCGCGCGCACCGAGGGGTTCGGGCTGCTGGGGATGAGCGAACGGGCCAAGCTGCTCGACGGCACGGTGGTGGTCAGTTCGCAGCCCGGCGATGGGACGACGGTCACCGCCGTCCTGCCGACGCATCCGCGTGGTCTGCAGGTCGAGCTGCTCACCCACGCCACCGGCTAGCGTCAGCGGTCGGTGGGAACCGCGGATCGGACCGTCACGTTTCGCGGTGCCCGGCCGGCGGGGCGGTCGGGGCGGTCGTTACCGGCGTTCTGCGATAAATCCGCGGGCGCCGCGGAGGTTTGACACGCATTGCCGGTGCGACTCGGCGTCGATGACGACGGGGCCCCACCGGTGAGGGACTCCTTATGGCGGTCTTAGGCAGCGTTTGGGGCGGCATCGACAATGAGATGGCGATGAAAGCCGACGCCGCCGCACCGCGATACCTGACCGCCTCTCCGCGTTCCCGCGCCGCCGATGCGCGTGAGGAGGGACTGGCGCTCGTCGCCCGGGCCAACCGCTGGGTGGTCTCCGGCGCGGTCCTCCTCGCCGGCGGCGTGACCGCGATCGCCGCGCACTCCTTCCATGCCCACACGGCGTCGGCGCCGGCCACGTCGGCGTCACCGTCGAGCGTCGCGCCCGGCCAGGCCGCGCCCGGCCAGGGCGGCGGTCTGCAGGGGCCCTCGCAGGCGCCCCAGTCCGCGCCGGCACCGGCCGTCTCGGCGCCGGCGCCGGTCGTCTCCGGCGGGTCATGACCGCCCGCCACGGGTAGGTTTCGCCGTGCCCGCCACCGCCGCCACCACCCCCAGCGCGTACTGGTACGTGACCCGCGGGACCGGGACCGCCGCGCTGGTCCTGCTCACGCTGAGCGTCGCGCTCGGGATCGCCAACGTCCGGCGCACCGAGATCGAGGGCGTGCCGCGCTTCGTGCTCAACTCGGTCCACCGCAACGTGTCGTTGCTGGCGGTGACCTTCCTGGCGCTGCACATCGTGACCACGCTGCTCGACGGCTTCGCGCCGATCAGCGTGCTCGACGTGTTCCTGCCGTTCAAGTCCTCCTATCGGCCGATCTGGCTGGGCCTGGGCGTGGTCGCGTTTGACCTGATGATCGCGATCACGGTCACCAGCCTGCTGCGGCTGCGCCTCGGCTACGAGACGTGGCGCGTGACGCACTGGCTGGCCTACGTCAGCTGGCCGCTCGCGCTCGTCCACGGGTTCGGCACCGGCACCGACGCCAAGACGCACTGGATGCTGGCGGTGAGCGGCGCGTGCGTGGTCGTGGTCGTGATCGCCGTCATGCTCCGCGCCAGTACCGGGTGGCCCGCTCACCTCGTCGCGCGGGTGTCGGCGATCGGAGCCGCCGCGGTGTTCCCGATCGGACTCGTCGCCTGGCTGCCCGGCGGGCCGCTCGGCGAGGGGTGGGCCAAGCGCGCGGGAACGCCGTCCTACCTGCTGGCCCGCGCGTCGGGCGCGCCGGCGGCGAGCCCGTCCTCGCCCGCGGCCGCACCGGCCGCGAGCCGCTCGTCGAACGGCTCGTTCACGGCGCCGGCCACCGGCCAGGTCCGCCAGGCCCAGCTCGCCCGGGGCATGACGCTGGTCGACATCTCCCTGGCGATCGGCAACGAGCATCTCAGCAACCTCCACATTCGCCTGCGGGGCGAGGCGATCGCCGGCGGCGGCGTCGAGATGACCACCAGCCGCGTGACGTTGGGGCCTGCCGCCAACCCCGACGAGTACAGCGGCCGCGTGACCGCGCTGCAGGGCACCGACATCCAGGCGTCGCTCACCGGGCCGAGCGGCTCGGGCTTCACCGTGCTCGCGCGGATGCAGATCGCCGCCGGGTCGAGCACGGCGAACGGGACGGTCACCGCGACGGCGCTGGCGGGCGCGCGATGAGCTCACGGCCGCCGCGCATCCTCGCCCGGTTCGTCGCCGGCGCGCCGGGGGGGTTCGCCTCACGGGTCAAGCTGCGCGTGAATCCGATCCGCTGCACGGCGCACGGGCTCTGCTCCGAGCTGCTGCCCGAGCGGGTGTCCCTGGACGAGTGGGGATACCCGGTGATCGATGGGACCCCGATCTCCAACGATCTCATGGCCGACGCGCGCCGCGCCGCCAACGCCTGTCCCACGCTCGCGCTGTTCCTCGAGCGCGTCGAGGCCTGAGGCCGCGCGCGCCGGATCAGGCGGGGGTCTGCGCCTCGAGGATTCGCAACGTCGTCTCCCACGACAGCTGGTCGGCGAGCCAGCGGGGCCCGTCGGCCCACAGCGCGTCGAGGTAGGGCGCGAGGTAGCGGGCCGCGATCTTGGCGTCCGGTTCGGCCGTCGGCGTGTCGCCGGCGTGTGACGCCACCGCCGCGCCATCCCTGATCTCGGCGGAGAAGTACAGGCGGGAGTGCTCGATGCTGCCCAGGAGCATCCCGTGGACGACGCCGGCGTACGGCTCGGGGGTGACCTCCGCGCCCGCCAGCGCGGCGATCGCCTCGGCGGCCGCGTCGGCCTGCTGCGCCGCGATGCTGCCGAACTTCACCGGAAAGGTCGTCGCGTCGCCCGCGGCGAAGACGCGCTCGGCGCCCACGACCTCGCAGTGCGCGGTGATCGGGAGGAACCCGTCGCCGTCGGACGGCAGGCCCCCGATCGCGGGGCCCCGCAGCTGCGGGAGCGCGAAGATCCGATCGGCGTCGAGGCGCTGCCCGCCGGGATCGACGATCAGCGCTCCGTGGACCGAGCGCGCGCCGGCGCCGAGGATCGCGACGATCCCGGCGCCGGTGAGCAGCCCCGCGACCGCCGTGCTGACCGGCTCGCCGAACACCGCGGCGGGCGCGGGCTCGGCGGTGACGATCGTGATCGCCAGCTCGACGCCCCGCCGTCGCGCCCGCTCGGCGAGCAGCAGCGACACCTCATAGACGGGCAGCGGCCAGGATGGACGGGGGACGATCAGCACCAGGCTCGACACGGCGCCGCGATCGATGTCGTAGATGAGCTGGCGCAGGCTCTGGTTCATGTGGGCGGCGTCGATCAGCGGCACGTCGGCGACCGGGGGCTGCGCGCCGGCGCCGATTGCCAGCAGCAGCGCGTCGTAGGAGAACTCGTGCCCCGCGGCGGTGCGCAGCGACCGCCGGTCGACGTCGACCGATGCCAGCTGCTCGTGCTCGATCTCGGCGTGCACGCCGGCCGCGAACTTGACGAGCGGCAGGTGTCGCGGCGGACGCTGGACGAAGGGCTGCAGCACGGCCATCGGCCGGTACACGAAGTCCGGCGCCGCTGACAGCAGCGTCAGCCTGATCCGGTCGCCCGCCAGCGCCCGGAGCGCCAGCGACGCCTCCAATGCCGCGACGCCCCCGCCGGCGACGACGACGTGGAAGGGATCGGATGTGGAGCTGCGCAGGTGCGGGGGAGTGGAGCGGGTCATGCAGGGGACACTATGCGGGCGCCAACGGGGCCGACCACCGTAGCCGTCACGACTCGGCGCGGTGCGACTACGGATCAGCCGCGGCGCGGCGACGTCCGAGGAGTGCCGCGAGCAACCCTCAGGCGTCCAGCTCGTCGCACAGCGCCGTGACGACTGTGGGGTCGAACTGCGTACCCGAGCAACGGCGCAGCTCGGCGAGGGCCTGGGGCTGGGTCCGGGCGTCGCGGTAGGGCTGCCCGACGCGCATCGCGTGATACGCGTCGCAGACCGCGATGATGCGGGCGCCGATCGGCACGCCGGCACCGGTCAGGCCGTCGGGGTACCCGCTGCCGTCGAAGCGCTCCAGGCTGGAGCGCACGAGCGGCGCGATCGGCGCCAGCGCCGGCGCGGAGCGCAGGATCCGCTCGCCGATCACCGGCGATTGGCGGACGTAGCGCCATTCGTCGTCGTCGAGTGCCGCGGACTTGTGCAGGATCGCATCGGGCAGGGCGATCTTGCCGATGTCGTGCAGCTCGGCCGCCCGGGCGATCTGGTCGGCGGTCTCGGGGTCGACGCCGAGCCGGTGGGCGAGCCGCAGCGCGGTGGTCGCGACCTCGTGCATGTGCTCGTAGAGCGCCGGATCGCGCGCCTGGAGCAGCTTGAGGATCGCGTCCTGGGTCTGGGTCTGGGCGAGCGTGCGGCCGGCCTTGCGCAGGTACATACGGCTGTCGGCGATGCGCAACGCGTCGGTGGCCTCGCTGGCCTCGACCGGGCAGGCGACGATCCCCGACGAGCTCGTGATCGAGAACACGTCCCCGGTCTCAGACAGCGCCTGCTCGGCGCGCGTCACCGCGTCGAGCACGCCGTCGCCGTCATCCTCGAGGATCGCGCAGAACTCGTCGCCGCCCATCCGGTAGGCCGCGCCGGGAGCGACGGCGCCGGCCAGGCGCCCCGCGAGGCGCACGAGCAGCGCGTCGCCGCTGGCGTGCCCGAAGGTGTCGTTGTAGCGCTTGAACCCGTCGAGGTCGAACAGGGCCAGCACGAACGCCTGCCGGCTGTTGGACGCCAGGCGGCGGCTGAGGTCGCGCACGAGGCGGCGCCGGTTGCCCAGTCCGGTCAGGTCGTCGGCCAGCGCCAGGCCGCGGTGGCGTTCGACCAGCTCCAGGGCGATCGACATGCGGGCGATCATCACCGCCAGCGCGGTGGCCGCCAGCGCAGCGGCGAGGCCGCCCACCGGGTGGATGGCGGCCGCGATCAGCACGCCGAGCGCCGCGCCCGCGCTGACCAGTGGCACCGGCAGCCGGCGGGCGGCATCCTGCGTCGCGCGGGCGTAGCGGCTGGGATGAAACGCCGCCAGTCCGAGCAGCAGCGCTGAGATGACGAACAGCGTGTCGGCGGGGGTGCCGCGGTGGTAGCGCCCGATGTCGGTGAGGTGCGCGAGCACCGCGTCGCCGACGACGTTGAGGGCGATCGCGGTCGCGATCATCGCCCAGGCCGGCCCGGGCCGCCAGCCGGTCAGGCCGAGCACGGTGACGACGAACATCAGCCCGATCAGCGCCGCGACGAGGAACACCTGCGGCGGGGTGGCGGGCGCGTGCGCGGGCCGGTGACCGAGCGCGGGGAACAGCACCAGCGCGGCGATCGCCGCAGCGGCCAGTCCGGCGAGCAGCCCGTCGAGCGCCAGCACCGGGTCGAAGCTGCGCACGCGCTGGCGCGCGAGCAGGCCGAGCGTGGAGTAGGCGAAGCTGAACGCGACGAACAGCAGCAGCTGGGACGAGTGCGGGTACCAGAGGTTCGGGTCGCGC
>JBELAG010000440.1:0-4298 GCA_049509055.1 Solirubrobacteraceae bacterium
CGCGCCGCGAGGCGGCAGAGCGCCGCGTTGGCGGGCGTCGGGACGCCGTGCAGCCGGCCGAGCAGGACGATCTCGCCGTTGAGGTAGTCGGTCTCGAGCGCGCCGGTGCCGCGCTGCAGGCTCTGCCAGGTCGACGAGCCGGCCCGGCTGCGGCCGTCGATCTCGCCCACCCCGATCCGCTCCCAGCGGCCGTGGATGTCGCTGACCTCGTCGGCGACGAACGGGATCCCGGCCGCGGTCAGCGCGGCACGTCCCTCGGCCCGCGAGCGCTCGGTCAGCTCGTCGCTGTCGGGACCCGGGCCGCACAGCGCCTGCACGGCGTTGTTGAGGTTGAGCAGCAGCTTGGCGTACTTGAGACGCATCACGTCGGGCACCGCCTGGGAGCTGAACCGCGAGCCGGCCAGTGCGGCGGCGATCCGCTGCGCGCGCTCGTCGGTCCCGGCCGGGTAGACGCCGAGGTCGATCATGCCGGTCAGCCTGCTCCCGTACGCCTCCACCGCGCCCGCCTCCAGATGGGCGGCGGGCATCATCACCACCGCGCCGTAGACGTCGTCGAGCAGCCGCGCCGCCATCCGCTCGTTCTCGACGCCGTTCTGCAGGCACACCACCGCCGGCGCCGGCCCCGCGGCGTCGCGCAGCGCGGTCAGCGCCGCGAGCGTGTCCTGGCTCTTGGTCGCCAGCAGCACGACCTCATCGCCCGTCCAGCGCACCGAGGCCGGGTCCGCGGCGACGGGGATCTCGAGCACCGCGCGCTCCACCGGCGTGCGCAACGTCAGGCCGTGTGCGCGGATCGCGTCCAGGTGCGCGCCGCGCGCGATCAGCGTCACCTCATTGCCGCTCTGATGAAGGCGAGCGCCGACGACTCCGCCGATCGCGCCCGCGCCGAAGATCACGAATCGCATCCCGTGGAGGCTAGTGGTCTCCCCCGTCGGTACGGTCGCGCCGAGAGTGTCACCGGTGGATGCCTGGCAAGGACGCAGAAGGCGACGTGCAGCAGCGCTGCACGAGCCTTCGAGGACGCCGCCAGGCGCCGCCGGGCGCCGCCGGGCGCCTCCGGGGGCCGCTCGAATGCGAGCGTATTTGCGGGGGCGACCACCAGTCGGGGCGACCACCGTGTCCCTCGCCGCCGGCCATCGCTCGGCCGGTCGGTCTGATCGATCGCAGACGCCCCCGGCGGGCGCGCGCAGCGGTCTTCCTGCCCTTCCCGATAGGGCTGGCGCAATTCGCCCCGGTTTGCCGCGGAAGATGATCCGCGCGACGGAGTGCCGGCCTTCGTGGCGGGTGAGGCCGACGCTTGACTGCCGGCGGTGCTCCTCGTCGTCGATCCAGCTGAGTAGATGAAGGGTCTTTGCGACGCGGCCGAGCTCCGCGAGCGCCCGCCCGAGCCGGGTGGCGTGCCCGCCGCCCTGCAGTACGCGCATCAGCTCGGACGCGCGGATGGTTCCGGTGGACAGCGAGCCCGCGACGCGGAGGATGTCTTCCCATTGCTCGATGATCAGCTTGATGTTGATGCGGTGCGTTCGCCTCACACCCACGGAACCTGCAGGGGAGCCTCTTTTATGTCATTGAACCTCTCCGAGTCCGGATCCGCCCCGCTGATCTGGACTCTCGGCACGGAGCTCAGCGCGTTTCGATCACGCTGCTTAGGCAGGAGCGGCCGGCGACCACACGGTCTGCAGCAGCTCTTCCCTGGGCCGCTCGATTGCTTTGGCCATCACAAGGACGTCCTCGCGCGTGTGCGGGATCCCAGACCATCTAAGGTATCGGCGAGCCACGCGAGGTATTGGCGGACTTTCGAGGTGTAGTTTACTTCAGAGAACGTATATTCTCTGAAGTTCTCTTTACGATCCGGAAGCAGCAGTGGCCGAGTCGTCGGGACGGCTTCTGCAGCTGTTCAGAACCGCAATGGTGACCGGCGCTGCCGCATCACAGGTCGGAGCAGCGGTCTCGCTGCACCGGGTCTGATGGCCGCATCGCCCGGCGAAGCGGCCATATCGCCTGCCGTTGGTGCTTGCCGCTTGATGGTCCGCACTCGTCTCCAGCCGCGCGCGACCCGCCGCCGGCTCGGAGCTGACGCGACTATGCGAGCGCTGCAGCCCGCTGCTTGGCGTGGCCGTACAAGGTTTCGGGCGCAATGTCGGCGTCGTTGGGCCACACGACCGTCCCGGCTTCCGAGTCAGCGCGAAGGCGAGCGAAGTACGCGGGATCACGCAGCGGCTCGAACACCCCGCCATAGGCGAGCAGGTATCCGAGGTCGACGTCCGCGGCGGTGCCGTCCTCGAACTTGACGTGGACCAGGTAGTCCTTGAGCGGCTCGGCTGAGATCAGCAAGGGCGTGCTGCGCATCGTCCTATGGTAGACCAGTTACCGGAGCGGTTCGATCGGCTCAAGCGGCTGATGGCGTCGCGCTCGCTCCCAGTTGGCGTGCAGCTCCTCGCGATGAGCATCCGCCCAATCGCACACGAGCCGCAGAGCCCGTGGTGGCAACTCGCCGGCCAGCACGGTCAGTGTCTCGAGTTCGATCGACGCCTCGTCTTCGGCGTACCGGGCGTGGAAATGCGGTCGCCCGCGGTGATGGATCTCGTCGTGGTACATCCACACGACGATCCCGTAGAACGCGCTGAGCCGCGGCATCCAGCGATGGTGGCGCCCGCGCCGGTCAGGGCCTTCGCTACTGACGCAGTAACCGTCCCGATACGCGCCCGCTCGAACTAGGTAGGCGCGGCGGCTCCCCGGCGCGAGCCGCCGCCTGACCGGCAACCCAGACGCGTCAGGCCGCCGGTCCGGGCGACGCGGGTCCGCCTGAACGCCTTGTCGCCGTTCCGATCGTTGGGTCAGCGCGGGCGGCACGAGCAAAGCGGTAGTCCGCAGCGAGGTTCCCGGGCGAGTGCATCTGTTATCTGTCCGGAGGCGGTCACCACCACCCTGGCATCGGCGTCGCGATCCTGGCTGCGTCACATGGGTCCAGCAGCGCACAGGGCGATGCACAGCTCGTGCACAGGTGCCCGCCATCAGCGCTCAGGAAACTGTGGGATGAGATCCGAGAGCAACCGTTCGCTCGCGGAATAACTCAGCCTCAGAATTATTCAGCGAACAGATTGATTGGAGGGCAGCAGAAATGAAGAGCCACAGTGACACGAGCCGCCGCGAAGCGAGTGCGGCCTCTCAGACACAGCACCAGCCCGGCGGCGTCAAGGTAGGACACCGGCCGTTGAGAAGGCGCATCCTGGGGGGGCGCGGTCGCGCTGTTCGTTCCCGCGCTAGGACTTGGGATCGCAGCGTGTGGTGCTACATCGACCTCGGCCGCCGCTACGGCCGCATCGACGACCGCGACGCGGGCCAGCAGCTCAGCTGGCTTCGCCGGTCACGCCGGGTCCGGTGGGGGGTCCAACGCCCGGTCGAAGAACGCGGCGGGCGGGACGGTCGGCAAGGTCACGGGTGTGGCCGCGTCGAGCTTTGACCTGTCGACTCCAACCGGTCAGAAGGTCACCATCAAGGAGACCTCATCGACTGTCTACGACACGGGCACGAGCACGTCAGCGGCGAGCGCCGTCGCCAAAGGCAAGACCGTCCTCGTGCTCGGCAAGGTCAACAGCACGACGATCACCGCATCTCAGGTGATCGTGGGACCCGCCATCAATCTGTCGAAGGCGTCGGCGAACGTGATCGCGGTCAAGCCTGGTACGCAGAGCGCGTCGAAGACCGTCGGTCAGATCCCGGCCAGCTACAAGGAGGGATCGGGCACGATTGTCAGCGGCGCAGCGGCGACCAACGCCACCGAAGCCGCGTTGAGCTCGTACGCCGGCGGCATCGTCGACCGGGTTGTGCGCCTGAGCAACGGCGAGTACGAAGTCCACAACATCGGCGTCAACTGGCCCCATCACATCTTCGTCACCAGCCACTTCAAGGTGGCCGGGGCAGACTGAACGGTCGCTGGGATCGCCGGGTTGGTCCCGGGCTGGTCGCGAGCTTGCTGCGGCCGGCCCTTTGGTTGGGTGGGCCGTCTCCCGGAGGGTTGACGCGTGGCAGATCAGGCGAGTGGGAGCGCGAGCTCGAAGCATGAGCCCTCGCCGGGCCGCGAGATGACCGTCGCGCCGCCACCGTGTGCCTGGGCGATCGTCATGACGATCGCCAACCCGAGACCGCTTGCCGGGGTGCGGGGAGCGGTGTCGCCGCCCCCGGGCGGGGTGCCGCGATAGAAGCGTTCAAAGACGTGCACGGCCTGCTCGGGATCGATGCCAGGGCCGTTGGTCGATCACCGCCAGGACCGCGATCCGATCGCGCTTGCCGACCTCTAT
>JBELAG010000441.1:0-4295 GCA_049509055.1 Solirubrobacteraceae bacterium
CGATCGACAGCTGTTTTCGCCTCGCCGAGATCCCTCTCAAGATCGACGGCGCGCCCTACTTCGCTTTGCTCGGTCATGTCCTCCTCCTTCCGCTCTTGTCGACTTCACTCGCACGTCGCCCGAAACGCGCGCCACCCGAGTTAAGAACGGCGCTTGCGCCACGGATCTTCGATGAGAAAGTCGTCGATTGATGCAATATCGATCCCAGTGCTCGGGTCCGCCGGCTCGCCGTGCGCAGACTCCATCGCCCGGTTCCACTCATGCCAGACGTCCTCGCTGACCTCCCACGCCTCGTAGAATTTGTCAAGCTCCGTCGGTAGCCGCTCAGCGCCCGCCGAGATGAGGTCCTTTTCGTGGAGTTCGTCAAGCGCAGATCTGAGGCCTGACGAGGCCCGCGCGCGGGTAACGAACTTGCGAGAGCTATTGCGTACTGCCACCGGCTTGATGGCCCGCGTGAGGACACGAATGCCAGGAGTGGCATGTCTGTACAGCTCGGTCCGGTTCAGCACGACCGCCAGAGCCCTTCGAACGTCGACCTCGTCCCACTTCGGGTCGACTGAGTAGCTGCTCTGGACCACAAGACGTCGAAACGCCTCGAGAAAGGCCCCCGGGTTCCCCTCAGAGCCGAGAACGAGCTCTTGAAATGCCTGCCGATTGTCGAACATGGCATCAATGAAGCCTGGCTGTTGAGCGTCGTTTGAGTTCGGCACGGGGGCCGGGTTTGCGTCGTTGAGGTTCGGCATCGCTGGGTAGCGGTGCTCGTCGGCGTCGGCATCGTGGCGACGCGGAGGGGTGGCGCGCGGTTGTTGGGCGAGGGAGACTTCGCTGGTCCTGAACGTAGAAAGAGGGCCCCCGTCTTTGGCGAGATCGGAGGGGCCCTCTTGGCAAACGCCGGTGTTGATCGTATCTGTGCCACGACGGTGGGTGGGTCCGATGCTGAGGGCCGGGATCGGTCCGGGCTTGTCGGTCGGGATGCGCTGCCCGGCCTGCGCGGGCGAGCTGGGGTCATGGGGCGTCTACCGGCGGCGGGTGCGGGTCGGCCGCGCGATGTTCCGGCTGCTGATCAGGCGCGCGCGGTGCGGGCCGTGTTCGCGTACGCATGCGCTGTTGCCGGGGTTCCTGCTCGCGCGCCGGTTGGACGCGGTCGACGCGATCGGGTGCGCGCTCGAGATGGCCGCGGACGGTCGGGGGTATCGCCCGATCGCGGTGGCGCTCGGGCGCTCTCCGACGACGGTGCGTGGGTGGTTGCGGCGGCTGCGGGCGCGGGCGGATGTGTTGCGCGGCTGGTTCGTTGGTCTTGCGGTCGAGCTGTCCGAGCCGCCGGCTCGGGCACCGCCGGCGACGTCGCCGGTCGGGCTGTTGGTGCGGGCGATCGCTGACTCGTTCTTGGCGGCCCGGTTGCGGCTGGGGCCGGGCGCGGTCATGGGCGGCGTGTGGGCGTTCAGCTCGGCGGCCACGACCGGCCGGCTGTTGGCCAACACGAGCGGGCTCTAGGCAGCGCGCCGGGGGGCGGGCAGGCTGCCGCACCTGACCTGATGGCGAGGAAGGAAGGCGGTGGTGATGGATTGGCGGCAGGAGGAGGCGCTGTGGCGCTATAGCCTGATCCGTGAGGCGGCAGACGCCAGACTGTCGTGCGGTGAGCGCGGCGCGCTGGTGCGCTCGTTGGCGGCCCGGTTGCACGCACACCCGTCGGGCGAGCTGCGGTCGATCGGGCGCTCGACGGTTGATGATTGGATCCGCGCGTACCGAGCGGGCGGGTTTGCGGGACTGTTCCCGAGGCAGCGCGCGTCCGTGCCGCGCACGGCGCGGGCGTTGCTGTTGCAGGCTGAGGCGCTGCGGCGTGAGAACCCGGCTCGCACGTGCGCGCAGATCGCGAGGATCATCGCGGTCTCCAACGGCGGGTCGGGCCCGTCGCAGAGCACGGTCGAGCGGCATCTGCGCCGGGTCGGGCTCACGCGCGCCGGGCTGCGCGGCGAGCGGCAGGTGTTCGGACGCTTCGAGGCTGAACGGCCGAACGAGCGGTGGATCGCGGACTGCCTGCACGGCCCGTTGATCGAGGGACGACGCGCGGTCCTGTTCGCGGTTCTGGACGATCATTCGCGGTTGGTTGTCGGCGCGCAGTTCGCGCACGCTGAGTCGACCGTGCGCTTGGAGGGCGTGCTCAGGTCGGCGTTCCAGGCACGCGGTGTTCCCGACCGCCTCTACGTTGACAACGGCGCGCCCTATGCCTCGCGGCAGCTCGCGAGGGTCTGCGCGGCGCTCGGGATCCGGTTGACGCATTCCACACCGGGCCGGCCGCAAGGGCGCGGGAAGATCGAACGCTGGTTCCGCACGATCCGCCAAGAGGTACTCGTTGAACTCGACACTCACCAGCCGCCGGGGCTGACGGAGCTCGAGCGGATCCTGCAGGCGTGGATCGAGCAGGTCTACCACCGGCGCACCCATTCGGAGACGAAGACGACCCCGCACGCACGGTTCGCCGACTTCACGCCACGGCGTCCGACCGCCGGCGAGCTGCGCGACGCGTTCCTGTGGTCAGAGACCAGGTTGGTGACGAAAACCGCGACGGTGTCACTGCTGGGCAACCGCTACGAGGTCGACCAAGCGCTCTGCGGACGGCGGGTGGAGCTGCGGTTCGACCCCTACGACCTGGAGCTGATCGAGGTCTACTACGCCGGACGGCCGTGCGGGCACGCCGTCCCGCACGTGATCGGCCGGCACGTCCACCCACACGCCGAGGAGCCGGCTGATGAGCCGCGGCCGGTCAGCGGGATCGACTACCTGCGGTTGATCACCGAAGAGCACGAGCGGGGCTGGCTCTCACGTCGGATCAACTACCACCAACTCCACGCCGCCGCCGACGACAGCGACGGCGATGGACAGCACGACGACGACGATGACGACGCCGCAGCGGCGGCCGTGAGGTGAGCACGTGAGCCTTGACCAATTGCAGCCGTATTTCGGGTTCACGAAGCTGCCGTTCCAGCGGCAGATCGCGCCCGGTGCGCTCTACCGCTCCCAGGCGCATCAGGAGGCGCGCGCCCGGATCGGGTTCCTGATCTCCCAGGGCGCGCTCGGATTGATCTGCGGCGAGGTCGGCGCCGGCAAGACGTGCGCCGCGCGTGCCGCGGTCGCCGGCTTGGATCGCAGCCGGCACACGATCATCTATCTCGCCAATCCGGCGGTCGGGACGCGCGGGATCTACTGCCAGATCGTCGCCGCGTTGGGCGGCGAGCCCTACCACTACAAAGCGAACCTGATCCCGCAGGCATGCGAGCTGCTGGACCGCGAACGGACCGAGCGCGCCAAACAGGTCGTCCTCTTGGTCGATGAGGCGCATCTGCTCTCGCCCGCGCAGCTCGAGGAGCTCCGGCTCTTGACGAACGCCGAGATGGACTCACAGAGCCCGTTCGCCGGTGTCCTGCTCGGCCAGCCCACGTTGCGCAAGCGGCTGCGGATGGGCACGTTCGCCGCGCTGGATCAACGGATCGCGGTGCGCTACGAGCTGACCGGCATGACCGACAACGAGACCGTCAGCTACCTGCACCATCACCTCGAACTGTCCGGCCGCAAGGACACGCTGTTCGCCGACGACGCGATCGCGCTGCTGCACCGCACCAGCCGCGGGATTCCCCGACAGCTGAACAACCTCGCGACCCAGGCACTGATCGCCTGCTACGCCAAGCAGAACGCGATCGTCGATCTCGACTGCGCGCAGGCCGCCGTCGCCGAGGTCACAGCCGAATGACCGCCACGAACGTCACCGCGCTCAGCCTGTTCGATCACGTCGTGCCCGAGCCGCCCGCCACCGGGGCAGGAGCGAGCATGCTGCCAGCACCGCCGGGCTGGCCGGCCGTCCCGGGCGCGGCCGCCTACCACGGCCTGCTCGGCGAGATCGTCACCCGGATCGCGCCGGAGACCGAGGCCGACCCCGTCGCGATCCTCTCCCAGCTGCTGGTCGCGTTCGGTACCGCGGTCGGCCGCGACACGTACTTCGAGATCGAAGCGACCCGACATCACCCACACGAGTTCCTACTCCTCGTCGGAGAAAGTTCACGCGCCAGGAAGGGCAGCAGCTGGGATCACGTCCGCAGACTGATCTGCGAAGCCGACCCCACAATCGCAGAACGGATCCTGACCGGCCTCGCATCGGGTGAAGGGCTCGTGTGGGCAGTCCGCGACCCCACCAGCAGCGATCCAGGCGTCAGCGACCGAAGGCTGCTCGCGCTCGAACCGGAGTTCGTCTCCGTCCTGAAATCCGCCGGGCGTGAGATCTCGACTCTCTCGCCCACACT
>JBELAG010000442.1:0-4295 GCA_049509055.1 Solirubrobacteraceae bacterium
GCGACCGCGCAGGCGGGGCTGGTCGTGATGGCAGGCCTCAAGCGGGGCGAGCGGGTGCTGATTCATGCCGCCGCCGGTGGGGTGGGGATCTCGGCAACGCAGATCGCCAAGCGCATCGGCGCCGAGGTGTTCGGTACCGCCTCGGCGTCAAAGCACGATGCGATCCGCGAGCAGGGAGTCGATCATGCGATCGACTACCGCAGCCAGGATTTCGCCGGCGAGGTGCGCCGGATCACCGGGGGCGCAGGGATCGACGTCGCATTTGACGCTCTGGGGCCGTCGAGCTTTCGCAAGGACTACCGGCTGCTGCGCCCCGGCGGCCGGCTGATCATGTACGGCGCCTCGGAGGTCCAGGCCGGTGAACGGCGCAGCGTCCCGACCGCGTTGCGGACGCTGGCCAAGAGCCCATTCTCGTCGATGCCGTGGTGGAAGGGGCTCGCGATGATGAACGAGAACAAAGGCGTGTTCGGCCTCAACATGCTCTCCTGGTGGGACGCCGAGGGAGGCCTTGACCGGGTGATCGAGCCACTGCTCGCGGCGCTCGAAGCGGGTCAGCTCAAGCCGGTCGTCGCCGCGACGTTCTCGTTTGACCGCGCGCCCGACGCGCACCGTTTCATCGGCGCGCGGCGCAACATCGGCAAGGTCGTCCTCGTCCCGTAACCGTCGGCGTCCCCCCTCCCGCCACGGCGTGCTGCAGCGACCGGCCTACGCGTCGTCGAGAACCTCCGCGAATGCGATCACGACTCCTCCGGTGGCGTGCTCGAGGCTAGCGCCGACGAGGGCACCCGCCTCTGCCGCGGCGTCGCAGGCCGCCGCGTAGTCGGCAAAGTACAGGTCCAACAGGCGATATGCCGGGGTCGCGCTGCCGTCTTCCTTGGGCCAGACCCTCGATGCCTGCAGCCGAGTCAGGCCGGGCAGCTTCCGCGCCAGCGCAAGCTGCTCGGGGTAGGCCGCCTCGAAGGCGGCCGGGTCGGTGGGGTTGGAGTAGACGAAGCTGATCTTGGTCGGCTTGTCCTGCCCAGCTTCATGAGGTGTCGATGCCATGATCCCGTCTCCTGTCTGGTCGAGTTACGCCTGTCCGGTGCGATAAGGTCGATGCGAACGAAGCTGGCGCCGGGCAGAGCGCCCCAACGTGGTCACAAGCCCGCTCGTTTGGTCACTCCACTCACTGTTCATCGAGCCTAGTCCGAGGAACGGGTACAGACAATGACCGCTCCGCCGGAACATCTTGCCGATCGTCCAGCGGCGCCGACCGAACCGCACGACCTGCTGTCCGAGTTGCTCCGGAGCGTCCGTCTGAGCGGAGAACGGATCGTCGCGCACGCTCCGCTGCGGGCTTTCTCGATCAGCTTCGCCGACATCGGCACGCTGCACATCATTGAAGAGGGCGAGCTCGTGCTGGGGATCGACGGCGACCCGCACGTCGAGCGCGCCAGTCGCGGCGATGTCATCCTGCTCCCACGCGGCGACCCGCACCACATCAGCGACGCCGGAGAGCGCGCGCACGCGACCGTGCGCACCGGCGCATCCGCGCACGAGGCGCCCGTACCCCAGCCGGCGCGCTGGCTCTGCGGAACATTCACGATCGGCGACCCGCAGGCGAGTCACCTCCTCGCGAGCCTCCCGGCCGTGATCATCCTGCGCGGCGGCCGCGGCCCAGCGCTCGAAGGGCTCGAAGTGGCCCGCAGGATGCTCCTCGTCGAAATGCAATCGCCCTCGCAAGGTTCGGCGGTGATGGTCGCCCGCATCCTCGATCTGCTCTTCATCCAGATCCTGCGCGCCTGGGCCGCCGGCACGGACCCCGAACCGAACTGGCTGGCCGGTGCGCTGGACCCGCAGATCGGTGTGGCCTTGAGCGCCATCCATCGAGACCCCGGCCACGACTGGACAGTCGAGGGGCTGGCCCGAGCGTGCAGCCTTTCGCGGTCGGCGTTCGCTGCGCGGTTCGTCGCTCGCGTCGGAAACCCGCCCGCCACGTATCTCACGCACGTACGCCTGGACGCCGCCACCGACATGCTCCGCGACACCTCCCTTCCGGTCACGCTCATCGCGGAGAAGGTCGGCTACACGTCGGAGGCAGCATTCAGCCGGGCATTCAAACAGCGCTACGGCACGCCTCCGGCTCGCTGGCGACGAGACATACGAGCGAAACAGTCGTGAGCGACCCACCCACATGCCGCGGGAGGAGAACCGGACCACTCACTCGGCGCGGAGGTGTCGAGGGGATCGTTGGACGTCGGGACGCTCGATCGCCAAGTACGAGACCAGGACGAGCACCACCACGGCGATCACCACCGCGGTCCGCCCGTTGCCGAAGCGGATGCCGGTGATGCGGGCCGGCTTGCTGATCCAGTCAGACAGCGAGGCTCCGAGCGGTCGTGTCACCACGTAGGCCATCCAGAACGCCGCTGTTGAGACCGAAACGCCACCACGCGATGGCCGGGAGCAGGATGACCACGAAGAAGACGATGGCCGAAACCAGATATCCCATATCCAGCGAGTCCGCGGTGAAGTCCCCGAGCGCGGTGCCGAGGGCGAAGGTCGCGAACACGACCGCCCAGTAGAACGCTTCGCGTCGCTGCGTCGTGATGCTGTGGATCGACAGCGTGCCCTCGCTGCGCCGCCAGACCCAAAACAGAGCGACGAGGATGACCGCCCACAGGGCGGTCGTCCCCGCGTAGGGGATATGGACGTCGAGATGCAGGAAGTCCGCCAGGCCGGTACCACCGATCGCGATCGCATAGGCAAGAGCCCAGTACGCGAACGCTCGGTAGCGGCGGGTCGCGAACTGCAGGACGAGCGCGATCACGCACAGCGCGACCTCTGTGCCGCCACCCCCGAAGTTCCCGTACTTCTTGAGGCAATCAGACGTGACAGAGGCCTCGACTAAAGGATAGCTCAGGAGTCACCGCCGGTCTGCCGGGCGCAGCTTGACTGACGTTCACGACGGATTTACATGTGCGCCACGGTTCGGTCACAGGTGCGTCGCTGCTCTGCGGGTATGTTCGAACCCTTCGAATCCCACTAAGGAGGGGTCAGATATGCACGTACGCGCAAAGGTGGCATCCGCGGCAATCGCAGCGGCTGCGATCGGTGCGACCGTCGCCATCTCGTCGCCGAGCGCATCCGCCCAGCGCCAGAGCCAGATCCAGCATGTGCTGCTGATCTCGGTCGACGGTATGCATCAGTCCGACCTCGGCTGGTACATCGCGCGCCATCCGTTCTCAGAGCTCGCCAGGCTCACCGACGGCGGCGCCGAGTTCACCAACAACCACACGTCGGATCCGTCGGACTCCGATCCGGGCGGCACCGCCCTGATGACCGGCGGCGACCCGCGCGCGACCGGGGTCTACTACGACGTCGAGTACAGCCACGGCGTCGACGAGGCGGGCGCCCCCTGCACGCCGGGACAGCCGGCGACCGGCGGAGACGTGATCTACGACTCGCCGGACGACACGCTGGCCACAGTGCCTGACCTGCTCAACAACGGCAGCGGCAACACCTTTCCGTCCTTCGATGAGGGCGGCTCGATCTACCCCAACGGCGTGGACACCAACCCGGGCGAGATCATGAGCCTGACCCCGCATCCGCAGTCGGGCCTGAACCCGGGGAGCTTCCCGGTCGACCCGAAGACCTGTCAGCCGATCGCGCCGTGGGACTACCTGAAGGTCAACACGATCTTCCAGGTGATCCACAACGCCGGCCTGCGCACAGCTTGGTCTGACAAGCACGCGATCTACACATCGTTCAACGGCCCCGGTTCCGGCGGCATGAGCATCGACGACTTCTTCGGTCCCGAGATTGACTCGCAGGCGGTCGAGCCCGACGGCGTCCCGTACCCGACCGACACCGATTGGGCGCACGATGATGCCGCGACCAAACAGTACGACGGCTACAAGGTGCAGGCGGTCATCAACGAGCTCAACGGCTATGACCACAGCGGCACCGAGAAGGTCGGCGTGCCGGCGATCCTCGGGATGAACTTCCAGACCGTGTCGGTTGCCGAGAAGGTCGACTCCCCCGGCAACCTCACCGAGAACCCGGACGGCACCTATACGGAGGGGCCGACCGAGCTCGCCGGCTACTACCCCGGCACAACGACGCCGCGCCCGCTGCTGGCCAGCGCGTTTGACTACGTCAACGCCCAGCTCGAGCGGATGGTCGACACGATCCGGCAGGACGGTCTGGCGTCGTCCACGGCGATCATCATCACCGCCAAGCATGGACAGTCGCCGCAGAACCCGCTGCAGCTCAAGCGGATCGCCGACGGGCCGATCATCGACGCGATCAACGCG
>JBELAG010000443.1:0-4288 GCA_049509055.1 Solirubrobacteraceae bacterium
GCGCGCCGGCGGCGAGCGCGTCGGACACGTCGATCCGGCGATAGTTGCGCTCGCGCCGGTCCAGCGCCGACAGCTGGTCGTCGGTGACCGGTAGGCACAGGCCGTTGACCGCGGGCGGGCGGGCCGGCCGGCCGGCCGCCGGGGCGCGGTCAGGCCCGGGGGCCGGGCCCACGTCGAGGAAGGCGATGAACACCGCCGGCCGCCCCCCGTCGGCGTCGGCGTAGTACTTGTAGCCGGGGAGGTCGCGGCGGTTGTCCATCGCCACGCCCCAGCCGCGGGCGAAGCCGGGCAGCTCGGCGACGAAGCCGCGCTCCCGGCGGACGCGATCGACCGGCGACCGCGCTCCGGCTCCGGCTCCGGCTCCGGCTTCGGCTTCGGCTGCGGCTGCGGCTGCGGCTGCGGCTGCGGCGAGCGAGCCGTAGGCGAACACGAACTGGCGGGCGCGACCCATCTCGCGCGCCATCGTCGCGCACCCGGGTCGGCGGTGCGCCCGCCATCGTGCGCGCCCGCCCGCGGCCCGGCCGGGGTGCGGGCGCTCAAGGATTGCGCGGCGGATGCCGATTAGCGAGCCGATCGCGCTGCCCGACGGACCGGGCGAGCGCCCGTCCGAAAAAACATGGAGGTTTGTATGAAGAAGTTCTGGATGTACCGTGCGGCGACCGCGGTCGCTGCGATCGCAGCGGTTGCGGTGGCCTCCGGCGCAGGCAACAAGTTCGCGTGAGAAACGGGCGGGCGTGTCACCTCTCAGCGCGGTGGCGCGCCCGTCCTCTTCGCTTCTGACCATGCGCGACCGACCACCAGTCCAGATCTACTGCGCCGCCGTGTTCGCGGCGGGTTGCCTCGTGGTCGCGCTGCTGTCGGGGTCGGAGAACCTCGGCTACATCATCTCTCAACCGGTCAGCTTCGGCGTGCTGGCCGTCGGGGTCCTGCTCGGCGAGATGATGCCGATCAAGATCCCGCGCCGCGGCAATGACGAGGAGATCACGCTCTCGGGCTCGTTCGCGCTCGCGCTGCTGCTCGCCGGGGGCCTTGCCCCGGCGCTGATCGCCCAGGCGGCCGCATCGGTGATCCAGGATCGCCACGCCGGCAAGCCGTGGTGGCGGATCCGCTTCAACGCCGGCCAGTACACGCTGGCGATGGCCGCCGCGCAGCTGGTCATGTGGTCGCTGTCGTTTGCGCACGTCGGGGGACGGCAGCCGTTCTCCAGCGCCGACATGCCGGCGATGATGGCGGGGGCCGCCGCGTTCTTCCTCGTCAACTCCGGTCTGGTCGGGATCGCCGTCGCCCTCTACCAGGAGGTGCCGATCCGGCGCTATTTCCGCAACAACTCCTCGTTCGTCTTCATCACCGCCGGCGTGATGCTGTTGATCGCACCGCTCGTCCTGGCCGCGGCGGCCTACTCGGTGGTGCTGGTGCCGCTGTGCCTGGCGCCGGTGGTGGCGATCTACAGCTCGGTGTGGCAGGGCGCGCAGAGCGATCACGCCGCGCGCCACGACGCGCTCACCGGCCTCCCCAACCGCACCGCGTTTCATGAGGCGGTGCAGGCCGCGATCTCCGACGATCAGCGGCCGGCGTTCATCCTGCTGATGGACCTCGACCGCTTCAAGGAGGTCAATGACACGCTTGGCCACCGCTACGGCGACCTCCTGCTCCAACAGGTCGCCGACCGCTTCCGCGAGCAGGTCGGGCGCCGCGACACGATCGCCCGCCTCGGCGGCGACGAGTTCGCGATCGTCGGCCCCGGTCGCGGCCATCGGGAGGCGTTCGACCTCGCCCATCGGATCGGCGCCGCGTTGCGCCATCCGATGGAGCTCGAGCACGTCGTCGTCGACGTTCAGGCCAGCATCGGCATCGCCGTGTTCCCCGAGCACGGGACGGGCGTCGAAGCGCTGCTGCAGAAGGCCGACGTCGCGATGTATCTCGCCAAGGAGACCCGCAGCGGCGTCGCCCTCTACGAGGAGCGCCACGACCACCACAGCCCCGACAAGCTCACCCTGACCGCCGAGCTGCGCACGGCGGTGACCGGCGACGAGCTCGTCGTCTGGTATCAGCCCGAGCTCGAGCTGGGCACCGGCCGGGTGCTCGCCGTCGAGGCACTGGTCCGCTGGCAACATCCGCGGCTGGGGCTGCTGGCGCCCGGGTCGTTCATCAAGATGGCCGAGCAGGCGAACCTGATCAAGGCGCTCACCAACCGCGTCACCGAGATCGCGCTCAACCAGCTCGTCGTGTGGGAACAGCAGGGCATCGACGTCGTCGTCGCCGTCAACATCTCGCCCCAGATCCTCGTCGACCCGGAGTTCACGCGGCGCGTCATGGACGCGCTGGATCATTCCGATCTCCCTCCCAGCCGGCTCAAGCTGGAGGTCACCGAGGGCGCCCTGATGGTCGATCCGGAGCTCGCCCGGGCGGCGCTGCGCGAGCTCGACGCCCGGGGCGTGGAGATCTCGATCGACGATTTCGGCACCGGCTACTCCTCGCTGGCCTACCTCGCCGACCTGCCGGTGTGCGAGGTGAAGATCGACCGGTCGTTCGTGCGGCGGATGGCCGACGGATCACGGGAATCGATCATCGTCAACTCCACGATCGACCTCGCCCACCACCTCGGGATGCGCGCGGTCGCGGAGGGCGTCGAGGATCCGGCGCTGCTGATCGCGCTGGACGAGCTCGGGTGCGACGCCGCGCAGGGACACGCCATCAGCCCGCCGCTCACCCCGGCGCAGGCGACCAAATGGCTGCGGGCCGCGCAGGGGCTCACGCGGCGCAGCGATCAGACCGTCGCGGCGCCGACGTGATCCTGTTCGTCCTGGCGGGGCTGTGCGTGCTCGTCGTTCCACTCACCGGCGGCCGGCTGCGCCGGCTGGCCGACCTCGAGCTGCGCTGGCTGTGGCTGGCCCCGGCCGCGCTCGCCGTCCAGGTCGTGATCACGGTGATCGCCCCCGGCGGCGATCCGGCCTGGCATGCCGGGGTGCACCTCGCCAGCTACGGGCTGATCGCCGTCTTCCTGCTCGCCAACCGGAGGCTGCCGGGGGTCACCGTGATCGCCGCCGGGACGTTGTGCAACGTGCTGGCGATCGCGGCCAACGGCGGCGTGATGCCCGCCGCGGCGGCGGCCCAGCGAATCGCCGGGCTGATACTCGGCGCCGGCTTTCACAACTCGGCGCGGCTGGCGCACCCGATGCTGCTGTGGCTTGGCGACATCATCCCCGTCCCGGGACCACTGCCGAACGTGCTGAGCCCGGGCGACTGCCTGATCTTCGCCGGCGTCGCGGTGCTCCTGCGCCGCTCGTGCGCGGAGCCCGCCGCCGCCGCCGCGCCGGCGTCCTGACCCGCGTCGCTGACCGCGTCTACGCCAGCTCGGGGTCGGTGAGGTCGCGCAGCTTGACCGCCGCACGGCGCAGCAGCCGCGACACCTGCATCTGCGAGCAGCCGAGCTCGGCGGCGATCTCGGCCTGCTTCATGTCATGGTCGATGCGCAGCGCCAGCGCCCTGCGCTCCAGGTGGGGAAGCTGTCCGACGGCCGTGGTGAGCGAGACCGTCGTCTCGACGAGCCCGTAGTGCTCGTCCATGCCTCCGATGCTGTCGCCCAGCGACTCCGGCCCGTCGGTGTCGGCGCCCGACAGCGGAGCGTCGAGCGACACCGAGTAGTGAGCGGTCCCGGCGTCGAGCCCGGCGATCACGTCCTCGGTCTTGACCTCCAGGTACTGAGCGAGCTCCTCGACCCGGGGCGAGCGGCCGGTCCGTCCGGCGATCTGGCGGGACGCCCGGTCGACGCGCAGCGCCATCTCCTGGGCGCCCCGCGGGACATGGGCGGACCAGCCGGTGTTACGGAAGTAGCGCTTGAGCTCGCCGAGGATCGTCGGGATCGCGAACGCCGAGAAGCGGATCCCGCGGCCGGGGTCGAACCGGTCAAGCGCGCCGAGCAGCCCCACTGACGCCACCTGGACGAGATCCTCCATCGGCTCGTGGGGATTGGTGTAGCGCGCCGCGAGCTTGCGCGCCAGCGGCAGGTAGCGCGTGAACAGCTCCTCGCGCGCAGCGTGGTCGCCGCGCTCGCGCCAGCGGAGGATCAACGCCGCGGTGTCGGAGCGCTTCACGCGCAGCGGGCTGCCCGTGGGAGCCGACGGCATGCCGTCGATCGAATGGGCCGTCGGCGGGCGCTGAACGCGCCGCGACGCTGTGGTCGTCTGCATCTGTCTCCTTTCGAGGCACACCGAGCCTCGTCAGAAGACCGCTCACCACGGTCGCCTGCCGTCAGGCTTCTCACTGCCACCGGGCGCGCTGGACGGCG
>JBELAG010000444.1:0-4275 GCA_049509055.1 Solirubrobacteraceae bacterium
GGCCCCTCGGGCGTCGCAGGAATCAGCTGCGCCCTGGACGGTGCGCCAGGCCAGTGGTTCGCCGGCGCGAGCGCGACGATCCCGGTGCAGGGGATTGGCGATCACACCCTGACCTGCTCAAGCGCCGACAACGCCCGCGACGCATCCGGAAATGCCGGCTGGTCGGCGCCCGCGAGCTGGAGCCTGTCGATCCGTGAGCCGACCGTGACCAGCGTGTCGTTTGACCGGATCGCCGACGCCCTGCGCTGCTCCCGCAACAAGGAGCGAATCCACGTCCCGGCGCAGCTGGTCTGGGTCCATGTCGATCACCGGCGAGTCCGCGTTCGCGTTCCCGCGCAAACCCGTACCGTCACGCGCGTCCACTGCCACCCGAGATACATCCGGCGGCGGGTCCGCATCCACGGGCGTCTTCGGATCGTGAGGATCCCGGTGCTTCCGCGCACGGTCCAGTCCACCAGCCGTCGGGTGCGCTTCGGCCAGTCCACCACGATCCACGGCTGGCTCGGCACCGCTCAGGGCAACGCCCTCGGCGGCCAGACGGTCAGCGTGCTCGCGGCCCCCGACAACGGATCGGCGAGCTTTGTCCAAGAGGCCGTCGCGACGTCCGCCGCGAATGGCGACTGGAGCGCGAAGCTGCCCGCAGGCCCCTCGCGCATCATCAGCGCCGTCTATGGCGGGGCCTCCTCCGTTGAGCCCTCCTCGGGACAGGTCACGCTGCTCGTCCCGGCGTCGATCCGGCTGCACGCCCCGAGCCGGGCGCACTGGGGGGGCAAGCTGGTCCTGACCGGCCGCCTGCGCGGCGGCTACCTCCCACCCGCCGGGGAGACGGTCATCCTCCTCGTCCGTTTCGGCGGCCGCGAGCATGACTTCGCCCACGTCTCGGTCAGCGGGGACGGTCGGTTCCGCTACACCTACACCTTCCTTCCCGGCTCGGGAGTTGCGCGCTACCCGTTCTCCGCCGAGACGGTGAGAGAGTCGGGATACGCCTACATGCCCTCGCGCAGCAGGTCAGAGATCGTCACGGTGAGCCCATAGATCGGTGCCCACCACGCCGTAGACGACGTCGTGAACACCCATCGCGTCACGCGCCCAGGAGGGCGGGTGCCGTCCGATCTCGATGCGGCTCGCGATGGGACGGCGCTGCGGCGCCCCTCTCCATCGGGATCCGCCGCAACGTCTGCGCGTTGGCGACGTACTATGCCGACCCGTTTTCTATGCCGATCGTGGACGGAGAAGTCCTGCATCTGCCGAAGGGATGAGGTGCTGGGGGTCGGCATATTCCGGGGGCGCTCGGCCCGGGTAGCAGCCGAGCTTGGGGATTGGGGGGTCCAGCTGCTCGCGTTCGGGTGCGGCATCGCGACGCTGAAGCGCCTCAGGAGAGCTGGGCTAGGCGCCGTAGCGCCCGCGTGGGATCGCAGCCGGTTCGCCGCTCCTCGTTACCGGAACCCCGCGAGTTCCGCCAGGTACTGCTCGGCGTTCAGCGTTCTCCGCGGCGCGCCGGTGCTGGGGAGACCGCGAGCGGCGAGATGCCAAACTCGCGCTGGACGGCTACAGCATGACGCCGGCCGCACGCTCGCCGTTGGCGCGCAGGTGGAGCACGCGGCAGCGGACCCGGTAGTCACCGAAGACGTCCTGCATGCTCTGCCGTGAGCGCGGTTGCTGCTCCCTCGGCCAGGTCAGGCGTCTCGGTCGGCCGCCGCCCGCATCGCTTCGGCGATGACGGGCTGTTGGTTCGCGTCGGCGCCGTGCGGATAGGCCAGGCGCTGCTCGGAGAGGACGACGAGCGTCGCGCCTGTGTCGGGGTACTCGACGACGTCAGGGTGGTTGGTCGTGGAGACCACGAGGTAGCGAACGGGCGCGTCGGAGCGGTTAACCAGGCTATGCGCCCCTGCCTGGCCCCGAGAGAACGCGATCACCGCGCCGGCCGAGAGGAGCTGTGTGCCGTCCGGACCGCGCAGCGAGAGCGTCCCGGCGAGGACGAGCAGTAGCTCCTCGTTGGCGTGGTGGAGGTGCAACGGCGAGCCGACGGCGCCCGGGTCAAGCTCGTACACACTGGCGCCGAGATCCCGGGCCCCGGCCTGAGCGCCCACGGGAGCGACGTGGCGACCAGGGTATCTGTCGGCCTCCCAGCTTGGCTGCTTGAAGTCAACGGGCATCAGGCGACCGTAGCCGATCTCCGGGCCGCGGCCTTGTTGCTGGAACCTCGACCGGACCCAGCGATCGTCGCCCGACCGCGAAGGTCTGTTCTCCGTTTCGTTCCAAAGGAGGGCAGTGATGGTCGAGCCGTCGCGAGTTCGGATCAGTGGCGCGCTGGCGCCTTTGGCCGACGAGTTCAGGATCACGTTGCAGGCCGAGGGGTACACGCCGCATGGCTGCATCAAGCAGCTCCACCTGTTCGCCCATCTCAGCCGGTGGCTTGAAGCCGAGCGCCTTGACGTGGCCGACCTTGACCGCGAGTCGGTTGAGAGGTTCTTCCGTGATCGTCGCGAGATCGGGCACACGAAGCTGATCAGCGTCAGGGCCGCGGACCCGATGCTGAGATATCTCCGCGCGCTCGGGTTTATCGCCGACACCCGACCGCCAGTGCTGCACGATCCGGTCGAGGAGCTGCTTGCCCGCTATCAGCGATACCTCGTGCTGGAGCGTGGCCTGCTGCCGGACTCGGCGCGGGGCTACGCGGTGAACATCAGGCCGTTCGTCGAAGGGCTGGCTGGTCCGACGGGAATCGAGCTCGATCGACTGGACGGACCAGCGGTCGTTGCGTTCGTCGTGGCGACCTGCCCGCAGCAGACGCACTCCTCAGCGAAGCGCACGACCAAGGCGCTCCGCTCGTTGCTGCGGTTCTTGCACGCCGAGGGGTACACCGATCGGTCGCTGGTGCACGCGGTCCCGGCGGCCGCCGGGTGGCGACTCGCGTCGCTGCCGAAACGACTCGAGGCCGGGCAGCTGCCGCGGCTGCTGGAGGCGTGCGATCGATCCACCGTGGTCGGACGCCGTGACTTCGCGGTGCTGATGCTGCTCGGGCGTCTCGGTCTGCGTGTCGGCGAGGTCGCTGCTCTGTCGCTGGAGGACATCGACTGGCGCGCCGGGGAGATCGTCGTGCGCGGCAAACACGGCCACTGCGACCGGCTACCACTTCCCGCTGACGTCGGTGAGGCGATCGTCGGCTATCTCCAGGATGGTCGTCCGGCAGATGCGCTCGGCCGAACCGTGTTCGTTCGTGTCCGGGCGCCGCATCGAACCCTCACCGGTCCGGGCGTCGGGAAGCTCGTGAACGATGCGGCGGCGCGTGTCGGGCTGCGGATCTACGCGCATCAGCTCCGTCACACGGTCGCCAGCGAGATGCTGCGCGCGGGCGCGTCGCTGCCGGAGATCGGGCAGGTGCTCCGCCACCGCCACCCTGAGACGACCGCGATTTACGCCAAGGTCGACCGAGACGCGCTCAGGCAGATCGCGCGCCCCTGGCCCGGAGCAGCACGATGAGCGCCCTGCATGACCAGCTCGCCGGGTATCTCGCGGTCCGGCGCGCGCTCGGTTACCGACTCGAACACGAGGAGAAGCTGCTCGGACAGTTCCTCGACTACCTCGACGACCGCGACATCGAACAGATCACCGTCGACGCAGCGCTCGCATGGGCGACGCTCCCCGCCCGAACCGACAGCTACCACGCCCACCGGTTGGGAGCGGTGCGCGGCTTCGCCCAGCATCTGCACGCGATGGAGCTCCCGGTCGAGGTCCCGCCCAGCGACCTGATCCCCAACAAACCACGTCGCGCGGTCCCCTACATCTACACCGATGCAGAGATCGCGGCATTGTTTGAGGCGGCTCACACGCTGCACCCAGCGCATCGTGTCGCGACGGTCCGGACCTTGATCGGATTGCTGGCCGTGACCGGGATGCGGCGAGGTGAAGCGATCGCCCTCGATCGCGACGACTTCGAACCCGTCACCGGGGTGCTGATCGTCCGTGCCGGGAAGTTCGGCAAATCACGAGAGCTGCCGTTGCACCCGACGACGGTCACGGCGGTCACCGAGTATCTGCAGCGTCACGATCGCCCACAACCCGCGGACCCGACCGAGCACGCGTTGCTGCTCGGCGAGAACGGCCGGCGGTTCTCGCCGAACACCGCTAACCACACGTTCCGTGCACTCGCGGTCAAGGCCGGGCTGCGACCGCGGTCCGAGCGCTGCCGACCACGCCAGCATGATCTACGGCACACGCTGGCCGTGCGAACGCTGCTGGATGCCTACCGTTCCGGGGAGCCGATCGGGCCGC
>JBELAG010000445.1:0-4266 GCA_049509055.1 Solirubrobacteraceae bacterium
CCGTGGTGGGGCAATCCCAACCGTTCGTCGCCCGCGTGGTGACTCCGCCGGTCAGGCGGTCGTGAGCGAGCGCTTAGCGCGTAAAGCATGGCGCAACCCACGAGGGCCGGGCGAAGGTCCTGGCGGACGGGTTTGACACAATTTCCGGCATGTCGCGGCGATCGACTGGGCGCGCTGAGGACGAGCGGCGGCTGTTCGTCGCTGATCCGGATGCGCTCGAGGAACTGGGCTCGAAGATCGATCAGCTCGCCAAACCCGACGTGCGGTCGGCCGTGATCCGCTGTGAGTATCCCGAGTTCGCGCAGGCGTTGCAAGAAGGCCGCGGTGAGATCGATCTCGGCGACGGGCCGATGAATCCTCACCTGCACCTGGCGATGCACGAGGTCGTTGCCACGCAGCTGTGGGACGATTCGCCGCCAGAAGTTTGGGACAACTGCCGCGCGATTGATCGAGGCGGTTATGAGCGCCACGAGATCCTGCACATGCTCGCCGGTCCCGTTGCGGGCCAGATGCGGGGAGCCCCGCACGAGGAGCGCCCGTGTGATCGCGCGCGTCATCTCGGCGCCTTGGACGCACTCCCCGGCTCCTGGGAGCGGGACCGCACGACAAAGACGGCCAAGCGCCACGACGACGCCCGCAAGCACGCTCGGCGGGCGGCGCAGGCGGCACGCCGCGCCGAGCGACGTCCGCGCTGATCAAACCGCCCAAACGATCCGAGCTGCGTATCCCGACTTGTGCGCGGGTCTGTGGATCGTCGGTCGGCCGAACTGAAACCAGCAGACTCGGCCCCGTGGCGCCGGAGCCTCGTCCTGTGCGACGCGGCGATCAGCCGGTTCTTCGGATCGACTGCGGTTCGGCTTACCCGCGCTACAGCCGCGCCGGGCATCCTCGATAGCGTGCAACCCGGATTCTGTCCTCATTGCGGCGAGCGAGTCACCCCCTTTGCCGCCGGGTGCGCCCTCTGCGGGGCAGACCTTGACCCCAAGCGATGGCAGGGTCCTCCGTCCCTTGGCCAGCGCCTCTTTCGTCGGCTCCCGGTCGGGTGGCGCCCACGCGTTGCGCTACACGCGCAGGACCGGAATCGCTCGACGATCAGGTAGGCGCCGATCCCCGCTACCAAACCGGGGCCGCCGTCCCGTACGACCTCGACAGCGTCGCGACCGACGGCAGCGCGCTCACACGGCTGACCAGCAACGGCGCCAGCGAACCGGCGCCGTGGCGAACAGATCGATCGTGTACGGCCACGACGGTGATCTGTATCCCGCCTCCCCGACGGCCCCACGCGGAGCCTGACCCGGCGCAGCGGGACCATCCCCGGCTGCCCGCACGACAGCCGTGCGATCAAGTTCGTCTGCGCGGGGGCGCTGTACACCGTCTACGCCTCCGGGAAGCTCCTCCGACGCTTGACCCCGCCGAGCATCGCCGTCGACGGGCGGCCCGCGTTCTCCCGCTCGGCGGCCTGATCGCGATCACCGTCAGCAACGCGACCGCCTGTTCGGACCCCAGCACGGCCAGATGATCTACAGCCTAGACCCTAGAGCTGCTCGCATCGGCGGCCGCGTGCACCACCGCACCGTGATCGGCAGCGCGTACTGCGCCGAGCTAACCCGGGGGGCCCCGCGTGGCCACCGAGACTCAGGAGTCCCGCGGTCAGCTGATCGCGGCGCACCGAGAAGAATTGGACAGCGGCTCGTCGAGCGTTGATAGGGTCATGTCCTCACATCCTGGGAGGGGCTATGCCTTCAAAGCGGTTTGCTCTACTGGTGGGTGCGTTTGCGTGCGCGGCCCTCGCACTGGTGGGCTCCGGCGTGCTGGGCGCGTCCAACTACCGGGTCGTCGTGACCCGGGTGGCTGCGTCGTCGCCAGCCTCCCCGGGTCCGGTCCTCACGCCGTTCCGGCATCTCGCGCCGTCAGGGCCGACTCCGGCCGTCACGCCGACCGGGTCGGCGTCACCCTGGACGCCGCTCGTGAACCCGCCGCCGTTCGGTACGCCAGGCACGATGCTGCTGGAGAGCGACGGGACGGTGCTCGTGCACGATGAGCCGGACAACAACGTCACGGGCGGGACGAACCTGTGGTGGAGACTTACGCCGGATGCGAGCGGCAGCTACATCGACGGGTCGTGGAGCCAGATCGCGTCGATGCCGTCGGACTACACCCCGCTGTATTTCGCCTCGGCGATCTTGCCCGATGGGCGGATGATCGTCGAGGGCGGGGAGTACATCGGCGAAAACGCGGTCTGGTCGAACGAGGGCGCGATCTACGATCCGGTGACCAACACCTGGTCACCCGTCCCGCCGCCACCAGGCTGGACGAACATCGGGGACGCCGCCAGCGACGTCTTGGACAACGGGACCTTCATGCTCCAGCAGCCATGTAACACGTGTCTCACGGATCCGGACCTGACCGTCGATGATGCGTTGCTGGACTCGAGGAACTTGACCTGGACGGTGATCCCGGCGGCGGGCAAGACTGACCCCAACGACGAGGAAGGCTGGACCCTCGAGCCCAGCGGCCAGTTGCTGACCGTCGATGTTTGGGGGCTGGGCAACTCCGAGCTGTTTGACCCGAGCAGCGGTACGTGGAGCTTCGCCGGGGCGACGGCCACGAATGGCAGCCCTGTCAACCCGTTCCCGATCGTCGAGATCGGCCCGCAGATCGAGATGCCCGGTGGAAACGTGTTCGTGGTGGGGGCCGGCACAAGCACGCAGCAGTATCCAACGCCGTGCACGACCGACGCCGACACGCCGACCGCGCTATATCAGTACAACGCCAGGAGCGCGGGCACGTGGACCGCGGGCCCGGTGATCCCGACCGTAGACAACGAACAGTACGCCAGCACCGACGGACCAGGGTCGATCCTGCCGGATGGGAACGTGCTGTTCGACGCGAGCGCATGCGCGTACAACGTCCCGACTCACTTCTTCCTCTACAACGCGAGCGCGAACAGTGTGACCCAGATCCCAGATGCGCCGAACGCGTCGAACGACACCTCGTACCAAACTCGGATGCTGGCGCTGCCCAACGGTCAGGTGCTGTACAACGATGGCAGCGGTCAGATGGAGGTCTACACGGCGGGCGGTACGCCCCAGCGAGCATGGGAGCCCACGATCAATTCGCTGAGCACCAGCCTAGCCCCAGGCCGCACATACGGCCTGTCGGGCACCCAGCTGGCCGGGCTGGACCCAGGAGCGACCTACGGTGACGACGTTCAGGACAACACCAACTTCCCCCTGGTACGGATCACCAACTCCGCCACCGGTGTGGTCACCTACGCTCGGACCCATGACTGGAGCTCGGTATCGATTGCCCCCGGCGCTAACTCTTCAACCCAGTTCACCCTCCCGCAGACCACGGCCGCGGGCACAAGCACGCTCGTCGTGGTCGCCAACGGGATCGCCTCATCGCCGGTGAAGGTGATTGTCTCCTAATGTCCTCCGCCGTTAATGCGTTGAAGAAGTCGTGAGAGCGATTCCAGGAACTGCTCGGCGGTCTTGGTCCAGATGAACGGCTTGGGGTTCTCGTTCCACGCGTTCACCCAGTTGCGGATGTCCTTCTCCAGCGCCTGCACGCTGCGGTGGTCTGAGCGGCGCAGCAGGTCGTCGGTGAGGTAGGCGAACCACCGCTCGACCTGGTTGATCCAGCTGGAGTAGGTCGGGGTGTAGTGCATCTGGAAGCGTGGGTGCTGTTCGAGCCATCGGACGATCGCGGGGCTCTTGTGGGTGCCGTAGTTGTCGCAGACCAGGTGCACGTCGAGATGCTCGGGGACCTGGCTGTCGATCTTCTAGAGGAACTTCTTGAACTCCGCGGTGCGGTGACGGCGGTGCGTGGCGCTGATCACTGTCCCGTCAGCGGTGTTGAACGCGGCAAACAGGCTGGTCGTGCCGTGGCGCAGGTAGTCGTGGGTGCGCTTCTCCGGCATCCCGGGCGTCATCGGGAACGCCGGCTGCGAGCGCGCCAAGGCTTGCACCTGGCTTTTGGGGCTCCGTGGATGATCGTAGGTGACTCCGGGGCGGGTTTGGTGGCCTGAGCAGGGTTTCTGCACTGGTGAGAGCGGCTTTGTAGGTCCGGCACGACGGCTGATGCCGTTTCTGCCGGTGCTTGTGGTGGAGCGGGGTGGCTGCGAGTGGACCTCCCCCGCTTCGCCGGACACTTCAGCGCTTGGGTCGAAAGCCTAGTCGTTGTGGTTGTAGTAGCCGTCGTTGATGTTGGAAACTCGAAGAGTTTTGGCTCCTCCACGATCCGTGTGGGCTGGCAGCCGACTCC
>JBELAG010000446.1:0-4218 GCA_049509055.1 Solirubrobacteraceae bacterium
GGCCCGCAGCCACGGCGTCATCGAGGTGATCGCTGCGGCGACGCCGCCGCCCCCGGTGCCCAGCCCGAGCTTGGAGCCGCCGTAGCCGTGGAACATCATCACCAGCGGATACGGACCATGGTGCCCGGCTGATGCTTTGGGCAGCGCGACGTTGACGTCGATCGCGGTACCGTCCCAGCTCGTCGCGAGCGTCCGCACCGGCGTCGGCACGCCGTTGACGACCAGCGAGCCACAGAAGCGGATCCCGTCGGGCTGGGTCGCGCACTTCACGGCGCCGTTGAGCACGCTGCGCGGGCCGGCCTGCGCCTGCGCGGCGCCGGCCATGACCAGCATCGAACCGACGGCGATGAGCGAGACGAGCCTGCGCACGGGTCCTCCCCACGAGTTGACGGCGCGACCCTATCGGAACGGGCGGCGGGCGACCCGCGCCGCGGTGCGACGCCGGTGCCATCCGCCGGTACAGTGCGCCCCATCACACGGAGCAGGGTTCGACTCGGGAGCGAGTGATGAGCGCGATCGCGGCGATGGCGTGAGCGCGCACGACCGGCCGCCGGCCGAGGACCCGCGCGACGGGCTCGATCAGCCCGACCTCGGCGGCGAGGAGATGCGGCGCCTCGGGTACTGGGTCGTCGATCGCGTCGTCGAGCACTTCGAGCACGGCGCCGACGGGCCGGCGATCCAGGCGTCGACGGCGGTGGAGCTGCGCGACGCGCTCGGCGGCCCGCTGCCCGAGGCGCCCGGAGATCCGCTGGAGGCGATGCGGACGCTCGTCGACGTCGCGGTGGCCAACATGCAGCACGGCGATCACCCGCGGTACTTCGCGCGGGTACCGGGGCCGTCCTCCTACGCGGGGGTTCTGGGCGACTGGCTGGCGACCGGGTTCAACGCCATCGCCACCTCGTGGGGAGGCTCGTCGGGGCCGAGCACCGTCGAGCTGGTCGCGGTCGACTGGCTGCGCCAGCTGCTGGGATTACCCGACGGCACCGAGGGCGTGCTGACCAGCGGTGGATCGCTGGCCAACCTGACCGCGCTCGCCGCCGCCCGCAGCGCGGTCGGCCCGGGAGTCGCGTATCTCTCCGACCAGACCCACGCGTCGATCCGGCGCGCGCTCGGGACGCTGGGCTTCCCGCCCGACGAGGTGCGGGTGCTGGCCGGCGACGAACGGCTGCGTCTCGATGCGGAGGCCGTGCGCGCAGCGATCGCCGCCGACCGCCGGCGGGGCGCGCGCCCGGCCCTGATCATCGCCACCGCGGGCACGACGAACACCGGCGCCGTCGACGATCTGGAGGGGCTGGCGCGCCTGGCGCGCGCCGAGGATGTGTGGCTGCACGTCGACGGCGCGTACGGCGCCCCCGCCGCGCTGTGCCCCGCCGGCCGCATGGCGCTGCGCGGGCTCGAGCACGCCGACTCGCTCGCGGTCGATCCCCACAAGTGGCTGTTCTCGCCGTATGACGCGGGCTGCCTGTTCGTCGCGCGCCCGGGCGCTCTGGCCGATGCGTTCGGCATGCGGCCCGAGTACCTCGCCGACGTGCGGGCCGCCCCCGGAGAGGTCTCCTTCGGCGACCGCGGCCTCGAGCTCACGCGCCGGGCGCGGGGGTTCAAGCTCTGGCTGCTGTTCCGCGTCTACGGGGCGGATCGCCTCCGCGCCGCCGTCGCCCGCGGCCTGTCGCTGGCCGAGTACGCGCAGCGCCTGCTCGGCGCCGACCCCGCGTGGGAGGTCGTCACTCCCGCGCAGCTGGCGATCGTCACGTTCACGCGCCGCGGGTGGAGTCCCGGGCGCCACGCCGACGCGGTCGCCGCCGTCGCGGCATCGGGGTACGCCGCCGTGACCAGCACGCGCCTGCAGGGGCGCTCCGTGCTGCGGCTGTGCACGATCAACCCGCGCACGACCGAGGGCGACATCGAGCAGACCCTGCACCGTCTGGCCTCCGCAACGCGCGATTGACCCCGAGACGCCACGGTGACGGGCACGCCGGCAGCGCCGTTCTACCGTGGTGGGCATGGACGTGACGCACCGCGCACGCGTGCAGGCGCTGCTGACCGCCGCCGCCGCCGAGCACGCCGATCTCCTGTCGCGCCTGCCCCCCGACCTGCAGGCGTCGCTGCCGGTGGACGCGCAGGGGGTCACCCGGGCGATCGAGCACCTCGCCGCCGCGGCCGGCCTGTCCGACGGCGAGCGACGGGCGCTGATCCGCCCGCATGCGGTCAACCCGGCCGTCCTGCACGCGCGCGTGTTCGGGCGGGCGCCGCTGGCGCGCGAGACGGTGATCGGCTCGTTCGTCGAGGGCGCCCGGGTCCGCGCGGACGCTCTGTCCGCGCTCTCCGACGCGGCCGGGGGCGTGCCGCTCGGCCGCGAGGTCCGCGGCCTGCTCGTCGCGCATCCGCCTCCACTGGGCGCCGAGGGCGACGACGTCGTCGAGGCTCTCCGCGCCACCTATGCGGCCCAGGAGCGCGCGGCCGTGCTCATCGCCGCCGGACTCGACGCGACCGCGTAGCGCGCGACGCGCTCTTGACATATGCCGATATAGGAATATGATTGCTGCTGATGGCCCGGGCAGCGACAACCGCCGACGCGTTCAACGCCGTCGCCGAGCCCCGGCGACGGGCGATCCTCGACCTCCTGGTCGGCGGCGAGCGCTCGGTCAACGAGCTCGTCGACCTGCTCGGGGTGGCCCAGCCCCAGGTGTCGAAGCACCTGCGCGTGCTCCGAGAGGTCGGCGCGGTGGAGGTTCGCCGCGACGGGCGGGAGCGGTTCTATCGGCTCAACGGGCCCACCCTCAAACCGATCCATGACTGGATCAAGCGCTACGAGCGTGCCTGGACCGATCGGTTCGAAGCGCTCGATCTCGTGTTGGACGATCTCAAACAGAAGGAGGAAGGCGATGGCGTCAGCGACGAGCAACGCAGCGGCGAAGGTCACGCTCCCCAGCGATGAGCAGATCCTGATCGAGCGGCGGTTCGCCGCCCCGCGGCAGCTGGTGTACGAGGCCTACACGACGCCGGAGCTGGTCAGGCGGTGGTGGGCCGGGCAGCGCGGCGAGGTGACGACGTGCGAGATCGACCTTCGGGTCGGCGGCGCGTGGCGCTACGCGATGCTCGCCCATGGCCGGTTCGAGGTCGCCTTCCACGGCGAGTACCGCGAGATCGTGACCGGCGAGCGGATCGTCAGCACCGAGGTCTTCGAAGGGCTTCCCGATGCGGAGGCGCTGACCGCGACGACCTTCACCGAGCACGTCGGTCACACCACGCTGGCGATCCTCGTCACCCACGCCAGCCGGGAGCACCGGGACGGGCACCTCAACTCCGGGATGGAGAGCGGGATGAACGAGTCGCTCGACCTTCTCGAGCAGGTCGCCGTCGCGTTGCGGTAGACCCCCGCGGCAGCGCGCCGGCGATCCCGTCGACCTCCGGCAATCGACCACTGAGTCGCTGACGCGCTGCCTCCGCGCCCGGCGAGCCGGGTTATGCTCGGGTGGATCGACGCGATGATCCGTCCGGCATCTCGGACCTGCGCAGGGAGGATCGGGCGCGCCCGGTCGGGGCCCGCGCACGCCCGCCCGGGGGTCGGCCCATGAGCGGGGCGAGCCCGGCGCCGGCGCCCGCGCCCGATCGCGCCCCGGCGCTGTCGGTCGAACGCTTGAGCAAGCGGTTCGGTGACCGGGTCGCGTTCGAGGACGTGTCGTTCGAGATCGGCCACGGCGAGGTGTTCGGCTTCCTCGGCCCCAACGGCGCCGGAAAGACGACGACCGTACGGACACTCGGCACGCTGATCGCGCCCACGTCCGGGTCGGCGACCGTCGCCGGCCTCCCGCTGGTGCCCGAGAACGGGGTCGAGATCCGGCGCCGGATCGCGATCATGCCGGAGACGCCGGGCGTCTATGAGCGGCTGAGCGTGGCCGAGAACCTCGAGTGCTTCGCCGACCTCTACGAGGTGCCCGACCCGGCCGGCCGGATCGAGTACGCGCTCGACGCGGTCAACCTGACCGAGCGCGCCGGCGACCTCTGCGGGTCGCTGTCGAAGGGGCTGCGCCAGCGCGTCGCCCTGGCCCGGGCGCTGCTCAGCGATCCGGAGGTGCTGTTCCTCGACGAGCCGACCACCGGCCTCGATCCGGTCGCCAGCCGGGAAGTCCATGCGCTGATCGCCGAGCTCGGGCGCAGCGGGGTGACGATCTTCCTGACGACGCATCGCCTCGAGGAGGCCGAGCGGCTGTGTGACCG
>JBELAG010000447.1:0-4195 GCA_049509055.1 Solirubrobacteraceae bacterium
CTTCCTCACTCCGGTGGCGATCGGCACGGGCACGCACTTGTTCGAGAGCATCGATACTGCGCCCCACCTCCGTCTCATCGATATCACGCGATTGGACAGCGGCGTGGTGATCCTGGTCTACGCGCCCACGTAGCCGGGTGGGCGGGCAGCGGGTCGTTCACCTGCCGAACCCCGGGCAAAGCTCTACAGCAGTGGCGCGCGCGTCCGATCCTGAGAACAGGACCGAGCAATTCACAGCCACGACAATCTGCCGCACGGAGGCGGTTCGTTTGCTCACATTCGGAGACGCTGTTCGCCATGATCATGCCCGACTGGGCCACCCCGCGACCGATCAGCGCGTATCCCTTGTCGTCGGCAACCAGGTCGTCTGCGCGACCGTCGGACGCTCGCCGGCGCCGCTCGAGGTCCTGCTCGGGCGCAGCCTGCCGGATGCGCTGCCGGTTGATGCGCGGCTGCGGTACCTGACTGCCAGCGGTGTCGTGCACCGGCGCGGCCGGCTCGTCGGCCGCAGCCCCAACCCCCGGCATCCGGTGATCTTCGAGCCGGGTGGGCCGCCTCAGCTGCTCCTGACCCGCCAGGCGCTGCGCGCCGACCTGCAGGTCCCGGTGCTGATCCTCCGCGACGACGCACCCACGATCTCCACCTCCAGCCTCAACCTCAGCGAAGGCGGCGTGCTCCTCGCGACGAGGTCAGCGCTGGCCGTCGGCGATCACATCCGGCTGCGCATGCACCTCGACGGTCTCGCCGAACCGCTGTTCGCTCACGCTCAGATCGTGCGATTCGACGTCACCGGGTGCGCCGCGGCGCACTTCACCGACATTGACAGTGAGAGCGTCGAGGAGCTCGCCTGGCGCATCTTCAACGACCGTTTCGGCCAGCGCACCCGCTCGCCTGATCGCTGACACGTCACTGCCCGCGTCGATGCGTCGAGTACGGCGTTCGGCTCAGCGGCCGCGGGGCCACACCGACGGCCGCGCGCCGGCGCTGGAGAAGCACGTGCAGGCGGCTCAGCGAGACGCCCAGGGCCGCCGATCCGGACGCGACGAGCAACCAGCCGTCAGCGATACCCAGGGCGATCGATGCCACGCCGAGCGCGCAGAGCACGACCCATCCATAGACGGCAAACGGATAAATGTCGACGCTCCGCGACCATGGCGGTCGATTCTCGCACCGCTCCCGCGGGCGCGAGGCTGCCGTTGTGCGATCGGTGCGGGCGGTCCGATCGAGCGCCGGCGCCAACAGCCGCGGTCGGAGACGGCGCGATCTCACGCAACACGCTCGAACTCGCCCTCGACCGCCGGCGGCGAGCTACTACGACCACTTCAACTGGCCCAGCGAGATCGACTGGCATCTCCAAACACGGGCACCCGTCATGCACGCCCGGAGGCGAGCACGCCGCCGGAACCCTCGGCGGTCCACGGGTGTTCTCGCGGTTTTGCCGACCGCGAGGCGACTCTGACGAAGGGCAGCACGTCGGTCAGTTGGCAGAGTGCGAAGACGCGATCCACCGCCGGCGGACCGGGACAGATCACCAGGCGCACCCCACGCGCCCTCGCCCGCCGAGCGATCTCGACAACGACCCCGACGCCGCAGGCATCGATGAAGGTGGTCCCGGTCAGATCGAGCACGACACACTCCGGATCGCGGGCCAGCGTGGCGCTGACCGCGTCGCGGACGGGGCCGCGTGCCGCGAGATCGCACTCGCCGGCAAGCTCGACGCTGGTCGTCGTCCCGCGCTCGTTGACCGCGACCTCGAATCGTGACCCCCGAGACGCTGTCCCACAGACATGCGCAGACACAGGCGATGGCTCCTCGACGTGAATCTCTCGTTGTCGTGGAGGGAGCACCCAGCCCGGAGCCGAGTTGGTGCCCGCCGTCCCGCTCCCTGCGTGCGCACGCGAGCACACCACCCGCCGAACGCACAGCCAAATGTACCGCCTCCTGCCGGCGCGTCCGAACGACGTCAGAAATACGACAAGCGCGGCGCCCCGAGCGCTGTCGGCGCTGACTCGTTCACGAACCGGAGCCCGCCGGCGGCCCGGGCGGCTCCGCGTCGCGGCGGGAGGGGCGTTTGGGCCCCGTGAGCACGGCCACCCGCCGCACGACCTGTGTGTCGCGCGAGGCGCTTGGCTGCGGTGGCTCCCAGTCTGATCGTTGCTCGATGAGGGAGCGGATCGGGCGGTTGTCGTGGCCCTGCCAGGACAGGAACCGCAGTCCGGTTGTCTCATTGCTGAGGTGGACGACCTCGGCCACGCCCGCATAGTGAAAGCTCGGGCCGGTGAGCGCGAACGGCGTCCGTTGGCCGACCTCCAGTGAGTCGTTGGCGATCAGCATGCCGCCTTCGGAAAGGTTGAGGACGCGATCCGCGTCGCCCGATCCTCCGCCGCCCGCACCCCGCGCGTCGCGTCCGAGTGTCGCTTGGAAACCGTGCAGATTGCTGATACGCGGGTGCCGCCGGGCGGTTCGCATAAGCGCCTCCGATGCCGTCTCGCCGCAGGTTACGCCCGCCTGATCCGGGTTTCGCCCGTCGAGATCGCGTGTGAAGCGCTTTTGCGGCCGATCCTCCCCGGGCACGTCAGCTATGGCGCAGCCAGACGGCCCGGGGGCGCGAGGTCTGCGCCCGCGGCGTGCACGGCGACCACGGTGGGAGAGCGGTGCCCGGAGACTTCCGCGATCACGTTGCCGACCGTGGCGTAGCCCATCAGCACACCGGCGAGAGTGGCGAGCAGCAGCTTTCTCACCGTCGAATCACATCCAGTCGGGATCGCGTGGACATCTGCTCTCAACGATCGCCTGCCGGTCGCCGATCGCAGCCGTAGTTCCCCTCACCGGTCGTCAGCCGGAGCCCGCCGATGCGCTGGTCGTCGGCCGGGCGTCACGGTAACGTACGGGGCGTGGGCGACTTCTTCGATCTCGGTCTCCGCGGTCTGGACGGCGCGACGCTCGACCTCGACGGGCTGCGCGACCGAGCCGTGCTCGTGGTCAACGTCGCGTCGCGCTGCGGGCTGGCGCCCCAGTACGCCGGTCTGGAGAGCTTGCAGCGACGCTACGCCGAGCGCGGGTTCGCGGTCCTCGGCGTGCCCTGCAACCAGTTCGCCAATCAGGAGCCGGGGGGCGAAGACGAGATCCGCGAGTTCTGCTCGGCGACCTACGGGACGACGTTCCCGATGACCGAGAAGCTCGAGGTCAACGGGCGCAGGCGCCATCCGCTGTATCGCCAGCTGGTCGACACGCCGGACGGCGACGGGCGCGCCGGCGACATCGAGTGGAACTTCGAGAAGTTCCTCGTGTCTCCGTCCGGCGAGGTCCGGGCGCGCTTCCGCCCACCGGTCGAGCCCGAATCCGCCGAGGTGACGGAGGCGATCGAGGGCGTGCTGTCGGCGCCGAGCTACCGGCGGGCCGAGCGCTGGGAGATGCTCGCCCCGAGCGAGGTTGTGCCCGGCGACCGCGTCCGGCCCCGCCCCGGCGTCGAGCTCACCGTCACCCGGATCGAGCCCGTGTTCCTCGGGCGCGACGGGAGGCTGGCGTTCATCGAAGCATCCGAGGACCAGTGGCTGAAGGCTCCGGCGCCGGCCCAAGGGGACGTCGAGGTGCTGCGCCGCCTGCCCTGACGGGGGTGGTTCTGCTGCCGCCGCGCTCAGGCGGTGCGCCGGCGCAGCGTGGCGGCGCCCAGCGCGAGCGCGAGCAACGTCGCGCCGATCATCACCGTGAGGTCAAGCGCGCCGCGACCGCCGAACGTGCCGTCGACGGTGGCGCGCTGGAGGGCGTCGAAGGCGTAGGTGAACGGGAGCGCGTCGGACACGATCTGGAGCAGCTTCGCCATCTGGTCGCGCGCGACGAACAACCCGCAGAGGATCAGCTGCGGGAACACGACGGCGGGAAGGAACTGGATCGCCTGGAACTCGGTACGGGCATAGGCGCTGGTGAACAGTCCGAGCGACGTCCCGAGGACGGCGTTGGCGACCGCGAGCACGATCACCAGCAGGGTCGACGAGGCGGCGTGCAGGCCGAGCAGCCCGAAGCCGACGCCGGTGATGATCAGTGCCTGGACGACCGCGACCGTGGCGAACGCGATCGCGTAGCCGAGCAGCAGGTCGAGCTTGGCCAGCGGCATCGTCATCAACCGTTCCAGCGTGCCGGTGGTGCGCTCGCGCAGCATCGTGATCGAGGTGACCAGGAACATCGTGATGAACGG
>JBELAG010000448.1:0-4132 GCA_049509055.1 Solirubrobacteraceae bacterium
ATCGCGTAGCCGAGCAGCAGGTCGAGCTTGGCCAGCGGCATCGTCATCAACCGTTCCAGCGTGCCGGTGGTGCGCTCGCGCAGCATCGTGATCGAGGTGACCAGGAACATCGTGATGAACGGAAACAGGCCGACGAGCGGACCGCCGATCGTCTCAAACGCACGTGTCCGGCTGTCGAAGGTGTATTTGAGGAGGGTGAGGAGCCCGGGGGGGACGATGAGCAGCAACGCGATCGTGCGCGGGTCCCGGCGCAGTTGGGTGAGGACGCGGATCGCGGTGGCGCCGGCGATGCGGACGTTCACGTGCCCTCCTGCTGCTCGATCAGCGCGAGGAAAGCGTCCTCGAGATTCCGGCGGCCGGTCAGCCGGCGCAGCCCGTCGGGCGTGTCGGTGGTGAGGATCTGTCCGTCGCGCATCAGCAACAGCCGGTCGCAGTGCTCGGCCTCGTCCATCACGTGACTGGACACCAGCAGCGTGACGCCCGAGGCCGCCAGGCGGCGGAAGTGCGCCCACAGGTCGCGGCGCAGCACCGGATCGAGGCCGACGGTCGGCTCGTCGAGGACGAGCAGCTCGGGCTCCCCCAGCAGGGCGGTGGCCAGTGACGCCCGCGCGCGCTCTCCGCCCGAGAGGTTGCCGGTCACGCGATCGGCGCGCTCGGTGAGCGACACCGTCTCGATCACGGTGGCGATCCGGGACTCGTCGGCGCCGAGAATGCGAGCGAAGTAGCGCATGTTCTCGTGGATGCTCAGATCCGCGTACACCGATGGAGCCTGGGTCACGTAGCCGACCCGCCGGCGCAGCTGCGGGGCGCCCGCCGGCTCGCCGAGCACGCGGACCTCGCCGGACTCGGTCAGCTGGACGCCGACGATCGCGCGCATCAGCGTCGTCTTGCCGCACCCGCTGGGGCCCAGCAGGCCCGTGACGCTGCCCGTGGAGACCTCGCAGCTGATTCCGTCGAGCACTCGCCGCCCGCCACGAGCGACGCGGAGCTTGGTGATCGCCACCGCCGGCACAGAAGTCATCATACAATGACTTCTGATGGCGGGTGCGCACCAGGCCGAGACCGGACCGCGCCGAACCGGGCGTCGGCCCGGGCCGACGCTGACCCGCGACGCGATCCTGCGCGCCGCGCGCGCCGCGTTCGCCGCCCGCGGCTACGACGCGGTCAGCGTCCGCGCCATCGCCCGTGACGCGCGAGTCGACCCGGCGCTCGTGCACCGCTTCTTCGGCTCCAAGGAGAGCGTGTTCGTCGCCGCGATGCAGCTGCCCGTGGCGCCCAGCCGGCTCGTGCCGGGGATCCTCGCGCCCGGCCCCGACGGGCTCGGGGAGCGGGTCGTCGAGACACTCATCGCCCTGTATGACGACACCCGCTCCAGCGCCCCGCTCCAGGCGTTCCTGCGCGCGGCGGTCAGCAACGAGCAGGCGGCGACGATGCTGCGCGAGTTCCTGACGACTGAGGTCCTCGCCCGCGTCGCCGTCGCCGCACCCGATCAGCCCGAGCTCCGCTCCGCGCTCGCGGCCTCCCAGATCCTCGGCCTCGTGATGGCGCGCTCGATCGTGCGCATCCCGCAGATCGCCCGGGCCGACCGCGCGCAGCTGGTGGCCTGCGTCGGCCCGACGATCCAGCGCTATCTCACCGGTCCGCTGCGCGTCTAGCGCTGACAGCACGGCGCTGCCGCGCCGCGAGGCCGGCCGTCACGCCGCCGAGCGGGCGGCGAGGTGCGCCCCGGCGGGCGTGATCGCCACCAGAGCGTCGACGACGCGCGCATCGAACTGCGTGCCGCGATGGTGCAGGATCTCGGTCATCGCCGCCGCCGTCGACAGCGCGCGCCGGTAGGGGCGATCAAGGGTCATCGCGACAACGCGTCGGCGACGTGGACGATCCGGCTCGGCGGGACGTCACCGGACTTGATGCCCCACTGTCCCTCGATCCGCAGACCGCGATCGGACTCCAGCAGCAGCAGCGCCATGTCGGAGGAGAACAGCTCGGCGAGCCCGACGGCGACACGGCCGGTGGTCGTCTGCAGATCGGACTCGTTCCCGAGCACGGCGATCACCTGAGCGAGGCGCGTCGCGCGCATCAGCGCGCGCGCCGTGAAGCGCTCGGCGCGCTGCAACCGCTCCCGCAGCACAGCGTTCTGCTCTCTCAGCCCCGCCTGCGACTCGGCGTCGCCGCCGGGCGACGCGCGGCCGCTCATCTCACAGCACCAGGATCGACACGCTCGAGTTGTGGACCCCGCTGGAACCGTGGACCCGCGCGAACTCGCCGAACGTGAAGAAGCCGCACACGGCGGCGCCCCCCAGGGCGGCCGAGATCAAGGTCGCCTCCTCGCCGGCGCGCTCGCCGAGCAGCGGCACCCGTGAGCCGCACGAGAACACGAGCGCCAGACGGGGCGGGGCGTTCAGTTGCTCGACGGCGCCGGCAGCGGCCTGCCTCACGCCCTCCGGCAGCGACTCGGCATCGCTGGTCATCACCTGCAGGATGCTGTGCTCCGAGATGCCGGTGTTGAAATTCAGGCCGCCGGCGTCCGGAAGATAGGCGTGGAGCTGCCTGACGTCGTAGCGCCCGCGGGCGTTGGGCAGTCCGACCGGGTTTTCCCTCGCGCTGATCGGGGGTGAGGCCGTCGGTCAGCAGCAGCAGCGCCGAGTGAGGGTGACGATCGCCCGCCCGCTGCCGCGCCGCCTCGCTCGCCGCCCGGGCCGAACCCGCGACGTCGGCGCTGTCGCACGGCACGTGGCAGACGCCGAAGCTCCGACCCTCGGCGGGGACGAACGCGGCGACGCACCCGTGCGAGGCCGCCCTGGGCGGCGCCGGCGCGGTCGCCCGTGCGCGACCGGGGTGAGGCGCGCCGCTAGGGCGCGCGGCGCCGGTCGTGCTCGCCCGCCACGATCGTCGCTCCGTCGCGCAGGATCGCCGCCACCTCGCCGCGAGCGGCGCTGTCGCCGATCGCGCCGGCGGTCACGACGTCCGCGCAGATCTCCAGGTCGCGGGCCAGCCGGTCCAGCGGATAGTCGCGGCTCGCCAGCACGCGCGAGAGCCACAGCACTTGCTCCTCGAACGTCACGTGGCCGGCGTGCGCGCCGAACGCCCAAGCCAGCAGGTACAGGTTGTCGTGCACGCACCATTCGCGCCCGGCGCGGCCGTAGCGGTCGTCGGTGTCGGGATACTCGCGGTAGTACTGCTCCGATACGCGCTCGGCGAGCGGGCGCAGCTCCACCTCGACGCCGTCGAGCCGGGCGGTGGAGGGCGGCGGCGAACCGCCCGGAGGCTGCGGGTGAGTCACCTGTCGTCTGACCGCCGGCTCAGCCCTGACGCTGCAGCCAGGCAAGGATCGCGCGGGAGTGGGTGATCACCGTCCCGTCCTGGAGCTTGAGCACCGGGAGCTTGTCGGCTCCGGTCGCCGCAACGAGGTCGCCGCGCGAGCCCTTGCGCAGGAACGGGAGCGGGCTGCCGTGGCCGGCGACCACCTTGTCGTACGCGAGGCCCTTCGCGTGCAGCGCCTCCTGGACCCGTCGGCACGGATGGATCTTCGGCCCTCCCTCGTCGCCGTGACATGCGTAGAGCGTCGGTCGCTCGCTCACCTGATCCCTCCGATCGTCGGTTGGCGGCAGCGTAACGCCACGGCGGCCTACCAGCGATGGACCGGGACCGACTCCAGCGCTCCGACCGCGTCCCGGGTGAGGCTCAGCGTGACCTCGTCGTTGGCGATGCTCTCCATCGCGCCGATCGGGATCGTCACCTCGCGCTTGCCCCACAGGTGACCGTGCTCCAGGACGAGGTGGGTGATCGCGTCGTCGCCGCCGACCAGGAAGCCGTCGACGTGGCCGAGCCCGTGGCCGTCGGACGACAGCACGTAGCTCGCGCGGCGGACCTCGATCTTGTCCTTGGGAACGCGGTCATAGACCTCGGTGACGCGGTCGTCGAAGCCGATCGGCGGCGCCCCCGGGCCGACGGCCCCGGGGGCCAGGCTCTGGTAGTAGGGGAGCGCGAGGATGTCCTCGATCCCGACCTGCCAGTCGGGATCCTCCACCGGCGCCTCGCCGAGCCGCAGGAACGCCGACCGCTGGACGAGCTCCAGCTGCTCGAGCTCGGCGCGCCCGCAATCGAGCACGAGGCCCGAGCCCGACGGCTC
>JBELAG010000449.1:0-4103 GCA_049509055.1 Solirubrobacteraceae bacterium
CACAAGCTCCCTCCGCGCCGATCACCGTCGTCCTCGCCGACGATCACAAGGTTGTCCGCTCGGGCCTCCGGCTGCTGCTCGAATCAGACGGCCGCTTCGAGGTTCTCGACGAGACCGGCGACGTCGCGGGAACGGTCCAGACTGTTCTCGCGTGCCGCCCCCGGGTCCTGGTGCTCGATCTCAATATGGGCGGGGAGTCGAGCCTTGACACAATTCCGCAGCTGCGGGCCGACGCGCCCGACACCCAGATCGTCGTGCTGACGATGCAGGAGAATCCGGCGTTTGCCCGTGCTGCGCTCCGCGCCGGAGCGCTCGGCTACGTCCTCAAGGACGCCGCCGACAGCGAGCTGATGAACGCCGTCGCGCTGGCCGCCGAGGGACGCACCTACCTCAACCCCGAGCTGGGCGCGAAGCTGGCCTCCGAGCCGCCCGAATCCGACAGCCGGCCTGACAATCTGTCTCCGCGCGAGATCGAGGTGCTCAAGCTGATCGCCCTGGGTCACACCAACGGCGAGATCGCCGCGTCGCTGTTCCTCAGCGTCCGTACGGTCGAGTCACACCGGGCGCACATCCAGCAGAAGATCCGCCTCACCACGCGCGCCGAGCTTGTCGCCTACGCGCGCGATCACGGCCTGCTGGGCTGACGCCGCGCCGGCTCCGATTCCGATCCGCCTGACCGCTATGGGCGGTCGGTCGTCGGGCGGCCGGCCTCGTTGACGATCCGGCGCCCGGACACCGTCCGGGCACGGATCCGCACCCAGTGCGACTTGGGGCCGGCCGCCGAGTTGGCCAGGCCCAGCCCCTCGAGCCGGCGGATCTCGGCGGCGTGTGAGACCTCCTCGGTGCGCCCGACGATGATCACGCTCCAGCCCGACAGCGTCTGCGGATCGAGCGCGTCGATCTCGAAGCAGGCCTGGGTGCTGTGGACGAGCGCGTGGAACTTCGAGCCCTCGCCGGTGCGGAACACGACCGACTGCGAGGCATCGTCGAACACGTAGTTGACCGGCCGGATCATCGGCATCGCGGAGCGTGCCGTGGTGACGACGACACGGCCGAAGGTGGTCTCTCCGAGCAGCTCCAGACACTCCGCGCGGCTCAGCTCGAGCAGTTGTCCGGAAGCTGCGTCCACGAGAACATTCTCCCCGAGTTGCTCAGGCCACGGCGTTCTGATGCCCGGCGCGCCAGCGCTCGACGTTCTCGGCATCGACCGGTGGGGTGATCAGCAGCGGCGTGGCGACGTGCCGGGCCAGGTAGGCGCTCGTGCTCCCGAGCGCGAGCCGGCGCAGCGAGCCGGTGCGCCGCGAGCCGCACACCAGCAGGTCGAGCTGCCCGGCGAACGCGACGAGAACCTCACTGACCGGTCCGTACGCATGCTCGACCTCGATCCCGTCGGCGCGTTCGCAGAGTTCGCGCGCCGCGGCGATCTCACAGTCGGGATCGTCGGCCGGGATCGCCGTCACCCCGATGCCCGGCGGGTAGTAGCGCGGCTCCACGGCATGACGCACGGCGAGCAGGCTGTGGCGATCGCCGGCCAGCAGGCCGGCGTGGGCGAGCGCCACCTCGCTCTCGGGCGAGCCGTCGTAGGCGACGCCGATCCGCGCCGGCACCGCGATCCGCCCGGCGTAGCCGGCGGGTGCGACCGCCACCGCGCGCGGCGTCTGGTGCATGAGCGCGCTCACATCGTCGCCGGCGACGACCCTGGCGAAACCGTGGCGATGGGCTGCGCCGACGATCACCAGGTCGGCGTCGTGGCGCCGCGCCACATCCTCCAGGCCGGCAGCGACCGACGCGGCGATCACGCGCACCAGCTGAGCGCCGCCGCCGCACAGATACAGCTCCCGTGACAACAGCCCACGCAGCGCATCCTCGTCGGCGCGATCCAGCTCGCCGCGACGGTCCCGATGGCCGGCGGCGGATGCCGGCGTGCTCACGTAGACGAGCGACACGAACGCGTCACGGGCGCACAGCATCAACGCCAGCGCCGCGGCGTCGCGACCTCCCTGCCGCCCATCCACCCCGACGATCACGTGTCCGTACATGGCGTTGCTCCTCACGTTAGCTTCCGGCCCGGTGCAGGATGTCGATCACGTCGAGCGTCGACAGGATGCCCCAGATCCGAGGCGGGTCATCAGCTTCGCGAGGGAGACCGGTCACCGCCACGCAGTGCGCCCGGGCGCTCGACATCATTCCCACCAGCTCGGCGGCGGTGGCGGTCTGGGCACAGGAGACGACGCCGGGATGCATCACCTCGCCGACGGTGATGGCGCGCAGATCGACGGCGCCACGGCGTCGGCTCCCGCCGCGGCGGGAGCCGGTGACGGCGGAGGGCGGACTGGTCATGTGTACCTCCTGGCAGCGGTGCGCGGGGTGGGCGATCCTCACCCTGCGGTGGTGAGCGCGGGCTCGCGCTCGACGGCGGCGTCGTACGCGCGCAGCGGCGGCACCGCCAGAACGGCGCACCCGGCGACGTGCAGCAGGCGCTGGGTGACGCTGCCGATGACGGCGCCGACGACGGCCGAATGGCCGCGGGTCCCGATCACGATCAGGTCGGCGCCGGTGTCGTGCGCGATCTCGGCGATCCGCAGCGCGACGTCCCCGGTCCGGCCGGTGATCAGGTGAAGCTTGACGTCGATGCCGTGCTCGGCGGCGATCGCCTCGGCCTGCCGGCGGATCCTGACGTCGAGCTGCTCCTCGTCGAGGTTCGCGTTCTGCCCGGCGACGCGGGCCCCGACGAGCTTCTCCACCACGTGCGCGACGTGGAGCGTGGCACCGTCGCGCTGCGCGATCCGCGTTGCGTACTCCCGCGCGCGCTCTGCGTGCTCGGAGCCGTCGGTCGCCCAGACTACGTTGGTGAACATCACAGCCTCGCTTGACGAATCGTTGTTGTCTACAGGCTGTTACAACCAGGGCCGCAAACCAACGCGAGGAAGCCGCAGACGGCATCCGGGGCGTCACTGATGGTCGGCGAACCTCATGTTTAATCAGCAGTTGTCACGGATGAGCGCCGGGCCGTGCGCTGGCACTCTTAGCCTTCATGATTAATGCGCTGCTTGTCCGGACTGTCCGCGTGGAGCCCACGAGCGGCGGCACGTGGCAGGTGGCGCTGCCCGACCCGGCCTCGCAGCTGTGCTTTGCCAGCCTCGAGGACGCCAAGCGGGCCGCCTACACCCGGGCGGCGGAACTGCGCCCATGTGAGCTGGTCCTCTACGACGCCTATCACCGCGTCGCTCGCCGGCAGCTGATCCCCGCCGCCTGAACACACCACGCGCGCCGGGCGCGCGGCGCTAGACGCCGGCTCCCTCCTCGCTGCCGGTGAGCTGGGCGACGCGCCTGATCAGCTGGTCGGGCGTGAACGGCTTGACGAGCAGGTTCACGGTGGACTGCGTCACCCCGCGGTTGACCAGCCGGCTGTCGTTGTAGCCCGACATGAACAGCACCTCGAGACCGGGTCGCAGCGACTGCAGTTGCTGGGCCAGCTCGGGCCCCGACAGCCGCGGCATCACGACGTCGGTGAGCAGCAGGTCGATCCGGCCGCGGTGGCGCTCGGCGACGGTGATCGCATCGATGCCGTTGCCGGCCTGCAGGACCGCGTAGCCCTGCTCCTCGAGCATCGTCACCACCAGCGCTCGCAGCGCCGGCTCGTCCTCGACGAGCAGCAGCGTGGCGCGCAGGCCCGCATCGGCGGGCTCGGGCGCGACCGGCTCGCCGCCGGCGGGAAGCATCACGGCGAACGTCGTGCCCGTGTCGATCTCGGACTCGACCTCGATCCAGCCGCGCGCCTGGTCGACCGTGCCGTACACGGTCGCGAGGCCCATGCCGGTCCCGCGCTCGCCCTTGGTGCTGAAGAACGGCTCGAAGATACGCTCGCGGATCGCGGCCGGGATGCCGCCGCCGGTGTCGGCGATCGCCAACCGGATGAATGTCCCCGGCGTCACGCCGTGCCGGTCGGCCTCGTCGGCGGCGATCTCACGGGCCTCGGTCGAGACGGTGAGGGTTCCCCCGCTTGACATCGCGTCGCTGGCGTTGAGCATCAGGTTCATCATGATCTGCTCGAACGCGGTGCGATCGATCATCACCTGGGGCAGGCCGGACGCCAGCCGGAA
>JBELAG010000045.1:0-23532 GCA_049509055.1 Solirubrobacteraceae bacterium
CCGCCGGAGCCCCCTTCGAGATCGTTGGCGGACGCCGGGGGTGGCGAGACGATCGAATACGACGTCGAGCGCGCGCTCGGCTCCGCTGAACCGGCCGGCGACGACGATGTGCTCGAGGAGACGCCTGAGTTCCTCCAGGACGCGCCGGACCACGATCGACTGTGGTTCGAGCAGCGCCCGCCGCGCGACTTCGACTTCGACGGCTAGTGGACCCGTCCGCAAATCCTGCGGGCTATCGGAAGGGATAACGGTGGGCGCGCAGAATTATGTGTCGTGCCCCGGACCAGCACGTATGTGATCGAGCTCTCCGCGGAGGAGCGGGCGGAGCTTGAGAAGCGGGCGGGGACGGTCACGTTGCCGTTTCGGATGGTGCAGCGCGCGCGGATGATCTTGTACGCGGCGGAGGGTATGCAGGACATCGATATCGCCGCGCGGCTGGACTGCTCTGCCGATAGCGTCGCTCGTCGAAGAGCCCGGTTCATTGCGGAGCGTCTGGATGGGCTTGAGGATCACGCGCGGTCGGGCCGGCCGCGTCGTTTTCCCCCCGGAGCAGGTCGCCGAGGTCAAGGCGATCGCGTGCGAGCTGCCACGCACTCAGGATCTGCCGCTGTCGCGCTTCTCCCGCGTTGAGCTGCACCGGCTCGTGCTGGAGCGCGGCGTGACCGACGCGTCGGCATCGACGATCTGGCGGTGGTTGCATGAGGACGCGATCAAACCGTGGCAGACCCGGTCGTGGATCTTCCCGCGCGACCCCGACTTCGCCGAGAAGGCCGGACGGGCGCTGGACCTCTACGCCCGCACCTTCGAGGGCAAGCGACTGCGCCCCGACGAGTACGTCATCTCGGCCGACGAGAAATCCCAGCTGCAAGCACTCGGCCGCCAGCACCACACCGTCGCTCCCGGCCCGGGGCGCCCGGGACTGCTCGAGTTTGAGTACCTGCGCGGCGGAACCTTGGCCTATCTCGCGGCGTGGGACGTGCACCACGCCAGCCTGTTTGACCGCGTCGAGCAGACCACCGGGATCGTCCCGTTCGGTCGGCTCGTTGACCAGGTCATGACGGTCGAGCCCTACCGGTCGGCCCGGACCGTCTACTGGATCGTGGACAACGGCTCCAGCCACGCTGGGAAGACCTCCGTGAAGCGGATGCGTGACGCTTACCCCAACGCCCGGCTGATCCATCTCCCCGTCCATGCCTCGTGGATCAATCAGATCGAGATCTACTTCTCGATCGTGCAACGCAAGGCCCTGACCCCCAACGATTTCGCGACGCTGCCCGAGCTCGCCCGGCACCTGATGGACTTCGCCCAGCACTACCGCGCCATCGCCCGACCGTTCGAGTGGACATTCACGCGCGCCAAGCTCGACCGCGTGATCGAGAAGATCACCGACCACGATCCTCATCAGCTTCCGCTCGCCGCGTGAGCCGCATCACTTGCGGACACGTCCACTAGGGCCCGTCTGGCGTTTTTCTCGCAAATTGCGAGAAAAATGTTGCTCAAGCCTGCACTTTGCTCAAGGTCTGCTCGATTTGGGTCGATAACACCTGCGGATGGGTCTCATCGGCGAGTCGGCTGCCGGGCCGGGCTGGAGCGGAACGCTTGCCCCGGTGCGCGGCCTGCTCGAGCTGTCGCAGCTGATGCGTCACCAGCCGACGCTCAACGAGGCCCTTGACACGGTCGCGCGGATCGTCTCGGAGTCGCTGGGCTTCCGCACGACGGTGATCAACATGTACCGGCCCGAGACCGACGAATACGAGGTCGTCGCCGTCCGCGGCGGCGAGCGCGCGCGCGAGATCCTGCTCGGCGAGGTGACCGCCGCCGGCACCTGGGAGCCGTTGCTGGACCCGCGCTTCCTGCGCTTCGGCGTCTACTTCATCCCCGCCGGCGAGGTCCCGCACGACGACAGCGTCGCCTGGTCCATGCCTGAGCCGGCCGGCGGGGACCGCGCGCACGCCTGGCAGCCCCACGACGCCCTGTTCGCCACCCTCGACGGGCTCAGCGGCCGCCGCTACGGGGTCATCTCGGTCGACGATCCCGAGAGCGGCCTGCGCCCCGACGATCAGCAGCTGAAGGTCCTCGGCGCCCTCGCCGCGCACGCCGCGCTGGCGATCGAGAGCGCCAGCCAGTTGGCCGAGTTGCACTCGGCGCTCGCCCGCAACCGGGCGGTGATCGATTCGACGCTGGACTCGGTGGTGGCGATCGACCAGACCGGACGGCTGATCGAGTTCAACCCGGCGGCCGAGCGGACCTTCGGCTACCGCAGCGATGAGGTCCTCGGACGCGAGATCGTCGAGCTGTTCGTCGTCTCCGAGCTGCGCGATGCGGTCCGCGCCTCCCTGGCCGCGGGGCCGGACGCGGGCGCCCGCGGGCTGACCGGACGGCGGATCGAGACGACCGCGCTGCGGTCCGACGGCGTCCGGCTACCGGTCGAGCTGACCCTCACCGTCGCGGGCGGCGGGGAGGGCGACGCGCCCGTGTACTACGGATTCGTGCGTGACATCGCCGACCGCCGCCGGGCCGAGGAGCAGCTCGCCTACCTGGCCTACCACGATGCGCTCACCGGGCTTCCCAACCGGATCCTGGTGGAGGAGCAGCTCGACCTCGCGCTCGCCCGCGCGCGGCGCAGCGGCGGCGCCGCAGCGCTGATGTTCGTCGACCTCGACGACTTCAAGGAGGTCAACGACCGTCTCGGCCATGCCGCCGGCGACCAGCTGCTGGCCGCGGTGGCCACCCGGCTGCGCGGCGTGCTGCGCGACTCCGACATGCTCGCCCGCCAGGGCGGCGACGAGTTCCTGGTGCTGCTGGCCGACCTCACCGAGGACCCGGCCCCGGCCGCCGAGCGCGTCGGCGGCAAGCTCCTGGACTCGCTGCGCGAGCCGTTCGTGGTCGCCGCGACCGAGGTGCGGACGGGCGCCAGCATCGGGATCAGCCTGTACCCGGACGATGCCGCCGACACCGAGGCGCTGCTGCGCCACGCCGACGCGGCCATGTACCGAGCCAAGGGCGCGGGCGGCGGACGGCTCGCCTTCCCCGAGCGCTCGGCGGCGATCAGCACCCGCCGCACGAGCGTCGCCACCCAGCTGCGCCGCGCGATCGACGCCGGTGAGCTGGAGCTTCACTACCAGCCGGTGTGGACACTGACGCCCGAGCGCCGCGTCACCGGCGCCGAGGCGCTGCTGCGCTGGCGCCATCCCGACCGTGGCCTGCTCACCCCCGAGGCGTTCCTCAACCTCGCCGACCAGGGCAGCGCCGGCGACGACCTGATCGACTGGGTCCTGGGCGACGTCGCCCGGCAGGCGCGCGAATGGGCGCAGGGCGGTCTGCGGCCGGTGCTCGGCATCAACGTCTCGCCGCACCAACTGCTGGCCCCGCGGTTCGTCTCGCGCCTGATCAGCCAGGTCGACGGCCACGGCCTGAGCCCCTCCAGCTTCGTCGTGGAGCTGACCGAGTCGGCCTGGAGCGTCGACTCGGGCGACGCGCTGGCGGTGATCGCGCAGCTGCGCGCCGCCGGACTCTCGCTGGCGCTCGACGACTTCGGCGTGGGCTACTCGTCGCTGTCGCGCCTGCGCGACCTCGACTTCGACGTCATCAAGATCGACCGCCGGATGCTGGTCGGCGTCCCCGACGACGAGGTCAGCGTCGGCGTGCTGCTGGCGATCTGTGGGCTCGCGCGGGCCTGCGGCGCCGAGATCGTCGCCGAGGGGATCGAGACCGAGGCGCAGGCCGGCTTCCTGATGGCGCACGGGATCGTCCGCGCCCAGGGCTACCACCTCGCCCGCCCGATGTCCGGCGCCGAGCTCACGCCGGTCCTGGCGCAGCGCCTCGCGCCGTCCCCGAGACCGCCCCGGCGACCGCCCCGCCGCGCCCCGTCACCGCGCGCCGACCTGGCCTGAACCCGAGCGCACCGGCGTCCCTGCTAGCCTCCGGCGTCCCATGGCGGTCCCCAAGCAAAAGCAGTCTCACGCCCGCACCGCTCAGCGGCGGGCACAGCACAAGATCGCGGCTCCGGTTCACAACGCGTGCCCGACGTGCCACAGCCCCCGGCGCCCCCATCGGGTGTGCCCGGTGTGCGGCAGTTACCGGGGCCGCGAGGTCATCGCCGAGACCGGCCAGCAGTCCGAGTAGCCCTCCCTAGAGATGGTCACCGTCGCCGTGGACGCGGGCGGGGCGGACCTGGGGCCCGCCGAGGTCGCGGCGGGCGCCGCAGCGGCCGCGGCCCGCGGGATCGGCGTGATCCTGTTCGGCCCGGCGGGCGAGATCGGCCCGGTGCCGCCCGGAGTCGAGGTCGTCGACGCGCCGGTGTCGATCGCCAAGGCGGCCGACCCGGCGTTCGCCGTGCGCTCGACGCCCGAGGCATCGATCGTCCTGGCCGCCAAGGCGGTCGCCGCGGGCCGCGCCCAGGCGCTGGTGTCGGGCGGCTCCACCGGCTCGGCGCTGGCCGCCGGCCTGTTCAACATGCGCCGTGACCGGGGGATCTATCGCCCCGCGCTCGCCCTGCCGGTGCCGATGCCCGGCGCGGCCCCCGTCCTCCTGCTCGACGTCGGCGCCAACGTCAGCTGCCGCCCCGAGCATCTCGTCCAGTTCGCCCACATGGGATCGGCCTTCGCGCAGGCGGTGATGGGGATCCCCGCGCCGCGGGTGGCGCTGCTGTCCAACGGCGAGGAGCCCGGCAAGGGGACGCCGGAGCTCGTCGCCGCCCACCAGCTGCTGGCCTCCGCCGGAGGGGCCGGGCTGAACTTCGTCGGCAACATCGAGGGGACCCAGGTCACCGGCGGCGCCGCCGACGTCGTCGTGATGGACGGCTTCACCGGCAACATCACGCTGAAGCTGATCGAAGGGGTGTCGGGCCGGACGCTGCACGCGATCCGGGACCTGGCGATGGGCTCGACGCGGGCCAAGCTGGGGGGATGGCTGCTCGGGCCGGCGATCCGCAGCCTGCGTTCGGAGATCGACCCGGAGGGCCAGGGCGGCGCGTACATGCTCGGCCTCCGGCAGCTCGGCGTGGTCGCCCACGGCCGCTTCACGCGCCGCGGGTTCGCGCGGGCGATCGAGGTCGCCGCGCGCGGGGTGGAGGAGAATGTGATCAACGCCACGCGGGCCGCTCTGCAGGCCGCCGGCGCACTGCGGCCCCCCGCCCAGGGGGGAGAGGAGAACGACGATGACCGCTAGCCCGTCCGACGCGGTGGTTACGGTGTCTGACCGATGACCCGTGAGCAAGTGTTCGCGCTGATCCGCGCCCACCTGGTGGACGAGCTGGAGGTCGACCCCGGCCTGATCCAGGAGGCGACGCGCTTCCGGGAGGATCTCGAGGCCGACTCGCTCGACCTGTACACGCTCGTCCAGGAGCTGGAGGACTCCTACGGCGTCAAGATCTCCGACGAGGAGGCCACCAGGATCCTCACCGTCGGTCAGGCCGTGGACTTCGTCCTCGCCAGCGAGGACGGCGCCGCCGCCCCGCCCGTCCCGCCCACCTCGGCCGGCCCGCGCGCGCCGGCGGCCGCGAGCCAAGGGCCCGACCCTGAGTGAGCGACGATCGCGAGCGGGACGGCTCCGTGGCAGAGCTGGCGGCTCTGCTGGAGCAGCTGCCGCCTGCGCTCGTGGCGCCGGTGTTCACGCACTCGTCATGGACATCCCGGCGCTTTCACTCCTACGAGCGGCTCGCGTTCCTCGGCGACAGCGTGCTCGCGCTGGCGGTGACCACTCACCTCTACCCGCGGCTGGAGCCCGACCGCTTCGGCCCCGGGCGGCTCACCAAGATCCGGGCGCAGGCCGTGTCGGGACGCTCGTGCCGGGCGGTCGCCGAGCGGCTGGGGGTGCCCGACCGGCTGAGGGCGGCGGCCCCCGACGCGGTCGCGCCCGGGGTCGAGGCGCTGGTCGGCACCGAGCGTGTGCTCGCGTCGGTGATCGAGGCGGTGATCGGCGCGTGCTACCTGCAGTTTCACTACGACACGACGGCCGCGGCGGTCGTGAAGGCGTTCGCGCCCGAGATCGAGAGCGCGATCGAGCACTCCGTCGACTACAAGTCCGCGCTGCAGGAGCGCCTGGCACGCCGCGGCGAGCTGGTGACCTACATCGTGGCCGACGAGAAGGGCCCTCCGCACGACCGGACCTTCACGGTCCGCGCGGCGATCGCCGGCGCAGAGATCGGGGTCGGTGTCGGGCGCAGCAAGAAGCACGCCGAGCAGAACGCCGCCCAGGCCGCGCTGGAGTCGATGTCGCAGTGAGGCGGGCCGGATGTATCTGAAGTCGATCACGGTCAAGGGTTTCAAGTCGTTTCCCGAGCGGACCCGGCTCGAGTTCGGTCCCGGCGTCAGCGTGATCGTCGGCCCCAACGGCTCGGGCAAGTCCAACGTCACCGACGCCGTGCTGTGGGCGCTGGGCGAGCAGTCGCCGGTCGCCGTGCGCGGCCAGTCGATGCAGGACGTCATCTTCGGCGGCGCTCCCGGGCGCCAGGCCTCGGGGTTCGCCGAGGTCGAGCTCGTGCTCGACGACAGCGAGGGCAGGCTCGGCCTGGGGTCGCCCGAGATCTCCATCTACCGCCGCCTCGACCGCGCCGGCGACGGCGAGTACCGGCTGGCCGGCGCCCGCTGCCGCCTGGTCGACGTGATCGAGCTGCTGTCGGACACCGGCCTGGGCAAGGAGATGCACTCGGTGATCTCCCAGGGGCGGGTCGAGTCGCTGGTGACCTCCAAGCCGCGTGACCGGCGGATGCTGATCGAGGAGGCGGCGGGGCTCGGCAAGCACCGCAAGCGCCGCCGGCGCGCCCAGCTCAAGCTCGCCCGCACCCAGGACAACCTCGATCGCGCGCTCGACGTCGAGCGCGAGGCGCGCTCGCGGCTGCGCCCGCTCAAGCGCCAGGCCGAGGCGGCCGAGCTGCACGAACGGCTCGAGCGCCAGGCGCTGGAGATCCGCTGGGAGCTGTCCCGTGACGACGTGCGCGCCCAGCGCGCGGCGATGGCGCAGGCGCACACCGCCGCCGCCGAGGTGCGCGAGCGCCGCGAGCAGCTGACGCGTGAGCTCGAGGACGTCGCCACGCGCCGCGAGGCCGCCGAGGAGGCGCTCGCCGCGCGCAGCGCCCAGCGCGAGGAGCTCTCCCGGCGCTCCTACGCGGCGCGCGGCGCGGCCGAGCGGATCGCCTACCGCGCGGAGTCCGCGCGCGGGTCGGCGTCGACGATCGACGCCCGCCTGGCGCGCTGCGGCGAACAGGTCGCGGCGCTCGAGGCCGAGGCCGCCGCCGACCAGGACGCCGATCCCGAGGCCGAAGGCAGGATCGCCGGGCTCGTGTCGTCGCTGGAGGCGCTTGACCGCGACCGGGAGGCCGAGCTCGCCCGGCAGCTGTCCGAGCTCGCCGAGCAGCTCGAGCAGGCCGGCGGCGCGGTCGCCGAGCAAACCGCCGTCGTGGCCGGCCACGAGCAGGCCAGACGGGTCGCCGAGTCCGAGCTGGAGACCGCCCGGGCATCGGTCCGCGAAGCCGAGCGCGAGGTGGAGCGCGCGCGGCGCGAGGCCGCGCGGATCGGCGGCGAGCTGGCCGGCGTCAACCAGTTCCTGCGCAACCACACCGGCGCCCCTCACGGTGCCTCCGCGCTCGCCGACGCGCTCGAGGTCGACGCCGGCTTCGAGCTCGCCCTGGCGGCGGCGCTCGACGGCCGCCTGCGCGCCGCCGTCGTCGAGCACCGGGACGCGGCCGCAGGGCTGTTGGACCGGGCCGGGGCCGACGGGGGGCGTGCGCTGGTCAGCGACGCCGCGGCGCCGGGGCCGGCGACCGACGTCGACGCAGGCGCGGCCATCGCGCCCTGTCGCGGGGCAGAGCGCCTCGTCGACCACGTTCGCGGCGTCGGCGGCGCCCTGGCGGTCGCGCGGGTCCTGCTGCGCGACACGTGGGTGCTCGACGACCTCGGCGAGCTGCCCGCCGCCTTCGACGGCGTCGCGGTGACCCCCCGCGGTCGGGTCTGGTCGGCGCGCACCCGCGAGCTGCGCCAGGCCCCGGCGGTGGGGGAGGACCGGATCCTCGCCGAGCGCAACCACCGCGAGCAGCTGCTGGCGGCCAGCGAGCGGGCGGCCCAGGCCGAGCTCGACGCGCGGGCCGCGCTGGAGCGCACGACCGCGGCCGGGTCCGAGGCCGATGTCAACCGCGACCGGCTCACCGCCGCCCATCGCGCCGCGGTCCGGGGGCTCGACGAGGCGCTCGAGGCGCAGCGGCGGCTGGCGGCACTGATCGAGCGTCGCCGCGCCGCGCCCGACGACGGACCCGACGCCGGCCGGCGCTCGCAGCTGGCCGCCGAGCTGGCCGCCGAGCGGCGGATGCTCGAGCGCGCCGAGAAGGAGCGCGCCGATCGGGCCCGCCGGACCGAGCGGCTGCGGTCGGCCGTCGCGCGCGACCGCGCGCTGGTGCCGGTCGTGGCGGAGGTCGTCGCGGCGCTGGCCGACGCCGCCGACGCGATCGCGTCGCGCCTGACGGTGTTCGAGCAGGCGCTGGCCGCCGACCGGCAGGCCGGCGAGCACGTCGCCGGCGAGCTGCGCGCGTGCGCGCAGCAGGAGGCGGGGCTGCACACCCGGCTCAGCCGCGAGAACGAGCTGCTGACCGCCGCCGAGGTGCGCCTGCAGCGGTCCCGGGACCAGGCGGCCGACGCCGAGACCGAGCTGGGACAGATCGCCCAGCAGCTCGGGCTGGAGGCCCAGCCGGCGCAGGAGGAGCTCGCCGCCGACGAGCGCGACACGCTGCGCGGCCGGCTCGAGCGCCTCGCCCGCCGCCGCGAGCAGCTCGGACCGGTCAACCCGCTCGCCCAGGAGGAGTACGCCGAGGCGCTGGCTCACGTCGAGGAGCTCGAGTCCCAGCGCGATGACCTGGAGACCGCGCTGCGCGAGCTCGAGAAGCTGATCGCCGACACCGACCGCCAGATCCGCACGACGTTCGAGGAGACGTTCGCGGCGACCGCGCGCGCGTTCGAGCAGCTTGCCGCGGAGCTGTTCCCCGGCGGCACGGGCCGGCTTCGCCTGGTGGCCGAGCGCGACGGCCCCGCCCGCGTGCTCGGCGGCCAGCAACCGCCGGCGGACGCGTCCGAGGAATCCGACGAGGAGGGCTCCGACGGCGAGGAGGGCAGCGGCGAGCAGGACCCCCTCGAGGAGGACCTCCACGGCGTCGAGATCGAGATCTCGCCGGCCGGCAAGGACATGAAGCGCCTGTCGCTGCTGTCGGGCGGGGAGAAGTCGATGACCGCGCTCGCCTTCCTGTTCGCGGTGTTCCTGGCGCGGCCGTGCCCGTTCTACATCCTCGACGAGGTCGAGGCGGCGCTCGACGACCTCAACATCGACCGGTTCCTGGCGCTCCTGCGCCAGTATTCCTCGCGCGCCCAGTTCATCGTCGTCACCCACCAGAAGCGCACGATGGAGGCCGCCGACTCGCTCTACGGCGTGTCGATGCGCGCCGACGGGATCTCGAAGGTGATCTCGCGGCGGCTGCCCGCGGTCGGCCCCACCGAGGCCGCCGACACCGCCGAGGCGGCCTGAGCGCGCGGCCGCTGATAACGTCGCCGTCCGTCATGGCGCGCGAATGGCGGGATCTGTTCATCGTCGACGGGCTGGCGCCCGCGGCGTCCGAGGAGGATGAGGGCGCGGGCCGGGAACGGCGCGTCGGCCGCTTCCGCCGCCTGCGCGAGAGCCTGCGCAAGACCCGGCAGGCGCTGCAGTCAGAGATCCAGGCGACGCTGTTCGAGGACCTCAACGAGGAGACCTGGGAGCGCCTGGAGGAAGCGCTGATCTACGCCGACGTGGGCGCGCAGACGACCGCCAAGGTCGTCGCCCAGCTCGAACAGGAGGCGAGCGAGAACAAGCTCTCGGGCGGACAGGCGCTGTCGGATCGCCTCGTGGAGCTGCTCACCGAGATCGCGAACACCGGCGACGACCGCATCGATCTGCGGCCCAGCCCGACGGTGATCCTCGTCGCCGGCGTCAACGGCACCGGCAAGACGACGACCGTCGGCAAGCTGGCGTGGCATCTGAGCAAGGAGCTCGGGCGCTCGGTCGTGCTGGCCGCCGGCGACACGTTCCGCGCGGCCGGCGTCGAGCAGCTCGAGCTGTGGTCACAGCGCGCCGGGGTCGCGTTCGTCAAGGGGCCGCCCGACGCCGACCCCGCGTCGGTGGCCTACGACGCCGTCGCCACCGCGATCCGCGAGCACGCCGACGTGCTGATCATCGACACCGCCGGCCGGCTGCACACCCAGGACGACCTGATGGCCGAGCTGACCAAGGTGCGCCGCGTGATCGCCAAGCAGATCCCCGAAGCGCCGCACGAGACGCTGCTCACCGTCGATTCCACGACCGGGCAGAACGGGCTGCGCCAGGCCCGGATGTTCGGCGAGGCGGTGCAGGTCACCGGCCTGGCGCTCACCAAGCTCGACGGCACCGCCAAGGGCGGGATCGCGCTGGCGATCGCCCACGAGCTGGGGATCCCGGTCAAGCTGATCGGCGTCGGCGAGCAGTTGGAGGACCTGCGGCCGTTCGACGCCGCCGAGTTCGCGCGCGCGCTCGTCTCCTGAGGCCTGCGCGGGCTGTGGTCGGGGCGCGTCCGGCGCCTGCCCCGTGCGGTGGCGGGCACGTGGTCGCGCTAGTCTCGCCGGGAGATGGCCGGATGGCTCGTGTGGGTGGTTCTGGCGTGCGCGTTCGGCGCGGGCGAGATGATGTCGGGCGGGTTCTTCCTGGCGCCGTTCGCCGTCGGAGCGCTGCTCGGAGCCGGTGGCGAGGCGATCGCCGGCACGGCCGCGGGGCTGATCGTGTTCGTCGTGGCGTCGATCATGACCCTCGCGCTGGTCAGGCCGATCGTGCGTTCGCACCTGCGGATGCCGCCGGCGATCCGGACGGGCGCGGCGGCGCTGGTCGGCAAGCAGGCGATCGTGGTCGAGCGCATCGCCAACGACGAAGGGGTCGGCATCGTCAAGATCGACGGTGAGGTGTGGACCGCGCGGTCGCTGTTCGACGACCAGGTGATCGAGCCCGGGACGCGCGTGGACGTCGTCGACATCAAGGGCGCCACGGCGCTCGTGACCGAATAAAGGAGCAAGTCATGGCAGGAGCCATCGTCGGGATCGTCGTCCTCGTCTTCCTCGTGATCCTGTTCGCGCGGACGGTGCGAATCGTTCCGCAGGCGCGGGCGGGGATCGTCGAGCGCTTCGGGCGCTACAACCGCACGCTCAATCCCGGCCTGACGATCCTGATGCCGTTCGTGGACCGCTTGAAGCCGCTGATCGACCTGCGGGAGCAGGTCGTCTCGTTCCCGCCACAGCCGGTGATCACCGAGGACAACCTCGTCGTCGGGATCGACACCGTCCTGTACTTCACCGTCAACGACGCCAAGTCCGCGACCTACGAGGTCGCCAACCCGCTGCAGGCGATCGAGCAGATCACCGTCACGACGCTGCGCAACGTGATCGGCTCGCTGACGCTGGAGCAGGCGCTGACCAGCCGCGACCACATCAACGCCCAGCTGCGCACCGTGCTCGACGAGGCCACCAACAAGTGGGGGATCCGCGTCAACCGGGTCGAGATCAAGTCGATCGACCCGCCGGGCTCGATCCAGGAGGCGATGGAGAAGCAGATGCGCGCCGAGCGCGACCGTCGCGCGGCGATCCTCAACGCCGAGGGCGTCAAGCAGTCTCAGATCCTCACCGCCGAGGGCCAGAAGCAGGCGGCGGTGCTGACCGCCGAGGGCGCCCGGCAGGCCGCGATCCTGCGCGCCGAGGGCGAGGCCAAGGCGATCGAGACGGTGTTCGCCGCGATCCACGAGGGCGAGGTCGACCAGGAGCTGCTCAGCTACCAGTACCTGCAGATGCTGCCCAAGCTCGCCCAGGGCGACGCCAACAAGGTGTTCGTGATCCCGTCGGAGTACGGCGAGGCGTTCAGCGGCATCACCCGGGCGCTGACCGCGGGCAAGCAGGCGCCGGACAGCGCGCCGTCGGGCTCCGCCGCCACCCCCGGCCCCAACTCCAACCACCAGAGCTCGTGATTTGCGCTGATCTGAGCTGAGCGCCGCCGGCGCGGTGTAGCCTCACACGCACGATGTTCGACTCGCTCGCCGAGAAGCTCCAGGCCACGCTGGCCGACGTCCGCGGCCGCGGGACGCTGACCGAGGACGACGTCAACGCCGCGATGCGGGAGATCCGCCTCGCGCTGCTCGAGGCCGACGTCAACTTCAAGGTCGTCAAGAGCTTCACCACGTCGGTCAAGGAGCGCGCGCTCGGCTCGGGCATCGTCGGCCAGCTCAACCCCGGCCAGCAGGTCGTCAAGATCGTCTCCGACGAGCTGACCGCGCTGATGGGCGGCTCCGGGCGCGAGATCTCGTTCTCGCCGCGGCCGCCGACGATCATCCTGATGGCCGGGCTGCAGGGCTCGGGCAAGACGACCGCGACCGGCAAGCTGGCGCGCTACCTGCGCGAGCAGCACGGCTCCTCGGTCGCGGTCGCCGCCTGCGACGTCTACCGCCCGGCGGCGGTGCAGCAGCTGATCAAGGTCGGGACCCAGGCCGGGGCCGACGTCTATGAGCAGGGCACCGACCGCACGCCGGTGCAGATCGCCAAGTGGGCTGCCGACCGGGCCCGGGCGGAGGGCAAGGACGTCCTGATCGTCGACACCAGCGGACGGCTGCACGTCGACACCGAGCTGATGGCCGAGCTCGCCGACATCAAGAAGGCGGTCAAGCCGCACGACATCCTGCTCGTCGTCGACGCGATGACCGGCCAGGACGCGGTCAACGTCGCCGAGCAGTTCGCCGCGGTCGTCGACTTCGACGGCGTGATCATGTCCAAGCTCGACGGCGACGCCCGCGGTGGCGCCGCGCTGTCGGTCAAGGCGATCACCGGCAAGCCGATCATGTTCGCCTCCACCGGCGAGAAGCTCGACCAGTTCGAGCGCTTCCACCCCGACCGGATGGCGCAGCGGATCCTCGGCATGGGCGACGTGATGACGCTGATCGAGAAGGCCGAGTCCAGCTACTCCGAGCAGCAGGCGGCCGAGCTCGAGCGCAAGCTGCGCCACAAGGAGTTCGGCCTCGACGACTTCCTCGAGCAGATGCGCCAGGTCCGCCGCCTCGGCCCGCTGCAATCGCTGTTGGGGATGATCCCCGGGATGGGCAAGGAACTGCGCGGCGTCAAGCTCGACGAGCGGGAGTTCGATCGTCTCCAGGCGATCATCCTCTCGATGACCCCGCAGGAGCGCCGCCACCCGGAGCTGATCAAGGGCTCGCAGCGGTTGCGGATCGCCCGGGGATCGGGCACCAACGTGCAGGCCGTCAAGGCGCTGATCAAGCAGTTCGAGCAGATGCGCAAGGTGATGCGCCAGGTTTCGCAGGGCAAGATGCCCGACCTGGGCGCGCTCATGCGCCAGGCACGCTAACCTCAGCGCTCGCACATGGCAGTCAGACTCAGACTCACCCGAATCGGCGGACGCAAGAACCCCATCTGGCGGGTGGTGGTCGCCGACCAGCGCTCCAAGCGCGACGGTCGCGTCATCGAGACGGTCGGGCACTACAACGCCCAGACCGACCCCTCGACGATCGTGCTCAACGAGGAGCGCATCCGCGACTGGCTCGCGCGCGGCGCCCAGCCGAGCGAGACCGTGCGCAAGCTCCTGCGCACCCAGGGCATCAGCTAGCTCCCGTGAAGGAGCTGCTCGAGTACCTGGCCCGGGGGCTCGTGGAGCACCCGGACGCGGTGCGCGTGACCGAGGTGAAGGAGGGCGACGGCACCGTGGTGCTGGAGCTGTCGGTCGACCAGGACGACTACGGCAGCGTGATCGGGCGCGGCGGGCGGACCGCCTCGGCGCTGCGGACCGTGATCAAGGCGGCTGCGGTCAAGGATCGCCGCCGGGTGTTCGTCGACATCGTCGACGCCTGAAGCGACGGAGATCGGCGCGCGTGACGGACGCGACCCACTGGCTGCGCGCCGGCGTGGTCGGGCGGCCCCACGGGCTCGACGGCAGCTTCCACGTCGCCGAGCCGGTCGCCGACCTGCTGTCGGCGGCCGACACCGTCCGCGTCGCGGGCGCCAACCGCGCCGTGGAGCGGCTGGCCGGCTATGACCGGCGGCCGATCATGCGCGTCGCGGGGTGCGCCGACCGCGCCGCCGCCGACGCGTTGCGCGGCGAGGAGATCATGGTCGGGCGCGATCGGGCCCGCGAGCTCGAACCCGACGAATGGTGGGCGGCGGACCTGGAGGGCTGCGCGGTCCGCGACGGCGAGCGCGCGGTGGGCACCGTCACGCGGCTGCTGGCGCTGCCGTCCTGCGAGGTGCTGGAGGTCGCGCGCGACGACGGCGGGCCGCAGCTGCTCGTCCCGCTGATCAGGGACGCGGTGCGCGAGGTCGACGTGCAGCGCCGGGTGATCGAGATCGACCTCGGGTTCCTGGGGGAGGGCTGATGCAGCCCTCACGTTGACCGGGGACGTTGATGCAGATCGACATCTTCACGCTGTTCCCCGAGGCGTTTGACTGGTTCGCGTCCCAGCGTCACGTGGTCAACGCGCTGGCGCGCGGCCACGAGCTGCACCGCGTCAACTACCGCGATCACACGCCGCTGCGCGCCGGCCAGGTCGACGACGCGCCGTTCGGCGGCGGCGCGGGCATGGTGCTGCGCGTCGATGTCGTCGAGGCCGCGCTGCAGGCCCGCTATGGCCGCGATCCGGTCGCGGTCCGCGCCCAGCGCCGGGTGGTCGCGCTCGACCCCGGTGGACGGCTGCTCGACGACGGCCTCGTCGACGAGCTGGCGGCCGAGCCGGCGCTGACGCTGCTGTGCGGGCGCTACGAGGGGTTCGACGAGCGGATCCTCGAGCACTTCGTCAGCGATCGGGTGTCGATCGGGCGCTACGTGCTGGCCGGGGGCGAGCTGGCCGCGATGGTCGTCTGCGACACCGTCCTGCGCAAGCAGCCGGGGTCGCTGGGCGACGAGCGCTCGGCGCTCGAGGAGTCCTTCAGCGCGGCGCTCGACGGCGGGCCCGAGTACCCGCACTACACGCGGCCCGCCGAGCACCGCGGCTGGCGGGTGCCCGAGGTGCTCCTCTCCGGTCACCACGCCCGGGTGGCGGCGTGGCGCCTGGAGCGCAGCCGCGAGCGAGCCGGCCGGCCCGGCGCCGAGGGCGGTTAGCGCGACCGACATCGCCGGCTGAAGCGGTCCGCTACGATAAGCCGTCGCGTGGGCGGATTCGCGCTGTGTTGCGCAGACCCGTCAGCCTTGTTCCCGTCCGGACAGAGCCGTTCGCCGCGCGAGTCGCGGACGCTCGTCCCCCCACACATCATGAGCACAGTCATCGAAAGCCTGGAGCGTTCTCAGCTGCGCCGCGTGCCGTCGTTCGACGCCGGCGACCGGCTGCGCGTCCACTTCCAGGTGATCGAGGGCACGCGTCGGCGCACCCAGGTGTTCGAGGGCGTCGTCATCAAGCGCCAGGGTCACGGCGCCCGCGAGACGTTCACCGTGCGCAAGCAGTCCTTCGGGGTCGGCGTGGAGCGCACGTTCCCGTTGCACTCGCCGAAGATCGAGCGGATCGAGGTCGCGGCTCGCGGCGACGTGCGGCGCGCGAAGCTGTACTACCTGCGCGGACGGATCGGCAAGCGCGCCCGGGTGCGCGAGCGCCGCTCGGTCGGTCCCGAGGTCGCGGTCGAGCGCGAGCTGCTGTACGGGCCCGAGGACGACCTCGAGGTCACGGACGCCGAGGGCCCCTCCGTTGGAGCCGACGCGGTGGCCGGCGGGGCGGACGGTACGGGGGCCGACGAGGCGGCGGCCGCGGTCACCGCCGAGGCCGAGCCCGAGGCACCAGCCGCGGCGCCCGCCGACTCGACGGCCGGCGACTCGACGGCCGGCGACTCGACGGCCGGCGACTCGACGGCGGGCGACGACCAGGTGTGACAAAGAGCGGGAAGCCGCTGGTCCGCTCCGTGGCGGAGCTGGTGGCGATCATTGTGGTCGCGCTCGGCCTCGCGCTCGGCATCCAGGCCTTCATCGTCAAGCCGTACGAGATCCCGAGCGCCTCGATGGAGCCGACTCTCCGGATCGGCCAGCGAATCCTCGTCGACCGCATCGGGATGCACTTCAGCTCGCCGCAGATCGGCGACATCATGGTCTTTCACCCGCCCGCCAGCGAGACGTGCGCGGATCCCAACGAGGGCGCCAACGACGACGGCGTGCCCGCCCCCGCGGCGTGCGACGTCGCGCAGACCAAGGAGTCGTCGCAGACGTATGTCAAGCGGGTGGTCGGGCTTCCGGGCGATCACCTCTCGATTCGCGACGGGCACGTGTTCCGCAACGGCAAGCTGGAGCCCGACTCGTTCACGATCCCCTGCGACGGCGCGGGGGACTGCACCTTCCTGCAGACGATCGTCGTGCCCCCCAACGACTACTACATGATGGGCGACAACCGTCCCGATTCGCTCGACAGCCGGTTCTGGGGCCCGGTCCCCCGGCAGTGGCTGATCGGCAAGGCGTTTCTCACGTACTGGCCGCTGGACCGGATCGGCTTCCTCTGATGGCGGGGACGCACGCCCGGGCCTGAATCGGGACACTGATCGATGGCCATGGCGCGCAAACCGAAGAAATCGCCGCTCAACTCGGTGATCGAGCTGGTGGTGACGGTCGCGATCGCGATCGGGCTGGCGGTGCTGATCCAGGCGTTCATCGTCAAGCCCTACAAGATCCCGAGCCCCTCGATGGTCCCGACGCTGCAGATCGGCCAGCGGGTGCTGACCAACCGCCTGGTCAGCCATCCCAGCATCGGTGACATCGTCGTCTTCCACCCGCCGCATGGCGCGGACCCGATCTCGCCGGTGTGCGGCGACCCCGATGAGGGCGCGGGCCACACCCAGGCCTGCGACGTCCACACGGCGGCCGAGTCCGCGCAGACCTTCATCAAGCGCGTGGTGGCGGGGCCGGGCGACCGGATCTCGATCGTCAACGGCCACGTGATCCGCAACGGCGTCCGGGAGAAGGATTCCTACATCGTGCCGTGCGGCCCCGCCAGTGAGTGCAATTTCCCGCAGACGATCACGATTCCGCCCGGCGAGTACTTCATGATGGGGGACAACCGTGGCGAATCCGACGACAGCCGTTTCTGGGGCCCCGTCCCCGCCAGCTGGATCATCGGCGTCGCCTTCTTCACCTACTGGCCCCCGGACCGGATCGGCACGCTCTAAGCGCACCGGTCGCCGCGCCGCCCGTCCGGGGCGAAGGCTGCTGGGCTTTGACCGTGGGCTCGGGGTGCGCTTCGTCGCCGGCGCCGACGAGGCCGGCCGCGGGTCCCTTGCCGGTCCGCTGGTGGCTGCCGCGGTGCTGCTCGACCTCGACCGGATCGGTCCCGCCGAAGCCCGGGCGCTCGGCGCGCTCAACGATTCCAAGCAGCAATCGCCCGAGGGGCGCGCCACGCTGTATCCGGTGATCCTCGGCATCGCCGCCCAGGTGTCGATCGTGTCGCGCTGCGCACCGGGCATCGACGCCCGCGGCCTGCACAAGACCAACCTGGCGGCGCTGCGCGACGCCCTCGCCGCCGTCGCCTGCGACGGCTGCATCTGCCTGAGCGACGGCTTCCCGGTCTCCGGCCTGCGCCACCCGCAGCGGGCCGTGATCGGCGGCGATGCCAAGAGCGCCGCGATCGCCGCCGCATCGGTGCTCGCCAAGGAGACCCGGGATCGCTACATGCGCCGCGCCGACACCCACCATCCGGGCTGGGAGTTCGCCCAGCACGTCGGCTACTCGACCCCGGAGCACCGCGAGGCGATCGAGCGCCTCGGCGTCTCGCCGCTGCACCGGCTGTCGTTTCAGTCGACCGCCTACCAGCAGCTGATGCTCGGGTAGCTCCCGCGGCGCCGGGCCCGTCGCGGCTGGGGAAGGAGCCAGGGGATCGGGCAGGAGGACGCTGCTCGCATCGCTATCGGCGTTTCACGGCAGCTCGAGAATGGTCTCCTCGATCTCCGCGGCCCGTCCCGGCGCGAAGGACACCTCCGTGCCGACCGGGTGAAAGCCCGCCTTCTGAAGGACTCGCAGCGACCCGGCGTTGTCGCTCGCGGCACGGGCGCGGATCGGCCGAACCGAGATCTCCTCGAGGTGCAGGCCGAGCGCCCGGGTGGCGACCCCGCGCCCCCAGCACGCGCGATCGATCCAATAGGTGACCTCGGTCACTCCCTCCGAGACGTAGCTTCCGATGGTGCCGACGAGCCGCGAGTCGCAGACGATGGCGTCAAGCCTGGTCTCAGCGGAGGACATGACCTTCGCCATATGGGCGTCGAAGGCGCTTCGATCGTTCGGGTCTTCAGGCGTGAATGCCGCCATGCGCACCGACTCCGGATCGCGCATCTGCTCGAAGATCGCGTCGAGGTCCGTGACGCGCACCGGGCGAAGCGCACACTGCGACCGACGCATCACTAGTACGTGTAGCGCGCCTTGAAGGTCAGCGTCAGCGTGAGCGAATGGTCGGCGGCAGCGGCGAGCAACTGCTGCCCGGTCGAGTTGAGCGCCAGCGACGCGATCATGCTCTGTCCGGTGTCCAGCGTGAGCGTCTGCTCGCCGACCACGACCGTCTCGTAGTCGTGCTTCGCCGTCAGCTTCACCGTGACCGCGCATGCATCGCCGGACGCGCCCCGGCAGTGCACCGCCACCGTCACCGTCGTGCCCGAGACGTGACCGCGGCCGATCGAGGCCACCGCCCCAGAGGCCGCCCCCGACGCCGAGGCCGCTCGAGCGACAGGCCGCCGAGACGACGCCGACGCCACCGGCGCGGACACGGCCACCGCCAACGCAACGGCCACGAGCCACCACACACGTCTCATCGCAACCCCCTTCTTGTGTTGAACCGCGCAACCTATCAGCCGACCCCGCCACGCCGCCGCCCCGGCCCGGCGGGCGGGGGTGTGTCATCTGAGGGCTGAATAACAACCCTCAGATGACACACGTCTGAGGCCGGCGGGATCGCCGGCCTCAGAACGCGCCCTCGAGATGCTGCAGCGCCAGCAGCCGGCCCTCGCCGTCGACCGTTACGCCGATCACGTCGAAGCGCAGGATGCGGGCGAACGGCCGATCCCGGCGCTGCGCGAGCCAGCCGGCGGCGATCCGGCGGACCTGGGCCTGCTTGGCGGGCCCGACGGCGTCCAGCGGACCGCCGGCGCGTCCGCCCGCGCGCCGGGTCTTGACCTCACAGAAAACGAGCGTCCCCGCCGCGGCGGCGACGATGTCCAGCTCGCCCCAGCGGGTGCGGTAGTTGCGCTCGACGATCGCGTAGCCGAGGCGGGCGAGGTGCTCGGCGGCGAGCTGCTCGCCGGCCGATCCGAGGCGTTGGCGGGGGTCGTTGCCCACCGCCGGGACGCTACGCGCAATCGGGTGACGCGTGGGTGTCGGCGCGTGCCGTCTATGTGTCAAAACACCTGGAAAAAGCACACTTCTGGACCGAGCCGCCACCCACCGGTCACGCGATCGGGCGTAGCGTGTGAGCCCATGCTCGCCCGGGTCGTGACCTTCGCCATCGACGGCGTGCAACCCCGCCAGGTGTGGGTCGAGGTCGACATCCGCAGGGGCCTGCCGGCGTTCACGATCGTCGGGCTCGGCGACACCGCGGTCCGTGAGTCGCGTGACCGGATCCGCGCGGCGATCCTCAACTCCGGGTTCACCTTCCCCGACGGCCGGATCACCGCCAACCTCGCGCCGGCGTTCCTGCGCAAGGCGGGGCCGGGGTTCGACGCCGCCCTCGCCCTCGCCCTGCTGGCGGCCAGCGAGCAGGTTCCGTACGCCGGGCTCGACGGCTGCGCGGTGTTCGGCGAGCTCTCGCTCGGCGGCGAGCTGCGTGACTCGCCCGGCGCGCTGGCGGTCGCCGAGGGCGCCCGCCGCGCCGGGTGCGTGCGGCTGATCGTGCCGCGTGAGCGCGGGCGCGAGGCGGCGCTCGTCGAGCAGCTGACGGTGATCGCCGTCGGGAGCCTGCAGGCCGCCGCGGCGGTGCTGGCGGGCGGCGATCCCCCGCCGCTGCCGGGGGAGGGTGCGCCGTCGCGGCCGCGGTCCGGGCGGCGGCGGGGGGGAGCCCCGGACCTCGCCGACGTCCGCGGTCACCTCGTCGCGCTGATGGCGCTCGAGATCGCTGCCGCCGGAGGGCACAACCTGCTGCTGGAGGGGGCGCCGGGGACCGGCAAGACGATGCTCGCACGCCGGCTGCCGTCGATCCTGCCGCCGCTGCACCGGGAGGAGGCGATCGAGGTGACGCGGATCCACAGCGTCGCCGGGATCCATGCCGACGGGCTGATCACGGCGCGCCCGTTCCGCGCTCCGCACCACACGATCTCGCCGGCCGGTCTGGCGGGCGGCGGCTCGCCGCCGCGGCCGGGCGAGGCGACGCTGGCGCATCACGGGATCCTGTTTCTCGACGAGCTCTCGGAGTTCTCTCGCTCCAGCCTCGACGCGCTGCGCCAGCCGCTGGAGGACGGCAGCGTCACGATCGTGCGCGGGCAGCGGGCGCTGCGGTTCCCGACCGCGTTCATGCTCGTCGCCGCGACCAACCCGTGCCCCTGCGGCTTTGCGGGGGTCGATGACCGATGCGGGTGCGCCGACGCCGACCTGCGCCGCCACCGCCGCCGGCTCAGCGGACCGCTGCTGGACCGGATCGACCTGCTCGTGGCCGTGCGCCGGCCGGCTGACGACGAGCTGCGAGCGCCGTCGCGGTGCACCTCCGACCAGGTGCTGGCCCGCGTGAGCGAGGCGCGCGACCGCCAGCAGCGCCGGCTGTCGGATAGCGGCGCGCGTTGCAACGCCGACATGGACGTTGCGCTGGTGAGCTCGCGGGTCCGGCTCGACGACGACGCGCAGGCTGAGCTCGGGCTCGCCTACGCCGTCGGCCTGCTGAGCCCGCGAGGGCGACACCGCGTCGTGCGGGTGGCCCGCACGATCGCCGATCTCGCGCGGCGCGAGACGGTGCGCCGCGAGGACGTGCTGCTCGCGCTCAGCCTGCGCCAGCGGGTGACCGCCGAGCCGGCGGCGGCGTGATGAGCGGCGTGACGCCCGAGGCGCGCGCCTGCCCGCGATGCCTGGGGCGGTCCTGGCTGCTCGCGCGCCTCGCCGGTCACCTGGAGACGGTGCGGGGGCGGATCGAGCCATTGCTGGCGCTCGAGGAGGTGGAGCTGATCGATGCGCTGGCCGGCCGCGTCGGCGATCAGGTCCGCCGCGAGCGGTCGCAGTTCGATCCCGGCGCGGCGCTGGCGGCGTGCGCGGCGGCGGGGCTGGAGGCGATCTGCGGCTGCGATCCGGGCTACCCGACCCCGCTGCGCGCGCTCGCCGCCGCGCCGGCCGTGCTGCACGTCGGCGGCGGCCTCGACCGGCTCGGGGCGCTCGCCGGCGAGCGGCCGGTCGCGATCGTGGGCGCGCGGCGGGCGTCACCATACGGCCTGGAGGTCGCGCGATCGCTGGCGCGCGGGGTGGCCGCCGCCGGCCTGACCGTGGTCAGCGGGATGGCGGCCGGGATCGACTCCGCCGCCCACGAGGGCGCGCTCGACGCCCGGGGCGCGACGGTCGCGGTGCTGGCCGCGGCGCCGGAGCGTCCCTATCCGGCGGGCGCCCGCGCGCTGCACCGCCGGATCCGGGCGGGCGGGGCGGTCGTCTCCGAGCTCGGTCCTGGCGTCCCGGTCCGGCGCTGGATGTTCCCCGCGCGCAACCGGATCATCGCCGCGCTCAGCGCGATGACGGTCGTCGTCGCGGCGCGCGAGGGCTCGGGAGCGCTGCTCACCGCCCGGGTCGCCGCCGACCTCGGGCGGACGGTCGGCGCGGTGCCCGGTCAGGTGACCGCGCCGCTGGCGCGCGGGCCCCACCAGCTGCTGCGCGGCGGGGCGCGGCTGGTCGCGGGCCCCGAGGACGTGCTCGATGCGCTGTACGGTGGCGACCTCGGCCTGCGCGGCCCCGACGCCAGCGGAGCGCGCGGCTCGGGCGCGGCCGGCGCCGCCGGCGGCCTCGGCGGCCCGGGCCGGCCCGGGGCGCCGGGCGGCGCCGCGCCCGGCCTCGGCGGCCCGGGCCCGCCCGGCCCGCCGGGCGGCCTGACCCGGCCGGTGCTCGAGCCCGGGCTGCAGCGGTTGCTCGACGCCGTCGCCGACGGCCACGACGAGCTCGCGGCATTCGCGGCCGCGGGCCTGGATCCCGACCGCGGGCTGGCGGCGCTCGCCTCGCTCGAGCTCGCCGGGCGGGTGCGCCGCCTTCCCGGCGGGCGCTATGCGGCGCTGCCGTGACCCCCGCGGGGCGACGCCGGGACAGACCGGTCTACGCTTGCCGCGTGCCGAACCGACGACCGATCCCGCGCGTGCTGTCGATCGCCGGATCGGACTCGGGCGGCGGCGCCGGGATCCAGGCCGACCTCAAGGCGTTCGCGGCGTGCGGCGTGCACGGGATGACAGCGATCACGGCGATCACCGCGCAGAACACCGTCGCGGTCACGGCCGTGCAGGCGGTGGCGCCGGAGATGATCCGCGCGCAGGTGCGGGCGGTGGTGCGCGACATCGGCGTCGACGCGGTCAAGATCGGGATGCTCGGGACCGTGGCGACGATCGAGGCGGTGGCGCTGGCGCTCGACGATCTGGCCCCCGGCACCCCGATCGTGCTCGATCCGGTGATGGTGGCCGAGTCCGGCGCCGACCTGCTGGAGCCCGACGCGCGGACCGCGCTGATCGAGCTGCTGCTCTCCCGGGTGACGGTCGTGACGCCCAACGTGCCGGAGGCGCGCGCCCTCGTCGGCGCCGAGGACGGCGCCGACGACGATGCCGACGCCGATGCCGACGCCGATGCCGACGCCGAGGCGCTGGCGCGGGCCGTGCACGCGCTCGGCCCGCAGGTGGTGGTGGTCACCGGCGGCCACCGGAAACAGGCGACCGACGTGTTCTACGACGGAGCGCAGCTCGTGTCGCTGCCCGGCGAGCGCTATCCCGATGGCGCCGCACACGGTTCGGGATGCACGCATTCCTCGGTGCTCGCTGCGCGCCTGGCCTGGGGGGATTCGCCGCTCGCGGCCGCGCGGATCGCCAAGCGACGGGCCGCCGAGGCGGTGCGCGACGGGCTGGCCGAGGTGGGGGCGGGATCGGGCCCGGTCGATGTGCTCGGCGTGACATAATCCACCGGTGCGCTTCTTGCGGATGAAGCCTGGGCACGGAGAGGTGCTGCTGGCGGAGGGAGACCTGGACTTGTCCGAGGACGAGCTGCGTCTCACCGAGGAGTTTCGCCGCCAGCTCGACGCCGGGCTGTGGGCGGCCGTCCCGACGATGGACGCCGAGGGCCGGCGCAACGCCCAGATGGTGAAGTCCTTTGATGATGTGCCGCGCGACGCGGACCGCGTCATCTTCTTTCCGCGCGCGGCCGGTGGCCGCCGGTAGAGGCCGGGCGCCCGGTGCTGCTGGCGCTCGCCGCGACCGCTCTGGTGGCCGTTGCGCTGCTCTCCGAGGAACTGCTGCCCCGGCTCGAGGAGATGTGGTCGCGCCACCGCGCCCGCCGGCAGCTGGCGCCGGTGATGCCCTATGACCCGGGCCGGGAGCGCCGCGCCGAGCAGCGCGCCCG
>JBELAG010000450.1:0-4083 GCA_049509055.1 Solirubrobacteraceae bacterium
GGCGGCGGCGCGCGCCGACGCCTTCCCCGACGAATGAGCGGATCGGGAAGGGGGCTTCGCTCGTTGGGCCCGGTACCTATCCGGCAAGGATGGACGAGCAGCTTGCCCACCGCGAGAACCCGCCCGGCCGCGACGCCGGCGGTGTCGACGGCTGGACCGAACTGGCCGTCGAGAACCCCACGTTCCTGCTCGAGCGGCTGGACAGCGAGTGCGGCGACCTGCAGTTCCTGCGCGAGCTGACCGTCAACGGACTGGACGCGATCGCCGCCCTCCCGGATCATCCCGGCGGCCGGGTGGTGTGGGATCTGGACTGGCAGCGCTTCGAGGCCTCCGGCGGTCGGGTGCGCAAGCTGGCGGTGACCGACACCGGCACCGGGATGCGCCCCGACCAGCTGCGGCGCTACATCAACCAGCTGGCCTCCAGCAGCCGCGAGCAATCCCACACCGCCAACTTCGGTGTCGGCGCGAAGATCGCAGCCGGATCGCGCAACCCGCACGGACTGGAATACCGCTCCTGGCACCAGGGCCACGGCGCGCTCGTCTGCTTCAAACGCCACCCCGACGGCCGCTGGGGCCTGCAACCACAACCATGGCCCGACGGGCACACCGACTACTGGCGCCCGCTGGGCGAGCGCGACAAGCCGTGGCTGCTGCGCGGCCAGGAGCACGGCACCCTGGTGGTGCTGCTCGGCCGCCACGAGCACGACGACACCACGCAGGCACCCCAGAGCGTGACCGACGCCCGCCCGCACTGGATCACCCGGTCCCTCAACAGCCGCTTCCACCAATTCCCGCAGGGGATCGAGGTGCTCGTCCGCGACCACGACGCCCGCGGCAAGCCCGGACCGCTCACCCACGTCGACGGCGAGCGCGCGCACGTCGAGCGCCGCGCCGTCTGCGGCGGAGTCGTCGCGCTCAGCGACGCGGTCGCGGGCTGGTGGGTGCTCGACGACGACCACCGCGCCCGCCGGCGCGAGGCCAGCACCTGGACCTCCAGCGGCCACATCGCCGCCGTCCTGGGCGACGAGCTCTACGACCAGCTCGCCCCGACCCGCGGCGGATACGGACGCCTGCAGGACTTCGGCGTGCGCTTCGGCTACGAACGCGTCGTCATCCACCTCCAACCCCACGTTCAATCAGACCGCCTGCAGGCCAACACCGCCCGCACCCTGCTGCTGCTCGACCACCAGCCGCTGCCCTGGACCCGCTGGGGCGAGGAGTTCGCCGCCGCGATGCCCGAGGAGATCCGCCGACTCCAGGAACACGCCGCCAGCACCGACGCCACCCCACGCCAAGAAGCGATCCGCAGCCGCGTCTCATCGATCCTGCCGCTGTACCGCCTCAGCCGCTACCGACCCACCCCGCCACCTCGCCTATCAACCGCCACCGGCGACCGCACCGAGCCAGCGATTAAGAGGCGTCGTGCCAAGTCGGCGGCGCCCACTCCGCGGCCCTCCAACGACGCCCCCAGCATCATCACCGGCGACGCCGCTTCGCCCAAACCTGCGGATCGCGAGCCGCCCGCTGATGGCCGCGACCTCGAGGAATCTGGAGACGCGATCGTGGACCTGCCCGACGTGGCGTGGATCTCGGCGCGCGACGGCACCCGCGCCCCCGGCGATCTCGAAGACCAGGCCGCCCGCTACCACCCCGCCCGCCACGAGCTGACCGTCAACGCGGACTTCCGCGCGATCGTCGATCTCACCGCCCACTGGCGCCACCGCTACGAGGGCGTGCCCGGCGCCCATGCCGTGATCGAAGCCCACGTCCGCGAATGGTGCGAGCAGGTGCTCGTCGAGGTCGTCCTCGCCGCCCGCTGCTCAAGTTGGAGCGAAGGCCAGCTTGACGCGCTGCTCTCCCCCACCGCGTTCACCGCCGCCCTCCTACCGAGACATCTGCTCCACGCGATGCTCCAGAAACGGCTCGCGCAGAAGCTCGGCTCGCCAGGCACTCGAACCCTCGAGGTCGACGCGCCCGACGATCGCAACCGATCGCGAAGCCCTGCCCAGTCCGACGAGAACCGAAGGAACGCTCGATGAAGCGATCCGTCTCAGACCGAGCGCGCACGCTCGCCACCGAGCTCGAGCGCTTGTTCGACCAGGACACCGAGCTCGCCCACAAGCTCAATGACGCACACAGCCGACTTCGCGACGAAAACGACCGCCTCTGGTCCGGCCTTCACCCCGGCGGGCTACGCGCCGTCTCCGGCGACCACCCGGCATCCGAAGCTGCGCAACTCGAAGCCACGGTCCACGGTCGATCGGAGGTGCTCGACACCCCCGATGGGCTCGATGCCGTCCAAGCGGTGCACTGGCAAATCCACCAAGCGCACTGCGACTACCAGCCCATCGCCGCGGAGCGCCGGCGCCTCGCGGCCGTCGCCGGCGAGGTCATCCGCGCCTTCCTCGACGAGCCCATGGCGGCCGGCTGGTCTGAGGAGGAGGCGCGCACCGCGAACGTCCACGAACTCGCCGGCTCGCCACGATGGCGCCGCCTCGGCCACGACGACAGCAAGCTCGCGAGTGGTCTTATCGGCCGCGCTGGCACCGCGGCGCAGGACGCGAGTAGCGGACAGGACACGGAGCCCACGCCGTGACCGACGCCGCTCGAGACGTGCTGACCCCGAAGGAGGTCGCCGACCGCGCCGGCTTCTCCTACCACGCCATCCTGCGCGCGATCCGGCGCGGGGACCTGCAGGCGTTTGAGCCGGTGCGCGGCCACTACCGGATCGAGTTGGCCGAGTACGAGCGCTGGCTGCGCACGCCGGCGCGAAGCACTGAGACGAAGGCTTCCGAGCCCCGCCCGAACCGGCGGACCGCCGGCGCACGGGCATCCGAACGGGGTAGCCTCACGGCTCTGCGAGCGATCGAGGCCAAGGGTGGTTGATGGACCTGCAGCGCAAGCCCAACGGCAAGTGGAAGCTGCGGTGGAACGAGGGCGGCCGCAAGCGCGCGCGCTCGTTTGACCGCAAGGGCGATGCGATCAAGTTCGAGGCCGACCGGATCCGCCGCCGGCAGCTCGGACAGGCGGCGATCCCCGACGACCAGCCGCTGCGCGAGTTTGTCGAGACCTACTGGCGCCTGCACGCCGTGCCGAACCTCAGCCAGGCCACCCGCGACCTCTACGGCCACATCTGGGGGCGCCACATCCTGCCGCGCCTCGGCGACTACGGCGTGCGGGAGCTGACCCCGAAGCGTCTCACCCGGTTCCGTGTCGAGCTCGAGCGCGCCGGCGTCGGGACGGCAACCGTCGTGAAGGCGATGACGATCGTCCAGTCGATCCTGTCGTTCGCCGTCGCCGAGGAGCTCGCCGAATACAACGCGGCCGCCGGCGTCGCGAAACCGCGGTATGAGCGAGCCCGCGAGCCGCACATCTTCCTGCCCGCCGACGTGGAGAGGATTCGCGGCAAGCTGGGCCTGCGCGACCGCACGCTCGTGTCGGTGCTCGCCTACTCGGGCCCGCGGCCCGAGGAGGTGGCGTGCCGGCTGGCGTGGGGCGACATCGGGGAGCAGGCGATCCGCTACGTGGACACCAAGCGCCATCGCGTTCGCTTCACGCCGCTGCTGGCGCCGCTGGCCGAGGATCTGCGCGAATGGTTTCTCGCCTGCGGCCGGCCCGGCGCCGGGACGCCGTTGTTCCCGGCTCATGACGGGGGGTTCTGGGATCAGGACGACTGGCGAAACTGGCGCCGGCGCATATGGCACGGGGAGCCTGAGCGGCCCCGCAGAGACCGCAAGCGCGCCGTCCCACCCCGTCCGGGCTGCGCGCCGGCCGATACCCGCCCGCGAGACCTGCGCTCAAGCTACGTGACGCTGCGCGTGTACGAGGGCGTGCCGCTCACCCAGATCGCCCGCGAGGTCGGGACCAGCGTGCGGATGATCGAGCAGCACTACGCCGGCGTGGTCGAGAACTGGGACGGCGAGCGGGTCCCGGCGGAGGACCAGATCCGGTCCGCGCGCAACCTAGTGGACCCGCAATGGACCCTCTGGCCGGTCGGCGGCGACTCCTAGCTCGCGATCTTTCCCCTGCAAATCGAGCTAAAGCCCTCTGTCGGACTCGAACCGACGACCCCTTCCTTACCAT
>JBELAG010000451.1:0-4079 GCA_049509055.1 Solirubrobacteraceae bacterium
ACGCGGTAGCCGTCGACGCTCACCTCGACGCGACCGGTGTCGATCAGATAGAAGCTGTCGCCGAGGTCGCCCTGATGCAGGATCGCGACCCCCGCGGCGGCGGTGGTGTGCGTCAGCCGCGCCGCCACGCTCTCCAGCGACAGCATCGTCAGACCGCGAAAGCTCGGGGTGGCGCGCAGCACGGCGAGCGGCCGCACCCGGGCCTCGGCCCGGCGATCGACGGCCAGCAGCCCGGGACGCGAGAGCGCGACCAGCAGCGGCAGCGGAGCCCCGGCGACGATCAGCGCGTCCCGCACGCCGACCAGCGCGAGCAGCGCCGGAGCGGCCAGCGCTCCGAGCCCCTCGACCAGGAGCTTGGCGGATTCGATCGCAGCGACGCTCGGGGCGAGCAGCCGGAACTCGACGACCCGGTGGATGAGCGCGTTGGAGATCGAGTCGGCGAGCGCGAACGCCGCGCCCCAGATCGCGACCAGCAGGACGGCCGGCACGGGTGAGGTCAGCAACGCGACCAGCACGATCGGCAACCCCGCCAGCGCGAACGTGAGTGCCGCCGGCCCGGCCAGCCGCGCGCGGCCCGCGAACTGCAGCGCGATCGGCATCGCGACGGCCGCCCCGATCCCGGCGGCGGCCATCAGGGTGCCGACGCCGGCGTTGCCGAGCCCGAGCAGGCGGATCGAGGCATAGACGGTCAGCGCCGTCCACAGCCCGCGGGTCAGCGAGCGGGCGCCGCCGAGGATCAGCAGCGGCCGCGCGCGCTGCACGATCAGCGAGAAGCCCGTTCCGATCATTCCCCACCGGCCGCGGCGGTCGGCGGCGAGATCGGCGCTCTGCGCGGCGAGCACCGGCGTCGACGCGTCCGGGTGGATCGGCGCGACGATGATCGAGCTGAGCAGGAACGTCACCGCCGCCACGCCGACGATCACGTCCGGCGACGTGACGAACAACGGGAGGCTTCCGGCGAGCGCGCCGGTCGCCTGCCCGAGCGCCTTGGACACCGGGACGTTGCCGGCCACCGTCGAGAGTTCCTTCGGCGTGCCGGCCAGCGCCGGCAGGATCGACGACTGGACGGGCCGGTAGGGCGCCGCGACGATCGCGTCGATCCAGACGAACCCGACGATGATCCCCAGCGGCGCCCCGATCAGCACGGCGAGCCCGACGGCGGTCACGAGCGCGGCGCGGCCGACGGCGAGCATCCTCAGCGTGAGCGTGGGCCGGCGGCGGATGACGTTGGCGGCCAGCGCCGACCCGAACAGCGCGCCCGGAGCGAACCGCGCCCCGATCAGCCCCACCGCCAGCGGGCCGTAGGTCCGGTAGCCGTGGATCGACAGGGCGGTGACGTACGCCCACTCCGCGACGTTGATCGCCCACCACGACGCCCCCACGCGCTTCAGCGCGGCGCTGGACCCCACCAGCTCTCTCAGGGTCGCGCGCACCGGGGTGATTGTGTCGTCTCCCGAGGCCGGGGTCAGCGGTTCCGCGTCCGGTTTCACACGACGGCCACATCTCCGCTGACCGGAAATCCCCACCGCCGCGTCCCGGGGCGATAGGGTTGGCCGCGAGCGGGACCGGTCCGGTGCGGGGTACCGGAGGAAACGAATACGGATCTCGGCTTTCCGCCGGGGAGGTAAGGATATGGAGACACCTCGTCACCGGGTCAACCGGCAGCTCGCGCGGATCGCGATCGCCATCTCGGTCACGCTCGCCGTCAGTGCCGCGCCCGCCTGGGCGCGCGGGTTTCCGACGACGACGACGCTCAGCAGCTCGGCGACCGCGATCGGGGTGTCGCAGTCGGCGGTGATCACCGCCACCGTCCGTCCCGGCGTGCTGGTGTTCCCGTTCGGCGTCGTCAGCTTCACCGACGCCACCACCGGAGCAACGCTCGGCACCGCGCATCCGGGCTTCACCTGCGCGCTCATCTTCAAGCCGTGCCAGGTCGGGATCACCGTGCCGGGGTCGAGCCTCGGCCCGGGCGCGAACGCGATCGTCGGCCAGTACGCCGGCGACCGCTTCGAGGCCCCGAGCCAGGGCACCGTCGCCCTCTACCAGGGCGCGTCGACCCAGTGCACCGCTGCGCTGGACCCCAACGGCTGCACCGCGACGGCCACGAGCGCCGACGGCACCGCCGCGACGTCGATCTCCAGCCCGACGCCGGCCTCGGGGACCGAGACGGTGGTGATCGCGTTCGGCACGCAGCAGATCGCCTGCTCGACGGCGGGCACCGGTGACCTCGTCGCCTTCACCGTCAGCAACGCGGGCGGCTACAAGTCGCTCGGCTACACGGTCAACGGGGCGGCGGCGGACGCTGCGTATGCCGCCCATCCGGACGGTTCGCTGTGCTACGAGTCGCCGGACTCGTTCACCACCGCTTCGGGCCAGGCTGCCACCCAGGAGGCCAACGGTCTGTACGAGGGCATCCTGCCGGCCTGCACCGGCGGCGGCGAGGGCGACGGCACCGCCGAGCCGGCATCCAACGAGCCATGCCTGGACTCCGCGGTCTACGTCCCGGCCGACCAGAGCCCGTCCGGCGCGTCGACGTTCACCGAGGTGTTCGAGACGTGCGCCGAGGATCCCCGGGCCAGTAACTGATGCTCGTCGTGCGTGGGCTGGGCGGTCACCAGCGGGCCGGGCTGCAGGCCGAGATCGCCGGCCCACCGGGCCGCCTCCTCGCGCCAGGCGCGCTCCTCGGCGGCGTCGGCGGCCATCGCGCCGTCGAGCAGCGCGGTCAGCGTGAACACCACCTCGTGCGCCGCGTCACGCTCGCGCGCCGCCTCGAGCCCGTTGCGCAGAGCGCGCTCGGCGTCGCCCCGATGACCTGACGCCAGCAGCGCCGCGCCGCGGACGCGCTGAAGCAGGGGCGTGACCGAGGGCACCCCGCTCAGCGCCCGGGCGCGCGCCAGCGTCTCGTCGGCCAGCGCCAGCGCGGCGGCATGGTTGCCCGACAGCCACAGGCACTCGGCGGTGAGCGCATCGACGACCACCACCTCGCTCTGCTCGCCGACCGCCCGGAAGTAATCGCGCGCGGCATCAAAGCGCCGCGTCGCCTCCACGGTGTCGCCCTGGCGCGCGGCGATCCGGCCGAGCTCGTAGTCGCCGAACGCGATCTCCGCGGAGGCGTCGACCCCGCGCCAGATCAGCGTCGCGCGCTCCAGCGCCGCCCGCGCCTCCTCCAAGCGCCCCTGATCGGCGAGGATCTCGGCCCGGTTGGCGATGCTGATCGCGCCGTCCCACAGGCGTCCGCACCGCTCGTAGGCTCGCTCCGCCGCCGCATAGTGCTCGATCGCCGCCGGCCACGCGCCCTGGTGATAGGCCAGCATGCCGAGCGTGTTGCGCACCCGCGCCTCGGCGCCCAGGTCTCCGAGCTCCTCGTAGATGGCGAGCGCCTGCTGGGCGCCCTCCCCGACGGTCAGCCCCAGCTCGACCGAGCACAGGTCGGCGTACTCCAGCGCCTCGGCGAGCGTGCGACGGTCGTTGTCGCGCCGCGCCAGCTTCATCGCGCGCCCGGCGAACACGAGCGCGTCGGCGTGGCGCCCGCGGCGGTAGCAGTTGCGCGCCCGGCGGACCGCGAGCTGCCCCCGGATCATCCGGACCTCGGGCCCGTCCAGTCCCTCCAGCGTGGCCTCTGCCTGGGCCATCCAGCGCAGCGCAGCCCGGTGGCGGCCCGACATGTCGCGCAGGCGGGCGAGCTCGAGCTGCAGGCGCGCCGCCTCGGGGGGTCGCCCGCGCACGCGCCGCAGCGCCCGGCGCAGCGCCGCGTCGGCGTCGCGCATCTCCCCCAGCTCGACCCAGATCTTCGCCAGCGCGGTGTCGACGTCGGCCAGCTCGGAGGAGTCGAGGTCGGGGACATGGGCGGCGGCCGACAGCGCCAGCCGGTAGGACTCGGCCGCCTCGGCGGTGGCATAGTGATCGCGCGCGGACGCGGCGGCCAGCCGGGAGTAGCGCCAGGCTGACTCGTACCGGCCGCCGTGGAAGCAGTGCAGTGCCAGCAGCTCGGCCTGCTCCTCGGCGCGACGCCCGCTCGCGCGCTCGATCGCCACCGCGATCGCGCCGTGCAGCTCGGTCCGGCGGCGGTAGGGGAGCGC
>JBELAG010000452.1:0-4051 GCA_049509055.1 Solirubrobacteraceae bacterium
GCTCGAGCTCGTGCGCGACCGGGGCTGGGCGGAGGCGGTCGGCGAGCGCGAAGCCGATCTGTGCGCGCTCGCCGCCCCGGTGTTCGGCCGCGGCGGCGAGCTGGCGGCAATCCTCGGCGTTCAGGGCCCGGTCTCCCGGCTGCCGCCGGCCACCCGCCGCGCGCAGCGTGAGCCGCTGCTGACGGCCGCGGCCGAGCTCGGCCGCGCGCTCGGAGCGCCCGCCGGCTCCTAGCGGGGCCAGGGCCCGCCCCGGCCCGGCCCGGGCCGGCCCGGCTCCGAGCGCGCCGGGCGCGTCGCCGGCGGCGGGGCTGTGGCGGCCGGCGGGACTGTGGCGCCTAGCGCGGCCCGCGCGGGCCGCGGGCGGTGGGCGCCGGTCGTTGTCGCGCCTGTCGTGGGCTGACACGCGTCTTCCCGCGGGCGCCGGGGCGCTGTGCGCCCGCGACCCGGTGTGCGGGCAGCGCCGGACCGTCGGCGGCGTCGTTGCCGCCGGCGGTGATCGTCACCAGGTTCGTGCTCGAGTCGAGGGCGACGGGATCGCCGTCGATCGGATCGCCGTCAGCTCCAGGGATACGGACTGTGCGAGACCGGGTGCAGGTCGCCCGTGGCGAAGCGCTCGTAGCGGAAGGGGTGCAGCAGCGAGGAGTGCTCGCCGCGCAGGACGCGGGCGATCTCGCGCCCGACCGCGATCATCTTGAAGCCGTGGTTGGAGTCGGCGGCGACGAACACGTTGGGGCGCATGTAGTCGAACACCGGGAAGTTGTCGACGGTGAACGCGCCGACGCCGCCGGAGCGCACATGACGGAAGTACCGGCGCGCGCCCTCGAAGCGCGTGAGGCAGTGCGACAGGGAGGCCGGCCACATCTCGACGAAGCCGGGGTCGACGCTTCCGGTGGGATACGGGTCGACCTCGAACTCGGGACCGACGCTCAGCGGTTGGGCGCCGCCCTGGATCGACGTCCGGTCGGGCTTGAAGTAGACGCCCCACGGCTCGTCGGTGATCAGCCGCCCGTCATCGCTGTGCAGCGGCTGGTCGGAGTCGACGTGCAGCACGGGTGACATCGCGCCGCTGGAGGTGATGAAACCCGAAGGGTCGATCTCGACCTCACCCTCCTGGAGGTACCAGTAGGTCCACATCGGCAGGTTCTCGTGCAGCGTGCCGTCGGGCCGGCGGACGTCGAGATGGTCGGGCAGCAGGAGCATCGACCACAGCGAGGCGATCCACGGCCCGACCGCCACCACGACCTGGTCGACGGCGATCGTTCCCCGATCGGTGACGACGCGGGCGACCGCGCCGGACCCGTCGAACTCGAAGCCCATCACCTCGATGCCGGGCATGATCGTCGCGCCCGCGGCGCGCGCCTTGTCGGCGAGGCCGAACATCGACTCGCGGTTGAAGGCGTAGCCGCCGGCGTGCTCGTGCAGGCACACGGTCAGCCCGGGAGCACGCCAGTCGGGGTACAGCGAGCGCATGTGATCAAACACCGGCCGCTCGCCGACGTGCAGCTCCGACGGATAGCCGATCCGCTGCTGGCGCTCATAGACCTCGATCAGGTCGCTCTCCTGCGCGGGCGGTCCGAGCGCGACGTAGCCGGTGCCGTGGTAGTGGAGGGCCTGCGGATCGGATTCCCACACCTCCACGCAGGCCGCCATCAGCTCCTGCATGGCGGGCTGGAAGTAGTTGTTGCGCACGACGCCGCAGGCGATGCCCGAGGCGCCGGCGCCGACTCCGATCTTGTCGAGGACGAGGACCTGGCCGCCCTGCCGGGCCAGGTGCCAGGCGGTCGACAGGCCGTGCACGCCGGCCCCGACGACCAGCGTGGGGACGGACGAGGGAAGGGGGTCGGACACGAGGGGCTCCTCTATCATTGCCTACTGCGCAATAGGCTTGTGTATGGTGCACGATGCTATCGGGAGCATCGGCTGCCGGCAACCGCGGCGCTTGCCTCGATGACGGGCAATTGGTATAAACGCGACGTGTACCAATTTGTCCAGTCGAGCCGCCACGCATTCGCCGGCGCCGACCGGCATCGAGCGGAGATCGAGTCCGGGGCGACGTCGCAGCGGCCGCGCCGCACGGGCGCCGGGAAGCGATAAGGACCCATCGCTGCTCGCGGCGCGCGGTGCAGCAAGAGAGGAGTGGAGATGGCGACAGCAGCGCAGGAGTGGGTGTTGGGCGGCACCGTCGAGACCGTGCTGTCGAGTCCCCGCATCGAGCCGGCGCCGGCGACGCTCGAGCAGGCCCGCAACGCGCCCGGCCGCGCCCAGCGCATCGAGGAGCTGACGCGGCGGATCGAGGCCGAGGGCATCAAGTACGTGTTCTTCCAGCAGGTGTCGATCACCGGTCGCGTGATGGGCAAGGGCGTCGTCTCGACGTTCTTCCCGCAGGTCGCCGAGAAGGGCTATCAGCTCGTCTACGGCGCGACGGCCAACCTGTTCACCGACCGCTACGGCAACTACATCGGCTTCGGCCCGGAGGAGTCCGAGCTGGCGGCGATCGCCGACCTCGACACGTTCGCCGTGCTGCCCTGGGACCCGCGGGTCGCGCGGGTGTACTGCGACTGCTATGACACCGAGACCGGCGCGCTGCTGGACGCCGACCCGCGCCAGAACCTCAAGCAGATCGCCCACGAGTTCGAGCAGGAGCTCGGCTACCAGTTCCTGATCGGGATCGAGCCGGAGATGATGTGGCTGCGCAAGCCGCGCGACGGGGAGATGCCCGAGGGCGTCACCAAGCCCTACTGCTACCACATCCATCAGTTCGAGGAGCTGCGTCCGGTGCTGCTCGACGTCGTCGAGTACGGCCAGGCGCTCGGGCTCGACATGAGCTACGGCGACCACGAGGACGCCCCCGGTCAGCTCGAGCTCAACTTCCGCTTCGACCGGCCGGTGCGGACCGCCGACAACATCACCACCTACCGGCAGGTGTGCGCCGCGGTCGGCCGCAAGCACGGCCTCCTGCCGAGCTTCATGCCCAAGCCGTTCACCGGCGTGTCGGCCAACGGCCACCACCATCACTTCACGCTGATGGACAGCGATGGCAACAACGTGTTCCACGACCCCGAGGGCCCGGCGCAGCTGTCGGAGTTCGCCCGTCACTTCCTCGGCGGGATGCTCGACCACTTCCCCGCGCTGATGTGCATCGGCAACCCGACCGTCAACTCCTACTGCCGCATGTGGGACACCGGGTTCTGGGCGCCGATCTACAAGAACTGGGGCTGGCAGAACCGCACGACGACGGTGCGCGTGGCCTCCGGCGGGCGCTTCGAATACCGCGGCGTCGACTCGTCGTGCAACCCGTACCTGACCGTCGCGACGCTGTTGCGCGCCGGGCTCGACGGCGTCCGGCGCGAGCTCGATCCCGGCCCGCCACAGCAGGGCAACACCTACGAGCTGCTCGAGCAGGGCGCCCAGATCGAGAAGGTGCCCGACAGCCTCGGCGCGGCGCTGGAGGCGCTGGCCGCCGATGACGTGATCCGCAGCGCGATGCCCGGCCGGCTGTACAAGGTGTTTCACCATTACAAGCGCGACGAATGGGAGCGCTACCTCGCCGCGGTCACCGACTGGGAGCGCGACGAATACCTCGAGGTCCTGCCCTGATGTGCGGAATTGCCGGAATCATCTACCGCAACGGCACCGCAGACGGTCCCCACCCACCCCACCGGATCGGCCGCGACATGACGAGCATGCTGCAGTCGATGAAGCACCGCGGCCCGGACTCGACCGGCTACGCGCTGTACAAGGCGCCCACCCAGGAGCTGCTGGTCCGGATCAAGCTCGGCGATCCCAGCGGCGGCGAGGACATCGACTTCGCCGACGACGTCCGCCGCCGCCGGCGGGAGGTCGAGGCGCTGCTCGTCGCCGCCGGCGCCCACGTGCGCTCCACCGAGGACGTCAACGCCTACACGTTCAGCGCGACGGTCGAGTACCACGGCGAGCTCAAGCGGCTCGCCGACCACGTCGAGTCGGTGCCTCACGCCGAGGTGCTGTCGCTCGGGCACTCGCTGGAGATCATCAAGGACCTCGGCGACGCCAGGACGGTGTCGACCGCCTA
>JBELAG010000453.1:0-4040 GCA_049509055.1 Solirubrobacteraceae bacterium
ATCCGGTGACCGGCGACCTGGCAGAGGATCTGGTGGTCGTGGAACAGCGGGACGGTGACGAGCTGGGCGAACAGGCCGGGCTGGGCGCGCTCGGCGGCGTTGAACACCGACCGGCCGGTCGTGGTGGCCGGCGCGCCGAGCTCGATCGCCCACATCAGCCCGAGCCCTCTCACGTCGCGCACGACCTCGTGGTGCTCCACCAGCGGCCGGGTCAGCTCCAGCAGGAGATCGCCCATCCGCGCCGCGTGCTCGATCACTGCGTCGCGGTCGAGCACTCGCAGGGTGGCCAGCGCTGCGGCCGCGGCGAGATCGTTGCCGCCGAACGTCGAGCCGTGGCGAACGGCCCGCTCCATGCCGTCGAACACTCGGTCAAACGCCTGGCGGGAGACGAGCACCGCCCCGATCGGCACCAGCCCGCCCGACAGCGCCTTGGCCAGGCAGATCATGTCGGGGGCCAGGCCCCAGTGCTCGAGCGCCAGGAAGGTGCCGCAGCGCCCCAGGCCGGTCTGCACCTCGTCGCACACGAACAGCGAGCCCGACTGCCGGCACAGCCGCTGGACCGCGGCCAGGTAGCCGTCGGGAGGGAGGTTGACCCCCTTGCCCTGGACCGGTTCGATGATCACCGCGGCGACGTCACCGCGTGCGAGCTCGGACTCCAGCGCGTCGGCGTCGCCGAACGGCACCGGGTCGCACCCCGGCAGCAGCGGCCCGAAGCCCGACCGGAACTCGTCGTTGCCGTTGAGCGACAGCGCGCCGAGCGTGAGGCCGTGGAAGGCGTGATCGGCGTACAGCACGCGCGGACGCCCGGTCGCGGCGCGGGCGATCTTGATCGCCGCCTCCACCGCTTCGGTGCCGGTGTTGGCCGGGACCATCGCGCCGACGCTGTCGGGGGCGCGCTCCAGCAGCTGTTCGGCGAGCACGCCGCTGAGCAGCGTGACCCCGAGCTGGGGGAGATTGCCGGTCCCCGCGGCGAGCACGTCCCGGACGGCGGCGACCACGTCGGGGTGGTTGCGGCCGAGCGCGAACACCCCGTAGCCGGAGATCAGATCGAGGTAGCGCTGTCCGGTGGAGTCGATCAGGTGGGCGCGGTCGCCCCCCACCCAGCTGCGGTCAAACCCCAGCGTGCGCAGGATGCGCCCCATCTGCGGGTTGAGGTAGCGATCGTTGAGCGCCAACTCCTCGCCCGCGCGGGCCGCCAACAGCTCGCCGATCGGACCGATCTCGCTCACATCTCCGAAGCCTAGCTGCGCTCACGTCCCGCCGGCCGGGACGAGCGCCTCGATCAGGTGCGGCCCGGGTTCGACGATCGCCTGTCGGAGGGCGTCGATCAGCTCCTCCGCCGTGCTCGCTCGGCGTGACGGCACGCCGAAGCCGGTGCCCAGCGCGACGAAGTCGAGGTCCGGGCTGCCCAGGTCGAACTGGGCGCGCGCCCGCGGACCGGCGGCTCGGGCTCCGACCCGGGCGAGCTCGACATTGAGGATCGCGTAGGAGCGGTTGTTGAACAGGACGACGGTGACGTCGAGTTGCTCGCGCGCCATCGTCCACAGCGACTGGATCGTGTACAGGCTGGAGCCGTCGGCCTGCAGGGCGAGCACCGGGCGGTCGGGGCAGGCGACCGCCGCGCCGACCGCGAGCGGCAGGCCCTGCCCGATCGCGCCGCCGGTGAGCGTCAGCCAATCGTGGCGGGGGGCCCCGGCGGTGGCGGTGGGGAGGGTCATTCCGGAGGTCAGCGCCTCGTCGGAGACGATCGCGCCCTCGGGCAGCACCAGCGCGATCGCCGCGCTGGCCTTCTCGGCGGTCAGGGCGCCCGTGGGCCGCGCCGGCTCGGTCACCGGCGCCGGCGCGGGCTGCGCGCGGGCGGCGCCGAGCAGATCTGCCAGCGCCTCCAGGCCCTCGATCGCGTCGGCGGCCGGCGCGGCGAGCTCGTGCATACGGCAGGCTTCCGGCGCCAGCGTGCTGCGCCGGCCGGGGTAGGCGAAGAACGACGCCGGAACCTTGGTGTCGACGAGGACCAGGTGCTCGAGCCCGTCGAGCTGCGCCGTCGCCGGCTCCGGGAAGTACGCGAGCCGCTCCAGGCGCGGCAATCCCGTGCCCCGCTCCAGCCGCGCGGGGAACACCTCGCAGTACAGCCGGGCGCCGGTGGCGGCCGCGATCCGTGCCGCCGCCCGCAGGCCGCGCGCCCGCAGCGCTGTGCCGCCAAGCAGGATTCCCGCCCGACCCGGCCCGCGCAGCGCGGCCGCGGCCCGCTCGACGGCCTCATCGGGCACCGCCGCCCGCGGCGAGATCGCGGCGGGCCCAGCGGGCTCCCCGCCGTCGCTCCAGGACACGTCGGCGGGAACGATCAGCGTCGCAACCTGACCCGGGGGGCCGCCCGCCGCGGCGATCGCCTCGGCGGCGTCGGCACCGAGCGTCGCGGTCGCGGTGGCGGTGCGCACCCAGGTCGACACGTTGCGCGCCACCGTCTCGATGTCGGACTGCAACGGGGCGTCATAGCGAACGTGATCGATGGCGTGGTCGCCGACGATGTTGAGGATCGCGACCCGCGCCCGGCGGGCGTTGTGGAGATTGGCGAGGCCGTTGCCGAGGCCGGGCCCGAGGTGCAGCAGCGTGACCCCGGTGGTCTCGGCCATCCGCGCGTACCCGTCGGCGGCGCCGGTCGCCACGCCCTCGAACAGCCCCAGCACCGCGCGCATCTCCGGCACCGAGTCCAGCGCGGCGACGAAGTGCATCTCCGAGGTGCCCGGATTCGTGAAGCACGTCCGCAGCCCGCACGCCACGAGCGTGCGGATCAGGGCCTGGGCGCCGTTTGGGCATACGTCGGCTGTCGGCCGGGGTGAGCTCATCGCGGCGGAAGCAGGCGGCCCCCGGCGAGCAGGACGAGGCCGTCCCGGGCGAGACCGGTGGCGGCGTCCCGATCGGCATCGTCCAGGCCGACGCCGCCGGTGGCGATGACCCGGGCCAGCAGCCGGCCGCGCCGCTGGCGCAGGCTGCCCTGAAACGGGGGCTGCCGGCGAGCCGTCGAGCGGTCACCGGGCACGGCCGGCCCGGGGCAGCCATCGCGCACCGGGCACGCCTCACAGCGCGGGCGGGCGCGGCAGATTCGCTGGCCGAACTCCATCAGCGCCTGACCGGCCCGCCAGGGGTCGCCGGAGATGTCCACGCCGCCCGGGAAGCGGCGGGCCAGCACGCGCCGGACGTTGACGTCGAGCGGGAGGATCGGCTCCTCCAGCGCGAAGCAGCGAACGGCGGCGGCGACGTAGGCGCCGACGCCGGGCAGCTCGGTGAGGTCCTCCGGCCAGCCCGACTCGACGACGATCCGGGCGGAGCGGTGCAGGTCACGGGCGCGCCGCGGGTAGCCGAGCCCCTGCCACTGCGCCAGGACCTCGGCCAGCGTCGCGCCGGCGAGCGCCTGCACCGTCGGCCATCGCTGCATCCACCGGACCCACGCCGGCGCGCTGCGGGTCACGGTCGTCTGGGCCGACATCACCTCCGAGACCCAGACGCCGTAGACGTCGCGGCCCGCCCGCCAGGGCAGCGGCCGGGCGCACGCCGTCCACCAGTCCAGCACCGCCCCGACCTCCGGATCCTCCACGCCCCAGGCGAGCTGCTCGCCGCCCGCGGCCGGCGTCATCGGCCGGGCGTCTCCGCGTTCAGGTCCAGCGCGGCGCGCAGGCCGTCGAGGTCGTCGGCGCCGAATACGACGCGATTGCCGGTGGCGACGTACACGAGGTCGATGTTGATCCCCGCCCGGGCGATCCTGCGCGTCAGGTCGGCCAGAACCCCCGGCCGGTCCTCGACGTCGACGACCACGACCTCACGTTCGCGCGTGACCGCCAGATGCGAGATCGCCAGCGAGTGCTTCGCGGCCTCGGCATGGGGGACGAGGATGTGGAGCTCGGCCCGCTCATGGGCGCCGATGCACGTCGCCGCCGCCAGGTTGACCCCGGCATCGCTCACCGCGGCGGCCACCTCGGCCAGCGCGCCCGGCGTGTTCTCGACGTCGATGACGAGGTCGAATGACATTGGTCGCTCGGGCGCAG
>JBELAG010000454.1:0-4026 GCA_049509055.1 Solirubrobacteraceae bacterium
CGACGTCAAGCTCACCGGCACCTACACACGCTGACCGGCTCAGCGGGCCGGGCCGCACTGCGCGCCACGACCCGGGTCGCCACCGATCCGGATCGTGGCGCGGTTCGTCGGGCTGTTCGGCGATCGCCCGGGGCCCGTCGGGCGCGAAACCGGCCTGAGTCAGCATTCGCCGCAGGTCCACCACGATTTGGATCTCGACGTCCTTACCGCGAGGCGCCGGAAGCACCTCGCTCTCAGGGCCGAGCGCGACCCTGAGCTTGCCGTTGTGCTCGTGCGTGACGGTTCCAATCGTCTCCAGGAGCGACATGACCTCGCCCCACTCGACGTTGCGGCTCGGCGGACGGCTGAAGATCCTCCCGATCGTGTCACGATGATGGCTGCTGAGATGCGCTTCCATCGGGGATCCCTTCGTTGGGTGCAGATCTGGGCCGAGCGATTCTCCCGGACGTCATGATCCCACGGCGAGACGACCGGCGCCGCGCAAACGATGCGCCGATCGGCCTGATCACCCGTTGGTACCGGACAAATGGGTGCGTACGGCTTGACCTCGTTGATCGCGCCCATGTGCTCTACAACCTGGGTACGGTCGCGCCCTCGCGTGGGCCAGCCGTTCGCTGCCGCATTGGACGGTCACCGGCACCCCATCGAGAATGTCGGCAGAGCCGAGGAATATCTGAGCGAGGGTGTCGGCTACGGCTCGGTGCTATGCCGCGCGCTGGCCATCGACGCGAGTACGGCGTCTAACGGAGGCGACGCCGACTGGCGAATACGCGTCATGATTCACCGATGCGGTTCTTCTGGCGCTCCGTTGGCGACCCGCTACCGGGCTACGCCTCATGGCTCGGCCGTATAGACGTCAAGAACCGCGAACCCGGTACGAGCGCGCCGACACTCGCTGCGGCGTGGTCTGGACCGTTGGACTTGCTCGGGGCGCTCGCCAAGCACCCAAGTCTCGTCCATCTCACCGTGCATCGCGTGGCGGTCGAGGAGAAGGCGCCCTTTGACGCCTACGGCGGCAATGTCCGCAACCACGACCTTGTGCTGCGCGCCAGCACGGTCGATGGCGATTCGATCGTTGTGTGCGTTGAGGCGAAGGCTGGCGAGCCGCTTGGCGCGACCGTCGCCCAGCAGATCATGGCTGCCGAAAGGGCGAAGCGGGCGAACGCCCGCTCGAAAGCCTCCGCGCGTGTTGCTGACCTCGTCGAGCGCCTGTGCCGGTTCCCGAGCGCTGACCCACGGGTCGCGTCGCTGCGTTATCAGCTGCTGACGGCGTGGGCAGGAACGCTCGCCGATGCTGACGGGGCTGCGCACGCGGTGTTTGCGCTACACGAGTTTCGGACCGACGAGCGCCCTGAGGACAAGTCCGGGGTCAACGGCGCTGAGCTCTCACGCTTCGGAGACTCTGTGCTGGGCTGGCAGCTTCCCGACTCTCAGACCGTCCCGTGGTGCGTGCGCGTGCCCGACCGGGCTGGAGTCTCCGCGGCGCTGTACGTCGCTCATGTCGTGACCGATCTCCGCGCCAGTACGGTCTTGCCGCCCGCGACGAAGGAGTCAAGCCACAGGCCCTGAACCTGCCTCAACGTACCCTCTGGACGAGGAAGAGCAGTCGTCGCCCGTGATCGCGCGCCAGCTCCCGTCTACTGAGCCGAGGCGTTTCCGCGGCCTGAGTGGTTCGGCTCTGCGATCGGCTCAGCGTCACGTACGCCGATGCGGTTGATTGCTCTCGGGTGTGGTGAAACACTGGTCGATGAGATGGCTGATATCCCCGTCTGGATGTTCAAGGCCGGGCCGGAGAGTTGCGAGGGACTTCCGAAAGCGCGAGCTGGGGTCTACACGTGGACAGCACCCAAGAGCGCCAAGCGGGGCGATCTGTTCTATCTGTACTGCACACGGCCGTCTAGCTCGTTCGTCGCCCTCGGCAGACTTTGCACCGACCCAGTCCCGCCCCGTCGCAGCCGGCTGCGTCGTGGGCGAGGCACCACCAGGACGGGGAAGCCACGCTACGCGGCTTGGGTGCAGATAATCGGGTTTGAGCATCCGACTCATCTCCATGAAGCCAGAATGCATGGGGACCTGCGGGGATGGGGTGCCCTGAGAAATCTGGCCGGAACGCATGCGCGCGTGCCGGATGCGGGTGTTCGATGGGCCCTCGAGGAGATCTTGCTGCTCACTAACCCAGCGGCATCCGATCGGCACAGGAAATGGCTAACGGGCTCGCCGTACCCCCGCGACCTCGACCCTCGGGAACCGGCGCGTCTCATGTGGGAGCCCCCGCCACCCGGAAAGCGGCCTAACGATCACGAGGTGTTCCTTCAGAGACGGATTGCTAAATATCTGCGTCACCACGGCTGGCGAGACCACGATCGAGAGCGTGACGGCTTCTCAATCCCTCCGAGCAACCTTCTGAGATTGGACGAGCGCTCGCGAGGCTTCCCGGACATCGTTATGGTCAGCACGTCGCGGCAGAAGGTCTTGGTCGTAGTCGAGGTGAAGAAGGATGCGACGCCGTATCCGGGCCGCAACGGCGTCGATCAGCTTGATGACTACGGTCCGGCAATGCGGCGCGTCGCGCGCGGCTGGACTGTCGAGCGTTGGCTGGTTGCCCGAAGCATTCACCCGGTCGTGCAGAAATGGGCAGCCGATCGAAGAATCGAGACCTACGAATGGCAGGGCCAGCCAGCTCGATTGAAGAAGGTCTGAGCCGCGCCTCTGGTCCGCGAGCCGGGGCTCGGGCTGCACCGCGAAACATGAGAACGCCGGTGGAATTCCCACCGTCAAGGTGGGGCCAGCGCACGTCGTCGTTCTCAAAACGACCGGTCGCTCCGCCGGCACCCCACCTTTGCCCTCGAGAGGCAGACCACCGACCTCATCTGGCTCGGGCACTTCCGGACCCACGGACGTGCCTGCCCTCATCCCATTGCAGGCGGACGCCAAGTGCCGGTCGCGCATGAATGGCCGTGCCCCGAATCGCTTGCCGGCGCCGATCGAGACCGGCTGCTCCTAATCGTGCGATGCGGCACTGCCGACAACCGGCGAACTGAGGCGCACTCAGCGCCGAGGCGCCGCAGTAGGCGCTCAGAGACGGCGATACATCACGTGCAGGCCGACGTAGCCGTCGGTCGGGTGTCTGAATGCCTCCGGAACCGTGCCGATGATCTCAAAGCCGAGTGAACGCCACAGCGCGACCGCGCGAGTGTTGGTAGCGACGACTGCGTTGAACTGCATGGCGCGAAAGCCGGCGGTGCGCGCCCAGCCGAGCGCCTCTTCACCCAATGCGCGTCCGACACCTCGTCCCGAGACGCGAGGATCGACCATAAAGCTCGCGCTGGCAACATGCGACCCGGGGCCCGGACGGTTGGCGTACATGTTCGCCGTGCCCAGCACCCTGCCGTCCTCCTCGACCGCCACCACGGTCCGTACCGGCGGCCCCGCGAGCCACAACTCGCGCGCGGGCGCCTCATCCATATCCGGGTCATAGGCGTAGGTCTCGCCGGCGGCGACGATCTGTCGTAGAAATGGCCAGATCTGCAGCCAGTCGTCCGCTGCCGCGTCGCGGATGAGCATCCCTCGCAGTGTGGCATGCGTCTCACCGCCTCAGCACCCCCGTCGGGGCGATGCGGCGGCTTCCCCTTCCCATGCGTTGGGGCAGTCGCTTCAGCACCCGAACGCCGGCTCTCCAACGGCGCTGGAATGACCGCATGCAGCGCGGCTGCCGCGCGGTTCGTCATCCAGCGACGCAGGGATGACCCGGGGCCGTCGACGCGACTCGCGCCAACGCGGGGCCTACGAGGTTCGGGCTCGACCTCGCCGCTGGGTGCGATCCTCACGCCGGGCGTTGACCAGACGCTCGAGCTCGGCGGCGCGCTGGGCGATCCGCTCCTCGTCGGTGATCAGCAGCCATAGCGTCGAGCGTCGACTGCCGGTCCGCCGGACCGTCCCGGAGGACTCCAGCTCTCCCAACCGGGCGAGCACTCGGTTATAGCTGGCGCCGGCTCGCTCGGCGATCGCGCCCGCGCTGAGACCCGA
>JBELAG010000455.1:0-4024 GCA_049509055.1 Solirubrobacteraceae bacterium
CACCGCCGCCGACCGCCGCGGCGGCCACCTTGATGATCTCCCCCGCCCGGACGCCGCGGGCGACGAGCGCCGGCGCGACGCTCGCCACGAGGTCCACGCGCTCGGTGTCGGCGCGCCCGAGCACGATCGCGGCGTCCCCGAGCCGGCCCTTGAGCCGGTCGGCGAGCTCGAGCAGCGCCTGGCCGTCGGCGACCGGGACGATCGCCGTCAGGATGCTGGCTCCATCGACCTGCGTGGCGCTCGACACGAGGCCGTCGACGTCCACGGCGCCGTTGGCGGCCGTGGCCCGCCGCACCTGGCGCTCGAGCTGCCGCACCTGGTCGCTCAGCCGCTCGACCGACTCGGCGACCCGGACGGCGGGGACCCGCAGTCGCTCGGCCGCCTGCTCGAGCTCCCGGTCGCGGGCGCGCACGAACGAGACGGCCTCGGGCCCGGTGATCGCCTCGATCCGCCGCACGTTGGCGGCGCTCGACGTCTCGGCGGTGATCCGGAACAGTCCCAGCTCGGCGGTCGTACGGGCATGGGTGCCGCCGCACAGCTCCCGCGAGAATGAGCCGTCGCCGACCTCGACCATCCGCACCACGTCCCCGTACTTCTCGCTGAACAGGGCCATCGCCCCCAGGCGCTTGGCCTCGACCAGGGTGGTGCTCAGCGCCCGGACGTGGTGGTTCTCCAGGATCCAGCGGTTGACATCATCCTCGACCCTCCGCAGGTCCTCGCCGCCGAGCGAGCTGCCATGGGTGAAGTCGAAGCGCAGCTTGTCCGGGCCGACGTAGGAACCGGCCTGGTGCACGTGCGATCCCAGGCGCCGGCGAAGCGAGGCGTGCAGCAGATGGGTGGCGGTGTGGTTGCACGCGGTCGCGTGGCGGGCGGCGCGGTCGACGTGGGCGAACACGCGCTCGCCCGGCTCGAAGCTCCCCTGCTCGGGCGCGATCGCGACGACCTGGTCGGTGCCGAGCCGGATCACATCGCGCACCCGCGCGCGACACGCGCCGCTCGCGCACTCCAGCACGCCGCTGTCGGCGACCTGCCCGCCGCCGGTGGCGTAGAACGGCGACTCCACGAGCTTGACCAGCAGCGCGCCGTCGTCGCCCGCGACGGCGCCGATCGTCGTCTCGGCGTCGGTCGTCTCGTAGCCGACGAACTCGGTCTCGAAGCCCGCCCCGCCCGACAGCGCCGCGGCGCGCTCGCGCAGGCCGTCGTCGCTGCGGCCCCGGCTGGCCCCCTCGCGCGCCCGCGAGCGCTGATCGTCCATCAGCGCCTCGAAGCCCGCCTCGTCGACGCCGAGGTCGTGCTCGGCGACGATCTCCAAGGTCATGTCGATCGGGAACCCGTACGTGTCATGCAGCAGGAACGCGTCGGCGGCGGCGATTCCCTCCGTCCCGTCCTCGCGTGCCCGCGCGATCAGCTCGTCCAGGCGCTTGAGCCCCTGCTCCAGCGTGCGGCCGAAGCCCTCCTCCTCCGAGCCCAGCCAGCGGCGCACGAGCTCGCGCTGCTCGTACAGCTCGGGGTACTCCGCGCCCATCAACTCGCTGACCACGTCGGCGTAGCGGTCCAGGAAGCCGGTCTGCAGCCCGAGTGCCCGGCCCTGCTGGATCGCCCGGCGCATGATCCGCCGCAGCACGTAGCCGCGATCTTCGTTGGAGGGCACGACGCCGTCGGCGAGCAGGAAGGTCATCGCTCGGCTGTGGTCGGCGAGCACGCGCAGCGCCTTGTCGGTGGCGAACGTCTCCCCGTAGCGCCGGCCCGACAGCTCCTCGCCGAGCGCGATCAGCGGCGCGAACTGGTCGGTCTCGAACACCGTCGCCTTGCCCTGCAGGATGCAGGCCAGGCGGTTGAGGCCCAGCCCGGTGTCGATGTTCCTGGCCGGCAGCGGGGTGACCTGGTTGCCGGCGCTGAGATCAAGCTGCATGAAGACGAGATTCCAGTACTCCAGGAAGCGCTCGTTGTCCCCGCCGGGGAGGTCGTCGGGCCTGCCGTGCGCGACGCCGCGGTCGAGATACAGCTCCGAGCACGGCCCGCATGGTCCGGTCGGCCCGGCCTGCCAGAAGTTCTCCGAGCGCGGGCACTCGACGATCCGCTCCCGCGGGACGCCGACGTCGAGCCACGCCTGGATCGCCTCCTCGTCGGGGCCGAGCCCGAGCTCCGCGTCGCCGGCGAACACCGTGATCCAGATGTCGTCGGCGGGGAAGCCGAAGCCCTCGCGCGACAGCTCCCAGGCGAACTGCACCGCGCCCTGCTTGAAGTAGTCGCCGAACGAGAAGTTGCCGAGCATCTCGAAGAAAGTCAGGTGCCGGGTGGTCGTTCCGATGATCTCGATGTCGGCGGTGCGAAACGTCTTCTGGCAGGTGGTGACCCGCGGATGTGGCGGTCGCTCGATCCCCTGGAAGTACGGCTTGAGCGGGTGCATCCCGGCGACGGTGAACAGCGCCGAGGGATCGAGCTCAGCCGGGATCAGCGAGCCCGACGGCAGCCGGAGGTGGTCCCTGGCCTGGAAGAACTCGATAAAGGTGCGGCGGATCTCGTCGGAGGTCATCGACCTCTGGAGTGTAGGCGGGGGACCGGTCGATCAGCCTTTTGCCCTCACCGACGGCTGCCCCGGCGCGGGACGATCGATCGTGCCCCAGCCGACCACCAGCTCGCCGTCCATCAGGCAGGCCAGCTGCCCGGGGGCGGCGCCGTCGACCGGGTCGGCGAGCTCGAGCGCGAGCGCGCGGTGATGCCCGGCGTCCGGGGCGCCGAGCACCCGCGCGCGCAGCGGCCGCGCCCGGTAGCGCAGCTTGACCCGATCGACCCGCGCCCCCGGGCGGTGCAGGCGGGCGCCGCGCACGTCGACCCGGGTGCAGCTCAGCGCCGCGCGCGGGCCGACGGTCACCCGGCCGCTGACCGCGTCCTTGTCCAGGACATAGAGCGGCGCGCCGCCGTCGATGCCGAGCCCGCGCCGCTGCCCGACGGTGAAGCGGTGCTGGCCGAGATGGCGTCCCACCACGGCGCCGCCGGCGTCGACGAGCTCGCCCGGGCGGTCGCCGACGCCGCCGTGGCGCGCCAGGAACCGGGCCTGGTCGGTGCCGGCCAAAAAGCACAGGTCCTGCGAGTCGGGCGTGTCGGCGACCGGCAGGCCGGCCTGCGCGGCGAGCCGGCGCACCTCGGGCTTGCGCAGCTCGCCGAGCGGGAAGCGCATCCGGGCCAGCGACGACGGGCTCAGCGCCGCCAGCATGTACGTCTGATCCTTTGCCGGGTCCGCGGCCGCGCGCAGCAGCGGTCCGTGCGCGTCGCCGCTCTCGGCCACGCGCGCGTAATGGCCGGTGGCCAGCCATCCGCAGCCGAGACGATCGGCGAGCGCGAGCATCGCGTCGAGCCGCACGTGCCCGTTGCAGCCCACGCACGGGTTGGGCGTCTCACCGTCGCGGTAGCCCGCGATGAACGGCTCGACCACCCCGGCGCGGAACTCCTCGCGCAGGTCGATCGTGAAGTGCGCCAGACCCATCGAGTGCGCGAGCGAGCGTGCCCGGGCGACCGCCGTCGAGGAGCAGCAGCTGCGCTCGGCGTCGTTCTCGGGGTCTGACCACAGCTCGAGCGTGACCGCGATCGCCGGGCCCCGTGCCGCGCAGAGGTGCGCGGCGACCGCGCTGTCGACGCCGCCGCTCATCGCCACCAGCGTCGTATCGCGTTCGGGGGACCGTCGCTCGGGGGTCGGTGCCGCGCGCGCGGCGATCCCGAGCGCGCGAGCGAGGCCGTCGGCCGCCACCTCGGCCGCGTGCAGCTTGCCCGGGCTCAGTCCGCCGAGCTCGGCGGCGATCTCGGGCGCGCCGACGCGGGCGGCATCGAGCAGGCTCGCTCCGCGCACGAGCGTGACCGCGGCGCTGCCGGCGGCGGTGGTGGCGCCGCAGCCGTGCGCGGTGAAGCCCGCGCCGGCGACGCGACCGCCGTCGAGGGCGATCGAGACCGTGATCCGGTCCCCGCACGCGCCGCCCTCGGCGGTCACGGTCGTCCCGCCGGCGGGGTAATGACCAAGGCCCTGGGG
>JBELAG010000456.1:0-4018 GCA_049509055.1 Solirubrobacteraceae bacterium
GGAATTTCGGTGATCAGATCCGAGGAGAAAACCGTGATCCGGGGCACCCCCACCCGGCGCGGTGCTTGCCGCCACGTCTTGGCACACCGGTACCACCGGTCGACGTCCCCCCGCCATTGCTGGCGGTGAAGGTGAAGCTGTCTGATCCGCTGTACCCGGCGGGGGGAGTGTAGGTCACGAGTCCGCCGGCGCTGACCGGACCAAGCGAACCGTGAGCGGGACTCGACACCACGTCATAGGACAACGGGCCGGCGCCCGTGCAGCTCAACTGCACCGCGAAAGCACCGCCGCCCGCCGGGGTCGTGAGGTCAGCGCCGGCGCACACCGGCGGCGCCGGCGGGATCGTGATTGTCGCGGTCGCTGGGGTGGACGTCCCCTCCGCGTCGGTGGCGACGTAGGTGAAGCTGTCGCTGCCGCTGTAGCCGCGGACCGAGGCGTAGGTCACGGCGCCGGCTGTCTGATCGATGGTCCCCAACACTCCGTGTCCCGGTCCCGAAACGACGGCATAGGTCAGCGTCTGGCCCGGCGGTCCGGAGCACGCCAAGGTGATGCTGATCGCCCCGCCGCCGGCGGGCGTAGTCGCGGCGACCTGGCCGCACACTGGGGGCGCCGCGTCGAAGATCCAGGCCGCGCCGGCCGGGTTGTCGTTGTAAGGCGCGCCGATCAGAGCAGTCGGAGCGTCGGCAGCGATGGCAGCACTGTCGCCGAACAATCCGCCGCCGATCTCGCCCCCCTCACCGTCGCTGCCCGCAGCCGGATTGAGCCGGCTCTGCTGTGACCAGAGGCCGCCTGCCTGCGTGAACACCCAGGCGGCGCCGACCGCTCCGTTCCACCCCGATCCGCCGATGACCGCGGCTTGCCCATCCCCCGACACCGCGACCGGGGTCCCGAACAACGCCGCGCTATCCCCACCGACATCGTTGGCGGTGAGCTCGGTCGCGTCCGACCATCGAGACCCTGTAAAGACCCACACCGCGCCACTCTGCCCGTACCACTTCGAGGGGCGCCGACCACGGCGCTCGTGCCATCGCCCGACAACGCCACGTTCGCACCAAGGTCTACGGCACCCGGGCGCGTGAGCTCGACCTGCTGCGCCCACGTGGTCCGGTCGGGCGTCGTGTACACCCAGGCAGCACCGGCGCCCGAGCTGGCGGCTTCCGCTCCGATGAGCGCCGTGTCTCCAGATTGCGAGAGCGCGACCGACCGCCCGAACTCGGTGCCGCTCGTCGCCGGGCTCAGCTTCGCCCCCTGCTCGCTCCATACGCCATTGCCGCGCGTGAAGATCCACGCCGCACCGTGCCTCCGTTGTCTCCGATCCCGCTGATCAGGGCACTTGACCCATCGCCGGACAGCGCGATGGCGTCGCCAAAATCGCTGCCGGTGGCGGAGCCGACGCCGGTCAGCTTCTGGACCTCAGACCATCGCGCGCCGTTTGACGCGTACACCCATGCGGCGACCGTATCGCCGGCGTCGGCCGGATCGCTGATGATCGCGGTGGTCCCGTCACCCGACACGGCGATGCTTGATCCAAAGAATTCACCGGAGTCGTCGCTGGGCGGCGAAATCGTGGGCCCGATCCCCACACGCCGTTCGTACGGACAAACGTCGCGACGATGGGCGCTGCGACAGTGAGGAAGTCCCCGGTCGCCACCAGCGCGAGATTGCCGTTGGCCGACAGGGCGACGCTTGCCCCGAAGTTCTCTTGCCCTAACAGCGGAGCGGTGAACTCGATCTGTTGCGCGAATGGGTCGATCCGGACTGGATAGCGCGCTCCGCGATCGTCGACTCGCAGCGACACGTCCCTGCCCCGGGTGGTCAGGGCCGCCGGCAGACGTCGACCCGCAGCATCGATCGCGACCAGGCCCCCAAAGGAGATACCTCCGCCTCCGCTGCGCGCGGCGAACCGCACGCCGCCTCCCGACGCGCTCGACGCCGGCTGCGAGCCTCGCGTGGTAAGGGTCAGGACGAGTGCGCCACGACCGCGCGGCCGATGGCTCACTACGAAGATCTGTTCGACACCCGGCGGCTATAACGGGGGTGGTGCGGGTGGCGAGGGATCAGGGTTTGGCGCCTATGGTGGCGGTGGCTCCACTGACGTGCGCACGCTGCCGCTGACCCACGGTTCGACGTCGCTGGCCTCGCGGGTGATCGTGGCCGCAGGTGGCGGCGGCGCTGCGGGCGTGGGGGTCGCCGGCGGGGACGCCGGGGCGCCCGGCGGCGACCTTCCGGGCGGAGGCGGGGCTGGCTCGCTGACTGCGGGGGGCGCGGGCGGATGCGGCGTGCCGGGCGCGGTTGCGCCGTACGGGTGCGGTCAGGGCTCGGCGGGGCCGGGGGCAACCTCGGGGGCGGGTTTGAGGAGCGCGTCGGCGGAGGCGGTGGCGGCGGGCTGTATGGCGGGGGTGGCGGCGGCACCTCCGATGACACGACCGGCACCGAGTTCGGCTCCATCGGGGGCGGTGGCGGCGGCTCATCGCTGGCTCCCTCCGATCAGGGCACGACGAGTCTGGCGAGCCTCGCCACGGCGCCGATCGTCGACATCACTCCGGTCCCGGCGCCCACCTGCCAGCCCGTCACGTCAAGCACGCCGTTCGGGCAGCCGCTGACCGTCGCGCTGACCTGCACCGAGTACGCCGGCCTGCCGCTGACCTTCGCCACCCTCGGGGCTCCCGCCCATGGGACGGTCAGTGCGGTCAGCGCGAGCGGACAGCTCACCTACACGCCGGCCGCCGGCTTTTCGGGCGCCGACAGCTTCACCTATGACGCGTCGAGCGTCGATGGCGTGTCGGATGTGCAGACAGTGTCGATCGTCGTCGGGACCAACCCGGTCGGCGTGGCCGGCGCGGGCCACGCCGGCGTGTTCGGCACGACGGCCAGGGTTTCGGCCTCGTGCGCCGGTGCTCCGGACGCGACCTGCTCGCTGACCGCGATGCTGACCGTGGTCGAAACGCTCGCCGGCAGCAAGCTGGTCGCGGTGTCCAGCGCGCGTGCCAAGCCGCCCAGGCGCACGACGAAGACCGTCACCGTCGGCGCCGCGTCTGCGGTCATCGCCGCCGGCAGCACACGCGTCGCGGCGGTCGCGCTCAACACAGCCGCGCTGCGGCTGCTGAAGTCTCAGCGCGCACTACCGGCATCGCTTGTGCTGACGCAGATCGTGGGGCTGACCGCGAATGTCATCTCACACCAGACATTGACGTTCAAGACACATGCCAGAAAGCGCCGATCCCGACACTGCCCCCCGGTCAGGACCAGACCGGGGGGCAGGGCGCCTCGGGACGCCCTTTCAGCCGGTCCGCGACCTCTGCGCGACGGTGCAGACCGAAGGCGCCACCACGGAGCCGTATGCGGTGTGCCAGGTCACGGCGAGGACAGGCGGGGCGCTGAGCGGCCGCGAACGCGTTTGATCGGCTACCTGCGCCCGACGAACGCCTCGCCCGCCTCGCCGACCGCCATGCACTCGTTCGCGGAGCGGCACGCGACGTCGATGAGCCGCCCGGCGCCCGGGACCTGCTGGATCTTCCAGCGGTTGGTGGCGGGATCGCCCTGAACGACCGCGCCGCCGGCGGCGGCAATCGTGCAGAAGCTGGTCGACGGGCAGGCGACACCGTTCAGCGACTGGTCGCGGTCGATCAGTGCGCGAGCCGGATGTCCGGGTGAGACGGGGTCGAACGTCACCCCACCACCGTGGTCATCGACCGCAGTGCACTGACTGGTCGAGGGACAGGCGACATTGAATAGCGCGTTGGGACCGTCGATCGTGACCGGCGATGGGTGGCCGGGTGCGAGGGGATCGAACGTCACCTCCCGTCCGCGGTAGTCGACCGCCGTACACTGGTTCATGGTCGGGCACGCGATCCCGTTCAAGACCTCGCGCCGGTCGATCTCCACGGGGGTGGGCCGACTCGGTGAGCCGGGATCGAACGTCAACTCGCGACCGCCGTAATCGACGGCAGTGCACTGTCGCTGCGACGGGCAGGCAACGTAGTCGAGGTATCGGTCATCGATTGTGACGGGGGTCGGG
>JBELAG010000457.1:0-4257 GCA_049509055.1 Solirubrobacteraceae bacterium
CCCAGGAGTTGCTTGACGGTGTCGAACTCCTCGAGCGTCGAGAGGTGCACGTGATCGCCGGTGTGCACCACGAACGCGGGCCGTTGCGACATCGCGTTGATGCGGGCGATGCAGCGCTCGAGCGTCCCGATCACATCCTGGTTGGCGGCCTTGTCGAAACCGATGTGGCTGTCGCTGATCTGGACGAAGGTGAACGAGCCCGTCGCCTTGTCGGCGGCCTCGGTGCCCAACCGGGTGGTGGCGACCCCGCAGCCGGCCAGCGTGAACGCCACGCCCGTCCCGGCCCACGCCATGCACTTCAGGAAGCCGCGGCGGTCGACGTCGTCGTCGGTGTCGGGCTGGTGCTCGATGTAACGGGTCATGCTGCCGTCCCTTCGACGATCACGGTGCCGTGCATGAACGGATGGATCTGACAGTGGTAGGCGTAGGTCCCGGCCTTGGTGACCACACGGTCGTAGGTCTGGTTCGATCCGGGCGGGCATGAACGCGAAGTTCATGATCTTCACGCGGACCACGCGCTGATGCAGCTCCATGTGGACCGGTCCCGGAGCGCTCGCGGTGGTGGCCGGCATCGGCATTGGCATCGGCATCGACGTCTGCGCCACGACCGCCGCGGGCGCGGCGCCGGCGCGACCGGCTCCCGACGAGAGCGCGCCGGTGACACCTGCCACGCCGGCGGCCACGATGCCCGCTCCGGCGATCACGATCAGCGACCGCTTCATGTTGCCCTTCCTTTCGCTCGATCTCGATCTACTACGCACCATAGTAACACATCCACTATCCCGCGTAGGAGATGGTTCGACGACGACGAGAAACATGCCGAGAGCGACGATCGCGGCGCTCTCCGCGACGATCGCCAGCACGACGACCAAGCGGTACCCGAACTCCATGAAGCCGAACAGCGGCATCACCTCCGACGCGAACAGGCCGGCCAGCGACGCCGCGGCCAGGAGGATCCCGGCGGCGGCCGCCAGCGCGCGCACCCGCTCGGCGATCGGGGCGGGGAGCATCCGCCTGAGTGGAACCAGCAGAGCGAGTCCGAGCGTGATCGCCGCGACGCTGTCGAGTAGGAACAGCGTGCCGATCGTCGGCACGGCGCTGTAGTGATCGACGAAGTACTCATAGAGATGATCCGCGGCCACGCCGAGCAGGGCGAGCGCGCCGAGGATGCGCACGGTGAGGGACAACTGGGCCTCCTGTTCGTGATCGACCTACGACTCTGCGTCGTAGATCATGGATACACGTCAGGACGCCGGCGCGGCGGCGAACCTTCCCGGACGTTCAGCGGCGTCCGGAGCGCACCAGGCGAACGCAGCGCGCGGCCACGAAGGCGAGCAGCGCCAGCGTCAGCGCCAGCGCGAGCACGCACGGCTGGCGCGAGAGGACGGGCGGGGCGAGGGTGGCCGACCCGGTCGCGACCTGGCCGGCGAGGAACGCGACGGCGACCACGAGGCCGAGCACCGCCGCGGCGACCACGCAGACCAGCAGCGGGAACCGCCGGGTCGGGGCACAGCCGAGCAGGTAATCGACCCGCTCCGGGTCGAAGCCAACCCCGTGGGTCTCGTTCGAGGCGTCGGAGAACGACAGCATGGCGCGGGCCAGGGCGGACCGGTTCGCGGGCGCGGCGTTGACCGCGCACTCGTCGGCGCTCAGCTCGGCCAGCGCCTTCTGGTGAGCACTGAGCTCACGCAGCCCCGGTACGAAGAACAGCGATTCGGCGATGACCCGGGCGGCGGCGAGTTGCAGCGGATGGCGCTGCTGGGCGTGATGGCGCTCGTGGTCGAGGACGGCCGTCAGCGCCTGCTCGTCGAGGATCGTCAGCGCCCCGGTGGAGACATAGATGCGCGGCCGCAGGAGGCCCGCGCAGAACGCCAGCGGCCGCTCGTCGGCGATCACCAGCGCGTCGCAGCATCCGCCCAGCGACGCTCGCCCGAGCCGGCGCCTCAGCCGCGCCGCCGCCGTCGCCTCCCGCACGCCGCACCGCGCTGCGCGCAGCGTGGCGATCAGCGCCAGCAGGGCGAGCGCGAGCACGACGACCGCGTCGAGGTTCGCCGTCGGGTAGCCGATCGGCTGGCCGAGGACCGTGATGTGATGCGACACCGCCCCCGCCGTCACCCGCCAGGACTCCACCAGCCGCAGCAGGACGAACGCCGAGCACGCCAGCCCGAAGGCTCCCAGCCCGAGGCCGGCGCCGAAGCCGCGAGCGGCGGCGACCGCGGCCGGCTTGCGAACGGATGCAGGCGAGGTGGCGACCATCTCCTACCGTGAATCGTAGAAGATCGTGCCCGGCGGTGGCCCGCCGGCCGCGGCGGCGGCCCGAGCCGGCCCGCTGCTGACTGCTACACTCAGTCGTAGATGCCCGGACGCACGCCGCAGGAGCCCGCCCCGCCCGCGTTGCACCCGCTGGAATCCGAGGTGATGGACGAGGTGTGGGCGACCGGGGAGTCGTCGGTGCGCGCCGTGATGAACGCGCTCAACGCGCGGGCGCCCAAGCTACGCGCGTACACCACGTACATGACGATCATGGCGCGGCTCCACAAGAAGGGGCTGCTGACCCGCCGCCGCGACGGCAAGACCGACTTCTACGCGCCGGTATTCGATCGCGAGCAATACGTGAGGCTGCGCGCCCGCTCGGAGGTCGAGCAGCTCGTCGCCGACTACGGGGATCTCGCGCTCAGCCACTTCGCCGAGCAGATGGCGGGCCTCGATCCGGCGCGCCGCCGAGCGCTGGAACGACTGGCCCGCAAGGGCTGAGCGCCAGGGCGACCTTGCCCTGTTCTGCGCGCGCCCGATCGGTGCGGGCGATCTTCGTCGGGCTCACCACGTTCGACATCATCCAGTACGTCGGGGAGTTCCCGGGTCCTGACGCGAAGGTCGAGGCGCTCGGCTCCTGGATGGGCGCGGGCGGTCCGGCGGCGAACGCCGCGATCACCTTCGCAGCGCTCGGGGGGCGGGCGCAGCTCATCACGGCGCTCGGCGGTTCGTTCGCGGCGATCGAGGCCCGGCGTGACCTCGAGGCGCTCGGGGTGCACGTCGACGACCGGGCGCTCGAGGGGTCGTGCGCAATCTCCAACGTCGTCGTCGACGCCGCCGGTCGCCGGACCGTGGTGTCGACCAACGCCGGCGGCCTGCGGCGGCTGCGGGCCGGCGGGCAGCCGATCGGCGACGCCGAGGTCGTGCTCAGCGACGGTCATCACGCCGAGATCGCGCTGCCCGTCCTCGATCAGGCGGTGAGGCTCGGAACACCGGTCCTGCTCGACGCGGGGACCCGGAGGCCGGCCACCGACGGGTTCCTCAGTCGTAGCACGCACGTGATCGCGTCGGCCGCCTTCGCCGTCGGCCGTCCGCCCGAGATCGTCGCCCGTGAGCTGCTGCGCCCCCCGGTCAGGCTCGCCGCGGTGACCGCCGGCGGCCGGGCGATCGTCGCCATGACGCACGACGGCATCGCCGCGGGGATCGCCGTCCCGGCGGTGCAGGTGGTCGACACGCTCGGCGCCGGCGATGTCCTGCACGGGGCCTTCGCCTATCACCTGGCGGCCGGGACGCCGCCGCTCGCCGCGCTGCGGTGCGCAGCGGCCACCGCCAGTCAGTCGTGCACGCACCGCGGGCCGCGGATCGACCGCAGCGCGGGGGTTGCCCCGATCAGGTAGCCGGGACCGGCGCTGACCGCTGGGTCAGCGTGGGCGGCCGCGACCGCGCGAAGACCGTTGAGCATCCGGTCGTCATCGACGCGGACGACCGCCCGGCCGAGCGTCGGAACCGCGGACCGTCAGCTCAGCTCGCGCGGCCTGATGAACGCGTCGAGCTGCGCCCCGCCGGACCGCAGCGCGACCCATCCGCCGGTCACGCCGAGGACGGCGAGCGCGCCGGTCGGGAACTTGCGGCCGGCCAGTTCGCCGGCGTCGCCGACGAGGTCGAGGGTGAGGTCCTGCATCGCCGGCTGGTGGCCGACCAGCATCACCACGCCGCATGTGTCGGAGACGCGGCGCACGCGCTCCAGCAGCCCATCCGCCGAAGCGCCGTAGAGCTCGCGCTCGAGCCGGATCTCCCCGGACGGCGCGACGAGGTCGACGGTCTCACGCGCCCGCCGTGCCGACGAGCACAGCACGAGCGCGATCTCGATCCGCTCGCCGCGCAGATATTCACCGATCGCGGTGGCCGCCCGGCGCCCCCGGGCGGCCAGCGGGCGGTCGTGATCGGCGAGCGCCGGATCGTCCCAGCTCGACTTGGCGTGGCGCAACAGCAGCAGACGTCTGT
>JBELAG010000458.1:0-4459 GCA_049509055.1 Solirubrobacteraceae bacterium
CGAGCTCCGACATCGAGCTCTCGCGGGTCGAGGGCGTGCACGGGCCGCGCAACCTGATCGTCGTGATCGCCGGCTGACCGCGCCTACGGGTGGCCGGCGCGCGGATCGCCTCCCGGTCGGCGCTGCCGCGATCGGCGACCGTGGCGTCCACACGGCAGCACATTCGCCACCGGGAAGCGCCACCGCGTCTGGCGTTCGCGGCAACCAGGTACCGTTCGCACTCCGAACGAGACGATGGCCGATGTGACCGACGACCGCCCTCGCAGCGCCGACTTCGTGCAGTCGCTGGAGCGCGGCCTGAGCGTGATCCGCGTGTTCGACTCCGAGCACCGCGAGCTGGGCCTCAGCGAGGTGGCGCGCGCGGCGGGATTGACGCGGGCGGCGGCTCGGCGCTTCCTGCTCACGCTGGTGACGCTCGGCTACATGAGCGTGACCGACGGTCGCTTCTCGCTCACCCCGCGCGTGCTGGAGCTGGGCTACGCCTACCTGTCGGCGCTGACCCTCCCCGAGGTCGCCCAGCCGCACATGGAGTCGCTGGTCGCCAGCGTCAACGAGTCCTCGTCGATCTCGGTGCTCGACGACCTGGAGATCGTCTACGTGGCGCGGGTCCCGACCCGGCGGATCATGAGCATCACGCTGTCGGTCGGGACCCGGCTGCCGGCGTACGCGACCTCGATGGGCCGCGTGCTGCTCGCCGCGCTGACCGACGCGGAGCTCGACGAGCGGCTGGCGCGGATCGAGGTGCGGCCGCTGTCGCCGCGCACGATCCAGACCACCGCGCAGCTGCGAACGGCGCTCGCCGCGGTGCGCCGGCAGGGCTGGGCGGCGGTCGACCAGGAGTTGGAGGAGGGCCTGCGCTCGCTGGCGGTTCCGATTCGCGATGCCTCGGGGAAGGTCGTCGCGGCGCTCAACGTGTCGGTGCACGCCACCCGGGGATCGATGGCGAGCCTGCGGCGCGACGTCCTGCCGCAGGCCACTCACGCCGCGCTGGCGATCGAAGCCGACCTCCGCCGCGCAGGGACGTCCCGGTAGGCCCGTCGCGGTGAAGCGAGCCGGATCTCCCTCGGCGACCCGGCGCCGTCCTGCGCGACGGCTCCGGAGGTCATTCGCCCTCGCCGATCCGCATCGCCCGGCCCCCGGCTCGGCGCGCGGCGCCGGGGGCCCGCACGCGTCGCGCGCCCTCGGTCGCGGTCCACACGACGAGCGCGACGGTGGCCGTCGCCGCCCCGAGCACGCACACCCCGGTCCAGCCGTCGGCGGCGTACAGCGAGGTGGTCAGCGCCGAGGACACGGCTCCCCCGAGGAAGTAGGCGACCATGTAGGCGGTGGTCAGCCGGCTGCGGGCGTCGGGTGAGAGGGCGTAGATCGCACTCTGATTGGAGATGTGCAGCCCCTGCACGCCGAGGTCGAGCACCGCGATCCCGATGATCAGCCCGATCGCCGAGCTGCGGCTCGCCGCGAGGATCGCCCAGCTGGCCAGCATCAGGAGGATCGTCACCGTGGTGGCATGACCGCCACGGCCCCGATCGGCGAGGCGCCCGGCCACGGTCGCCGCCGCCGCGCCCGCGACGCCGGCCAGGCCGAACAGGCCGATCACCGCGTTGCCGTAGTGAAAGGGCGCTCCCGACAGCAGGAAGGCCAGCGAGGTCCACAGCGTGCTGAAGCAGCCGAACGCGAGCGCGCCGATCGCCATCCGCTGGCGCAGAACGGGCTCCTCGCCGACGAGCGCGACGACCGAGCGCAGCAGCCCGCGGTAGGTCAGCTCGGTGGTCGGGGGGACCCGGGGGAGCGCGCGGCGCAGGGTGGCGGCGAGGGCGAGCATCGCGACCGCCGCACACCAGAACACCGTGCGCCAGCCGAGCGCCGAGGCGACCAGTCCGCTCACCGTGCGCGCCAGCAGGATCCCGATCAGCAGCCCGCTCATCACGGTCCCCACCACCTGCCCGCGCTCGCCGTCGGTCGCCATCGACGAGCTCATCGGGACGATCACCTGGGCGACCACGGAGGTGATCCCGGCGACGCCGAGCGCAGCGCCGAACACCGCGATCGACGGCGCTGCGGCGGCGACCGCCATCGCCGCCGCGGTCACCACCAGCGTGCCGGTGATCAGACCGCGCCGCTCGCGCAGATCCCCGAGCGGCACGAGCAGCGACAGGCCGATGACATAGCCGATCTGGGTGACCGTGACGAGGAAGCCCGCGTCGCCATCGGACACCCCGAACGCCCGGCCGAGCGTGTGCAGCAGCGGCTGGGCGTAGTAGAGGTTGGCAACCACGGCGCCGCAGGACACCGCCAGCAGCAGCACGAGCGGACGGCTGATCCCGCCACCCAACGTCGCCCGTCGCGCGCCGGCGCCGGCCGGCTCGGCGACGGCGTCTGGCATCGCATCCACCACCGCAACATAGCCAACGCCGCGAGCGGCCCGGAGCACTCGACGAAGGTCCGGGTTTGCCCCGCTCAACCTCAACATCGCCCCCCCGAGGGCCGACAACGTTGATGTGCGGTCATCAGAGGAGATTCCCGCCGGGCTGATGCGAGCCAGGCGCACGGCCGCGGCCGCGCGCGCGGCGATCGGCCTCGCCGGGGTCGTCTTCTCGATGGCCAGCCCGCACGACCTGGGACCGGCGATCCTCACGCTCGGCGGCTTCAGCATCATCTTCGCCACCGGCCTCGTGCAGATCCTCGCCCCGAAGGTCGACTGGCTCAAGCTCGAGGAGTCGTTGGCGCCGGTGTCCGCCGTCCTGATCGTCGGTCTCGGCCCCGAGCGCGTCTCGACGCTGTCGGTGCTCTGGCTCGGAGCGGTGGCCAGCGGCGTCCTGGCCCGGGGCGGGCGCGTGTACTGGGTGGGCCGCACCCTGCTGCTGATCTCGCTCGCGCTGCCGATCGTGCGCGCCGAGCGGCTCAGTCTGTCCTACGGCTGCGGCTGCATCACGGCGATCGCGCTGCTGCTGACGTGCGGCCGGGTCACCCGGGAGCTGCGCGAGATGCTCGACCGCGCGCGCTTTGACGCCGACCACGACGAGCTGACCGGCGCGCTCTCGCGGGCTGCGCTGCGCGCCCGGCTGGAGCACATCGCCGCCACCGCGGACGCCGAGGACGAGATCGCGCTGCTGCTGCTCGACGTCGACAACTTCGGCGCCGTCAACAAGTCCGCCGGCCACGCCGCCGGCGACTCCGTCCTGCGCACGATCGTCGCCGAGATGCGCGCGTCGGCCGGGGCGGCCGGGACGGTCGGCCGGCTGGGCGGGGACGAGTTCGCGGCGATCCTGCGCACCGACGAGCCCCAGGCCGTCGCCGAGCGGCTGCTGGCCGACATCGGCCGCCACGAGCTCGGGGGGCAGCCGATCCAGGCCTCGCTCGGGATGGCGCTGATCCCGCGTGACGGCGACGATGCGGAATCGCTGCTGCGCGCCGTCGACGTCGCGCTGCGGGTGGCCAAGCGCAGCGGCAAGCACCAGCTGTCGGTCTACGCCGGCGAGTCGATCTCCGATCGCGGACCGGGAGGCGCCCGTGAGGCGCTCGAGCGGCTGATCGGCGGGGAGGGGCTCGCGATGGCGGTGCAGCCGATCGTCACCGTGTCCGCGGGCGCAGCGCACGCCTACGAGGCGCTGGCGCGCTTTCAGACCGGCGGCAGCCCCAACCCACTGCACTGGTTCGCGCTGGCCGACGAGTTCGGCGTTCGCGACCGCCTCGAACTGGCCTGTCTGCGCACCGCGCTGTCGCTGCTGGCGATCCGGCCGGCGGGCACGTCGCTGAGCGTCAACCTGTCGGGCCCGCTGCTGCTGGACCCGCGTACGACCGAGCTGCTGGCGCGCACCCGCGGCCTGGACGGTCTGATCCTGGAGCTCACCGAGAACAGCCTGCTCGAGGACACGCCCGGCATGCACGCGCAGATCTCGAGCCTGATCGCGCTCGGCGTCCGCTTCGCCGTCGACGACATGGGCGCCGGGTACTCCGGGCTGCGGCAGATCACCACCGTGCGTCCCAGCTATCTCAAGCTCGACCGCTCCCTGACGTCCCAGCTACCTCAAGCTCGATCGCTCCCTGATCAGCGGCATCGACGGCGACTCCGACCGCGGCGCGCTCGTCACGGCGATGCTCGGCTACGCCCATCAGACCGGCGGCTACCTCGTGGCCGAGGGCGTCGAGACCCAAGCCGAGCTCGACACGCTCACGCGGCTCGGCGTCAAGCTCGTGCAGGGCTATTACCTGGCGCGGCCCGGGTGGCCGTGGCCGGAGGTGCGGTCGGTCGCGTTGTCACCCGTGAGGCCCGCTCCGGTCCCCCGCCTGGCACGCCCCCGCCCGGTTCCGCGGGCGCGGCTGGAGGCCGTCCAGCTCCCCAGCGCCTGACGCGGCGAGCCCGCCGCGCCCGGCCCCGGCGACCGGCGCGCGCCTAATATTGAGCGCCCGACATGCGCGCGCTCGTCTCCCGCCCCGCACCACCGTTCGCGGAGATCGC
>JBELAG010000459.1:0-4014 GCA_049509055.1 Solirubrobacteraceae bacterium
CACCGAGCGCGACGACGCGCATCTCTCGGCAGGCCATGCGACACCGGCCGCGCAGAGCCGCCCCGCCCGCCGGTGTTGGCGGGCGCGGTCGAGGTCGGCTGTGTCGACCCTGATCCCCGCGTGCACCAGCGCCGGCGGCGAGATGATCGCCGCCGTCGACCACACCCACGCCGTCCAGGGGACCCAGGCCGCCCCGACCCCCGGATCCGCGCGGCCCCGACCAGCCGCCCCCGCCGGCCCCGACCGCGCGGTCATCACCGGCAAGCTGCGCCACATTCCGGCGACGACGCGTTGATTGCCACGAATCGCCGGTCAGACCCGCGTTGTGCGACAAATCCGCCGGCGCACGGACGAGGTCTGTCACGAATCGCCGCCTCCAGCGCGGGAGACGGGCCGAGCCGCCGAGACGGCCGCTACGCGCGGGCCGCTGCGCCCGGTCCCCGGGCGATCGCCTTGCTGCCCCTTCGGCGGGCCTCGTCGTCGGGGACCTCCAGCTCGACGTTCCAACCCTGCGCGAACGCGATCGTGGCGAACACGACCAGCGCCACCTCAACCGGGATCAGGACCACGGTGATCGTTCCGAGCAGGCCGGCGCCGAGCCCGTTGCCCCCGAACAGCGACTGGGCGCCGGCGAACCCGCTGTGGCTGCGATCGAACCAGCTCGTCCCGTCCACGCCCAGACCGGCGATCACGGTGATGATCAGCAGCAGCACGGCGAGCGCCGCGGCGATCGGCAGCAGCCCGCGCGCCCACCGCGCGATGTAGAGGGCGATCAGCAGATAGACGGCGCACCAGATGAAGTTGACCGGCTTCATCCCCTGAAGCTTGCTCCAGCCGCCGACGGTCAGGACGAGGATCAGGGCCACCGAGAGCAGCAGGATGCCGACCACCACGAGCTTGGTCAGCTTGCAGGCCACTCGGTCCCGGTTGGGGTGGATGACCGTGTAGCCGGGCCGGACGTTTCGCACCTGCGCCACGACCGCGGACCATACCCGCTGGGCGATGCCCGCGCGGCCGTTTCGCGGTCGCCATCACCGAGATCGCGCGTGCCTCACAATGTCCGGGCGTACGCCGCGGGCGTGGTGAAACGGTAGACACGCCGGCTTTAGGTGCCGGTGGGCGAAAGCCTGTGGGGGTTCGACTCCCTCCGCCCGCATCGCACTCCGCGCTTCTGATCGAAGCGCGGATGGGTAGCATCACTGGGCCCACAGGGGAGTGAGTTAATGGCTATGCGCGCGGTCTCCAAAACCGTGAATCCGGGTTCGAATCCCGGCTCCCCTGCTCAGTGATCTCCCACACCGTCTACCGGACGTTCACCACCGCCGGCCGCCGCGCGTTCGTCCGGATCACCGAGGACGTCGCCGAAGCCGTCCGCGACGCCGGGATCGCCGAGGGCATGGCACTCGTCTGCGCGATGCACATCACCGCCGCCGTCTGGATCAACGATGACGAGCCGGGGCTGCAGGCCGACGTGCTGGAGTGGCTGGACAAGCTGGCGCCGCCGAGCTGGCAGTCCCCCGACGGCGAGGTCGCGGAGGCGCTGCTGCCCGATCCGGGCGACTACCGCCATCATCGGGGCGGCGAGGACAACGGCGACGCCCACCTCAAGAACCTGCTCGTCCACCACCAGGTGATCGTCCCGGTCACCGAGAGCCGGCTCGATCTCGGCCCCTGGCAGCAGATCTTCTATTGCGAGTTCGACGGGCGCCGGCCCAAGCGCCTGGTCATCAAGGTCCTCGGGGAGTAGGCCCTGGAGGGCTCGGCGATCTTCGCCCCCGGCCTGCTCGACGGCCAGGTCGCGCTCGTCACCGGTGGCGGTACCAATCTCGGCAAAGCCGCCGCCCGCGAGCTGATGCGCTGTGGCGCGTCGGTCGTCATCGCCGGCCGGCGCCCCGACGTCCTGGCGGCGGCGGCGGCCGAGCTCGGGCCGCGCGCCGTCGCGGTCGCCGGCGACATCCGCGATCCCGCGGGCGCCCGCGGGATCGTCACCGGGGCGCTCGAGCGCCACGGCCGCCTGGATCTGCTGCTCAACAACGCCGGCGGCCAGTACTTCGTCGCCGCCGAGGGCATCGCCGCCAAGGGCTGGCGCGCGGTTCACCGCCTCAACGTCGGCGGCACGCTGGCGATGTGCACCGCCGCGCATGAGCTGGCGATGGGGCCGGCGGGGCGGGGGACGATCGTCAACGTGACGGTCTCACCCCACCACGGCATGCCCGCGATGGCCCACACCGGGGCCGCTCGCGCCGCCGTCGAGGCGCTCACCGGTGAGCTCGCCGCGCGGTGGGGACCGGGCGGGGTCTCGGTGGTCGCCGTCGCCCTCGGGCGCCTGGCCACCGAATCGCTGCGCAAGTACCCGGCCGAGCTGTGGCGACGCGCCGCCGAGACCGTGCCCTTGCAGCGCCTCGGCGACATGGAGGAGTACGGCTGGCTGGTCGCGCTGCTCGCCACCCCGCTCGCCGGCGCCCTCGCCGGCTCGGTCGTCACGCTCGACGGCGGCCTGGACAACTGGACCGGCCCGTGGCCGCCGCAGGACCTCGTGCGCGACGGCGAGGTCCCCACCGAGCAGCGCCGCCCGGCGGGCAGCGCAGCGCCCGGCTGAGCATGCCCGCCCCGGCGGGCGATCGGCCCGCGGCCGCCGCGTTACCATTGGGCCGACCTGCGGGCGAAGTGTTGTGGTTGCACAAAAGCCTTCCAAGCTTTTAGGGCGGGTTCGATTCCCGTCGCCCGCTCTCGATCCGCGCCGCGCTCCGTTGCCCCCTGGCTCTTGACCGCAGCGGCACATCGCACCGAGACGCGTATCATCGGCTCAGACCACGGGGAGTGGCGCAGTCTGGTAGCGCACCCGGCTGGGGGCCGGGCGGTCGCAGGTTCAAATCCTGTCTCCCCGATTCGAGGAATCTCCTGCAAATCAGCGACTTCTGGCGTCCGGGTCGAGCGCTCGTTTCAGACGCCGGGGGCCAATTGGAGTCCAATTTCTTCTCATACCGTGGGTCGGCGGCGCTGGCCATGGCGCAGTAGCCTTGACACGCGGCCTTCGTCCGCGTCCCTTAGACACCTTGGGCCCCGGCTGAACACATCGTGCGAGCCTTCCCCGGGACGGCCCCGTTCGGGGGTTTCGTATCTCTGGGCCAGCTGAGCCTTGCTCGGTGCGACTACGCGGCCGCCGGAGGGGAACAGGTCGGACGGGCGAGGCGGCCGTTTGGCCGGTCCCGCCGGTCTCGAGCCCGAGCAGCCACTCGTCGAGCGCGGACTCCCGGAAGCGCCGATAGCTGCCGAGGCGCACGTGTGGGATTCGACCGGCGCGGGCTTGCGCCCAAACCCATTCGGTGTTCACCTTGAGAAGCTCGGCGACCTCCTCGGCTGTCAGGAGCTTGTCCATGGCGCCCCTACGCGTCCTCTCCGGAGCCGAGTTCGTGGACGTTCGCGTTGCGCGCCTCCTGCTCAGACCAACTGGCCGCGACCAGTTCGCCGACGAATGTGCGGACGATCTCGCCGATGTCGGCCGCGAGGTGCCGGCGATCTTTCGCGACCTGTTGGTGATCGCAATGTGCTCGGTGGATTTCCCAATGCACCGCTTGGACGGCACCAAGCCCGTCGGTGGTGTCGAGCACCTGTGATCGACTGCGGACCGTGGCTTCGAGTTGCGCAGCTTCGGATACCGGGCGGTCGCCGTAGACGGCGCGAAGCCCGTCGGGGTGAAGGCCCGACGATAGGCGGTCGTTCGCGTCGCGAAGCCGGCCGTGTGCGTCATTGAGCTGTTCGGCCAGCTCGGTGTCCTGGGCGAACAAGCGCTCGAGCTCGGTGGCGAGGTGGCGTGCTCGGTCGGAGACGGGTCGCTTCATCGAGGATCCCTTCGGGTCTCCTTGTCGGTCTGGGCCGGAGGTTGCGATTGGTCGCGATCGTCATGCGCGTTGGCGTTGCGGGTTGGGGTGCCTGGCGAGCCGAGTTTCTGGGCGAGGCGTTTCTGGAGCATCGCGTGCAGGAGATGGCGTGGTAGGAGGGCGGCGGTGAACG
>JBELAG010000046.1:0-23518 GCA_049509055.1 Solirubrobacteraceae bacterium
CAAGACCGTCGTCCTCTATTTCTATCCCAAGGCCGATACCCCGGGCTGCACAACCCAGGCCTGCGGCGTACGGGACCACCGCGCGGACTACGACAGCGCCGACGCGGTCGTGCTGGGCGTGTCCCCTGACCCGGTCGCCAAGGTCGCCAAGTTCGATGTCAAGCACGGGCTGGGCTTCCCGCTACTGGCCGACGAGGACCACGCGGTCGCCGAGAAGTACGGCGTGTGGGTCGAGAAGTCGATGTACGGCCGGACGTATATGGGCAACGAGCGCACGACATTCGTGATCGGGCCCGACGGGGTCGTCGCCGACGTCTTTCGCAAGGTCAAGCCGGCCGAGCACGACGCACTGGTACTCGGGGCGCTCGGGGGCGCCGGAGCCTGACCGCCGGGACGCGCGGGCGCGGTCTACTGCAGGCCCTCGCGCGCTTCGCGCACGAGCGTCACGGCCTCGGGGAAGATCACCGCCATCACAGCCCGCAGCTGCTCGGCCTGCTGACGTCCCCTGAATGTTGGCGCGGTTCATCGCGGCCACCGTCAGATCGACGGCGAGCTTGATGGCGTTGTCGGCCCAGGCGAGCCGCTGCGCACCCTGCATCTGCTCGGCGAACTCGCCGAGCTTGCGCTGCAGATCGTCCGGGTCGCCGAACAGACCGCCGAAGCCACTTCCTTCCATACCGGTAATGGTAGCTGGGCCTGCGCCCACTAGCATTGGCGGCCGATGACGCCCGACGAGCGCCTCCTGTACGAGACCCGCGTCCGCAACCGGCAGGCGGCGGTGGCGGTCGCCGCGGGCGTGCTGCTGATCGCCGCGTCGGTGATCTCGCTGGGGGGCCCACACACGTCGGTCGACGAGCTCACCCTTGACCTGCTGGTCGCCAACCACCGTTTTCCGCTGGACCTGATCGCGTCGGTCGTCAACGGGCTGGCGTCGCTCGGGATCGCCTGGACGCTGCTGTTCCTGCTGGAGTCCGCCCGCGCGCGCGTCCCGGGGGCGAGGGCCTACACCCGGATCGTGGTGCTTGCCGCGGGGATCCTCACCGCCGTGGCCGGCGTGGTCTACGCCGTCGTCGTCGCGATCAAGGTCCACGACTTCGCCACCACCGGCCTGCAGACCTACCAGGAGGCGGACCGGCTGACCGGCGGAGCAGGTCTGCTGCTCCTCCAGCTGGTCGGACAGTTCGCCGCCCTGCTGATGGCGGTGTCGTTCGTGCTCGTGTCCCTGCAGGCGATGAACACCGGCCTGCTGACGCGCTTCATGGGCTATCTGGGGATGTTCGCGGGCGCGCTCGTGCTGTTCCAGATCACCCAGGTCCCGGTCGTGCAGTGCTTCTGGCTGCTGGCCGCGGCGTATCTCATCTCGGGACGCTGGCCGACCGGGATCCCGCCCGCGTGGCGGTCGGGCGCCGCCGAGCCGTGGCCGTCGTCGAGCGCGATGCGCGCCCAGCGCGTCGCCCGCGGTGGCGCGCGCGGCGGCGGCGCGGCGGGCAGCGCCCGCGGGCGCGCCAAGCCCGTGGCCGGCCCGACGCCCGCCGCCCAGGCGGCCGGCGCGGGCGCTGACGACGGCGCCGGCCGGACCCGCGCGACGACGCCCAAGCGCAAGCGCAAGCACCGCCGCTGACCGTCCCGACCGCGGTCCGCGGTCGCCGTGGGCCTCGCAAACGACGCCAAACGCTACCCAAACCTCGCTGGGCGGTCGCCGTTCGTCGGCCCAGAGCGACCGTTCGACGTGGCGCCGGCGCCGCTCAACGATCAGCTCTTGTGAGATGGACGAGGGCCGGAGAGGCTACGGCTCCGTCTCGTCAACAACGAGTAGGAGGAGAGAGAGATGGAAGCAAGCGGTCTGCCACCACGCGAAGCGGATGTCGCGCCGGACGTCGATCCGACCAGCACGGGCCACTGGGTGCCGGCTGACGCCGGGCCGCTGGGCCTGGCGGCATTCGCCACCACGACGTTCGTGCTCAGCGTGGTCAACGCCAACCTCGTCGGCGGCCAGTACGTCGACACTGTGCTCCCCCTGGCGCTCGCCTTCGGCGGCATCTGCCAGCTCCTGGCCGGCATGTGGGAGTTCCGTTCGGGCAACACCTTCGGGGCGACGGCGTTCACCGCCTACGGAGCGTTCTGGATCGGCGTGTACATCTTCCTGCACACCAGCGTCCCCGGCATCATCGCCGGGGCGGCAAAGGGCACGACACCGAACATCGGCAGCGCGCTCGGGCTGTACCTGTGGGCGTGGACGATCTTCACGGCCTACATGCTGGTCGCCGCGCTGCGGACCAACGTTGCGCTGGTCCTCACGTTCGTGATCCTGTTCATCACCTTCATCCTGCTGTCGATCGGCAACTCCGGCGGCTCCAGCTCCACGGTTCATCTGGGTGGCTGGCTCGGGATCATCACGGCGGCGCTGGCGTGGTACACGTCGGCCGCGGGGGTGACGAACGCGAGCTGGGGGAGGACCGTTCTGCCGGTCTTCCCCCTCAGCGGGTAGCCCGCCCACATCGGGAGCCCTACTCGGGTACAACTAAGGACAGAACACAGCCGCACATCCGCGGCCAGCACCGGGCGCCGGCGAATTTCGCCGGCGCCCTTGCTGACCCGGGGCCAGCGCCAAAGGAGAGGGTGAAATGGCAGACACCGCAGCAACCTCAACCGGGGACGATCAGCTCGAGCAACAGCTCGACGCGATGCTCGAGATCGAGAAGTTCGAGCCGCCCGCATCGTTCCGCGAGCACGCGCTGCTCTCAGATCCGGCGATCTACGACGAGGCCGACGCCGACTGGAAGGGCTGGTGGGTCAAGCAGGCCAAGCAGCTGCACTGGTTCACCGAGCCGACGAAGGACCTCAACGACTCCAACCCGCCGTTCTACAAGTGGTTCGAGGACGGCACGATCAACGCCTCCTACAACTGCCTGGACCGTCATGTCGAGGCGGGCAACGGCGACCGGGTGGCCTTCCACTGGCGCGGTGAGGAGGGCGAGGAGCGCGACATCACGTATGCCGGCCTGCTCGGCGACGTCCAGCGCTTCGCCAACGCGCTGAAGGATCTCGGGATCCAGAAGGGCGACATCGTCGGGATCTATCTGCCGATGATCCCCGAGGTGGCGGTGGCGATGCTGGCCTGCGCGCGGATCGGCGCGCCCCACAACGTCGTGTTCGGCGGTTTCTCGGCCGACTCGGTCAAGGAGCGGATGGAGTTCTCCGAGGCCAAGGCGCTGATCACCGTCGACGGCGCGCGGCGCAAGGGCAAGACCGCGCCGATCAAGCAGCAGGTTGACAGCGTGATGGCCGACCTGGACACGCTGCAGCACATCATCGTGGTCAAGTCGACCGGCGCCGAGTGCGAGATGAAGCAGGGCCGCGACGTCTGGTATGAGGAGATCTGCGCGGCGGCCGCGGCCGAGTGCCCGGCCGAGCCGCTCGAGGCCGAGCATCCGCTGTTCGTGCTCTACACGTCGGGCTCGACCGCGAAGCCCAAGGGCGTCCTGCACACCACCGGCGGGTATCTGACGGGGGTCAGCGCCACCCACCGCTACGTGTTCGACCTCAAGCCCGAGAAGGACGTGTACTGGTGCTCGGCCGACGTTGGCTGGATCACCGGGCACTCCTACATCGTCTACGGGCCACTGTGCAACGGAGCCACCTCGGTGATGTGGGAGGGCGCTCCAGACTACCCGCACAAGGGGATCTGGTGGGAGATCGCCGAGCGCTTCGGCGTGACGATCTTCTATACCGCTCCGACCGCGATCCGGGCCTGCATGAAGTGGGGCGTGGAGCACGTCGAGAAGGCCAATCTGGAGAAGCTGAGGCTGCTGGGCACGGTCGGTGAGCCGATCAACCCGAAGGCGTGGCTCTGGTACCACAAGGTCGTCGGCGGCGAGCGCTGCCCGATCGTCGACACGTGGTGGCAGACCGAGACCGGCGCGATCATGATCACGCCGCTGCCGGGGATCGTCGCCACCAAGCCAGGCTCGGCCACCCGTCCGTTCCCGGGCGTCTCCGCCGAGGTCGTCGACGAGCGGGAGGGCAAGCCGATCGGCGAGGGCCAGGGGTTGCTGGTGCTCACGCGGCCGTGGCCGTCGATGCTGCGCACGCTCTACAAGGAGGACGACCGGTTCGTCGACACCTACTTCTCGCGCTTCGGCAAGGAGGTCTACCTCGTCGGTGACGCCGCGCGCAAGGACAAGGACGGCTACTTCTGGATCATCGGCCGCATCGACGACGTCGTCAACGTCTCCGGCCACCGGCTCTCGACCGCCGAGGTGGAGTCGGCGATCGTCTCCCACCACAAGGTGGCCGAGTCGGCGGTGATCGGGCAGCACGACGAGGACACCGGGCAGGCGATCTGCGCGTTCATCACCCTGCAGGGCGACCTGGAGGGAACCGAGGTGCTGGTCGAGGAGATCAGGCTGCACGTCGGCGACCGGATCGGCAAGTTCGCGCGTCCCAAGCGGATCATCTGGGCCGACGACCTGCCCAAGACCCGTTCGGGGAAGATCATGCGACGGCTGCTGCGCGACATCGCCGAAGGGCGTGCGCTCGGCGACGTCACCACGCTGCGCGACCCGGACGTGATGGCGCAGCTGGAGGGCAAGATCAAGGAGGAGGCGGCGGCCGAAGGCTGACCGCCCACGCGGCCCCGCGTTCGCGCGCGGCGCGCGACCGGGCTCAGACGCTGAGACGGCGTCCGAGCTCGGTCGTGTGCCGGCGCGCCACCGGGATCGTCTGGCCGCCGACGACGATCAGCTCGGCGGTGCCGCCCAGCAGCGGGCGCAGCTCGACTGCCTGGCGCAGGTTGACGACGTACTGACGGTGCACGCGGACGAAGCCGAAGGGCTCCCAGCGGCGCTCGATCTCGGCCAGCGTGCAGCGCAGCAGATAGCGCCCGTCGGCGGTCACGATCCGGACGAAGTCGCCGTAGGACTGCACGTACTGGATCGCGCTGCGCGACAGCAGCCGCGTCGAGCCGCCGTGGACGTTGGCCACGGCGATCATCTCGTGGTCGTCGGGCGCGACCGAGGCGGGGTGGGCGGGCCGGGCGGGGCCGGTGCCCGGCGACGCTGCGTCGATCGCGGAGCTCACGCGTTCGATCGCCTCCTCGACGCGGCGGCGACCGACCGGCTTGCGCAGATAGTCGAGCGCGTGCAGCTCGAAGGCGTCGACCGCCGCGCTGTCGTACGCACTGACGAACACCAGCTGCGGCGGGGCGGCGAATCGCCGCAGGACCCGCGCCAGCTCGAGGCCGTCGAGATCGGGCATGCGGACGTCGAGGAAGATCGCGTCGAACGCTCGGGTCGAGGCCTTGCGCAGCGCATCGTGGCCATCGCGGGCGCACTCCACCGCCCGGACGCTCGGGGAGCCGCGCAGCAGCCGCGCGAGATCCTCGAGCTGGCTGTGCTCGTCGTCGACGGCGAGGATCGTCAGCTGGTCGGAGGTCATCGGGTCATCCGCCGATCAGCGCGACGGGGTTGTCGGGCGGGCCGAGCGGGTCCTCGCCGAGCAGGTTCGGCACGGTCATGATCGCGGTCGTGCCGCGACCCAGCTCGGATTCAAGCTGCAGCGCGTAGCGCTCGCCGAACGTCGCCCGCAGGCGCGCGTCGACGTTGGACAGCCCGATTCCGCCGGATGCGCCGGCCAGCAGCGCGGGGACACGGCGGGGGTCGATCCCGCTGCCGTCGTCGGCGACGCGCAGCTCCACGTCGGCGCCGCGCAGCCGGGCCGTGATCGCGATCCGCCCGTTGCCGGCCCGTCGCTCGACGCCATGGCGAATCGCGTTCTCCACCAGCGGCTGCAGCGACATCGCCGGCACGACCGCGCCGAGCGTATCGGCGGGCATGTCGATCGTGACGTGGAGGCGATCGCGGAACCGCGCCTGCTCGAGGTGCAGATAACGCTCGACGTGCTCGAGCTCCTCGGCCAGCGTCACGTAGGAGCGGCCGTCGCGAAACAGGTAGCGGGTGAACTCGGCGAAGTCGGTCAGAAGCTCCCGTGCCTCCTCGGGCCGGGTGTGGATGTCGCCGGCGACGGCGGCCAGCGCGTTGTAGATGAAGTGCGGCGAGATCTCCGCCCGCAGCGCGCGCAGCTCCGCGCGCGCCAGCCGCTCCTCCTGCTCGGCGACCACCGACAGCTCGAGCTGGGCCGACACGAGGCTCGCCGCCTCGCGCACGACGCGCAGCTCGTCGGCGGGCGGTCGCCCCGGCATCCGGTAGAAGGCGATCAGCGTTCCCACGCGCCGTCCCTGGACGATCAGCGGCGCGAGTACCGCCGAGCGCAGGGGGCAGCTCGGGTCCGACGAGGTGAGGCGCGGCTCGATCCGCATCCGGTCGTCGGGCGTGCGGTCCAGCAGCCGGGAGAGGAGGTCGCCGGGCCGCACCTGTTCCTTGCCCTCGCCGTCGATCGCCAGCACCGTCTGCGTGTCGGCGAGCGCGATCGCCGCGGCGCCCATCAGCTCGCGCAGGTGCGGCACCGCCAGCGCGGCCGAGCTCGGGCTCAGGCCGCGGCGCAGATGTGGAAGCGTCGAGCTCGCGGCGTGCAGCGCCGACTGCATGCCGAGCGCCTCCGGCGTGCGGGCGGCGCGCGGGGCGTAGAACAACGTCCACCCGATGCCGACGGCGGTGGCGAGACCGGCCCCGAGCAGTACGCCCAATACGACGCTCATGGCAGAGGGCCAGCATACCGGCGAGCTCCGTCGTTCGTCGGCGCCGGCGGCCACGGGTCAGCGTCCGCACAATATGCTCACCGCCCACATGGAGGTGATCCTCGGTGTGCTGCTCGGTTGGGCGATCGCGGCGTCGGTGGTCGCAGCCTTCCGGCTCGTCCGCCCGCCGCGCGTGATCTCCAGCGAGCAGCACGCGATGCAGGAGGCGCTGCACGCCGCCACGGTGACGCTGCCCCATCTGCGCGGGGGTCTGTCGGCCGACAGCGCCGCGCGGACCGTCGGGCCACTGCGCACCCTCACCCAGGCGCTGGCCGTCGCGCTCGTCGACCGCGAGCACGTGCTCGCCTGCGACGGCGACGGGCTCGACCACCACGGCGAGGACGAGCTCCTCGCGCTCGCCGGCGTTGCCGCGCGCGATGACCGCCTACACGTCGAGTCGCGGATCCGCTGCGACCGACCGGATTGCCCGATCGGCGGCGCGGTGATCGCCCCGCTTGTCGTGCAGGGCGCCCGCGTGGGCACGTTCGTCGCGCTGTTTCACCGCGCCTGGCGGCTGACCCCGGAGGAGACGCGCACCGTCGGCGAGGCCGCCAGCCTCGTCTCGGCGCAGCTTGCGCTCGCCGAGTTCGAAGCGCAGTCCGAGCGCCTGGCGCGCGCCGAGCTGCGCGCGCTGCGAGCCCAGATCTCGCCGCATTTCGTGTACAACGCGCTGGCCGCGATCGCGGGGTACATCCATACCAACCCCGAGGAGGCGCGCGAGCTGCTGACCGAGTTCGCCGAGTTCACGCGTTACGCGTTTCGCAGCCGCAGCCCGTACGTGACGCTGGCCGACGAGCTCAACTACGTCGAGAAGTACCTGCGGCTCGAGCGCGCCCGCTTCGGCTCCCGCCTGGAGGTGCGCCTGCAGGTCGCCCCCGAGGTCCTGCACGCGGTGTTGCCGATGCTCTCGGTCCAGCCGCTGGTGGAGAACGCCGTCCGCCATGGCGTCGAGCGCCGCGGCCACGGCCGGATCGAGATCGTGGCGCGCGACATCGACGCCGACGTCGAGCTGCGGGTGTCCGATGACGGCGTCGGCATGGAGCCCGGTCGCGGCCCGGCGCTGCTGGCTGGACAGGGGGACGGGGTCGGCTTGATGAACGTCCAGGCGCGGCTGCAGGCCACGTTCGGACCGGACTACGGGCTCGAGATCGACTCCGCGCCGGACCGGGGGACGACGGTGACGATGACCGTGCCGAAGTTCCGCGCGGGCGTGCGGGCGGCATGAGCGTCGGGGACGGCGATCGCGATCGGCTGCCCGCGCCGCTGCGCTCGCCGCGGCAGGAGCTGGCCGACTCGACCGCGCACGGCGAGGTGTACCTGCGCCGCCTTCGCCACGCCCAGCTGCAGCTGTCGCTGCTGGCGCTCGTCGCGTTCGGGGCCGTGTTCGGCGTGCTGCCGCTCGCGCTCTACCTGCTCCCCGCTCTCGGCCGCCTGCACCTGCTCGGCGTCCCGCTGACGATCTGGATCATGCTCGTGCCGCTGTCGCCGCTGTTCATCGCGATCGGCTGGCTGTATGCCCGGCGTGCCGACGCGCTCGACGCCGCGTTCCGCGATCTGGTCGAGAAATGATCGCGCTGGCGGCGATCGGCGCCGTCACCCTCGGCACGCTCGGGCTCGGAGCCTGGGGGGTGCGTTTCGCGCGAACGACCTCCGACCTGCTCGTCGCGTCGCGTTCGGTGACGCCGTGGTGGAACGCGGCGGCGATCTCCGGGGAGTATCTGTCGGCCGCCAGCTTCCTCGGCATCGCCGGGCTCGAGCTCAAGCTTGGCGCCAGCGCGCTGTGGCAGTCGCTCGGCTTCACCGCCGGGTATCTCGCGCTGCTGCTGTTCGTCGCCGCGCCGCTGCGGCGCTTCGGTTCCTACACGATCCCCGACTTCGTCGAGGCCCGGCTGCGCAGCCCGGCGATGCGGCCGCTGGCCTCGGCGATCGTGCTCCTGATCGGGGGCTTCTATCTGCTGCCACAGCTCAAGGGCGCGGGGATCGCGCTGCAGGCGGTGACCGGGGCGCCGTACTGGACGGGCGTCGTCATCGTCGCGGTGATCGTCGCGGTCAACGTCGCGATCGGCGGGATGCGCGGGATCACCTACGTGCAGGCCTTCCAGTTCTGGATCAAGGTGTTCGCGATCTCGGTGCCGGCGTGCGTGCTGCTGATCCACTTCGGCGGGCTGCCCGACCGCGTGGCGCTGTTCGGGCGCCGGCTGCCGACCGCGGCCGCCCGCGGCGTGGTCGTCCGCCTGCCCGGCGCCGAGCGGGTGCAGTTCCCGGCGGCGGCGCGGATCACGGTCGGCGGCCGCGTGCTGAGCGTCAGCGCCGGCGCTCGGCGCACGCTGCCCGGCGGGGTCGACATCCGCATCCCGGCCGCGACGGTGATGCCGGTCGCCGAGGGGACACCGGCCCAGACCGGGGCGCAGTGGTCGCGGCCGGTGAGCGGCAGCGGGGCGAGCTCGCCGCTGCTGGTGTACTCGTTGCTGGTCGCCACGTTCCTGGGCACGATGGGCCTGCCGCACATCCTCGTGCGCTTTTACACCAACCCCGACGGACACGCGGCGCGGCGCACGACGGTGCGCGTGCTCACCCTGCTCGGGCTGTTCTACGCCTTCCCGGCGGTGTACGGAGCGCTCGGGCGTGCGCTGACGCCGCAGCTGTATCTCACCGGGCAGACCGACACCGTCGTGCTGACGCTGCCCCGGGCGGCGTGGCCGGGAACGGTCGGCACGCTGCTGGGAGCGGTGACCGCGGCGGGCGCGTTCGCGGCGTTCCTGTCGACGTCCTCGGGACTGCTGGTGTCGCTGGCCGGGACGATCAGCCACGATGTCTGGCCGCGCCTGCGCCGCGAGCCGCCGACCAGCGTCGCGGTGCGGCGGCGGCGGTTCCGCGCGGCCGCGCTGACCGCGATGATCATCCCCGCGCTGCTGGCGCTGCTGGCGGGATCGATCGACATCTCGATCCTCGTCGGCTGGGCGTTCGCGATCGCGGCCAGCACGTTCTGCCCGATGTTCCTGCTCGGCGTGTGGTGGACGCGGCTGTCGGCGCGCGGAGCGGGCGCGGGGATGATCGTCGGCGCACTGATCGCGACCGCCGCGATCCTCACCGGACTCGCTCTCGGCGACCCGGAGACGACGGTCGCCGGCGCGCTGCTCGCGCAGCCCGCGCTCGTCTCGGTGCCGGCCGCGTTCGCGGTGATGATCGCCGTCTCCTTGCGCGGTAGCGCCACGACCGCGGCGTCGGCGGAGATGCTCGCGCTGCACGCGCCCGAGGGCCTCGGGCTGCGGCTGGCCGACGACGATCTCGACGCCGCACGCGACCGTGGCGATTCGGTCATCACGGGCCGATGAGCTCCGGCACCTCGGACGAGCGAGCCTGAGCCGAGCACCGCCGGCAGGTGGCCGAGTCCGCGGGCGGCCGGCAGTGCGTAGGATTCGGCGGATGCAAATCAAAGGCAGCGGCGCGCTTGTCGTCGGCGGCGCCTCGGGCCTGGGCGAATCAACCGCCCGGCGCCTGCATTGCGACGGCGCGCGGGTGGTGATCGCCGATCTCGATGGGGACAAGGGCCGGGCGCTGGCGAGCGAACTCGGAGACGGAGCGGCGTTCGTGCGAGTCGACGTGACCGACCCCGACCAGGTCCAGGAGGCGGTCGCGGCGGCCGCCGCGCTGCCCGGTGGGGTCCGGATCAGCGTCTGCTGCGCCGGCATCAACCTCGTGGAGAAGCTCGCGGGGGGGCGCGGTCCGCACTCGCTCGAGTCGTTTGAGGCGGTGATCGGCGTCAACCTGATCGGAACCTTCAACGTCATGCGGCTCGTGACGGCGGGCATGCTGGGCAACGAACCGTCAAGTTCGGGCGAGCGCGGCGTGTGCGTCAACACCGCGTCGGTCGCCGCCTTCGAGGGACAGGTCGGGCAGATCGCGTATGCGGCCTCGAAGGGCGCGATCGTCGCGATGACGCTCCCCGCCGCCCGGGATCTGGCCCGCGCCGGAGTCCGGGTGTGCACGATCGCGCCGGGCATCTTCGGCACCCCGATGCTCGACACGGTGCCGGAAGCCGCCCGCGAGGCGCTCGCTCAGTCGGTCCCGTTCCCGGCTCGGCTGGGCCGCGCGGACGAGTACGCGTCACTGGCCGTCGAGATCATCTCCAACGAGATGCTCAACGGCGAGGTGATCCGGCTTGACGGCGCGCTGCGCATGGGGTCCCGGTAGAGCCAGGTGATCCGCCGGCTCGGGGTTGCTGACGCGCCGATGATCCGAGCGGTTTCGTGCCCGTCGGCTCGTCCGTGCGTCGGGGTCGAGGCGTCCGGGGTCGTGACAGCTGCACCGATCCAGCGTCCGGCGCAGGATCCCGGAGCGCGGCGTACTGACCGGCATCGCTCACGCGTGTCCTGCACCCCGGTGCCAACCCGGGCGGGCGCGGGCCGCGAGCTCATCACGGTCGCCGTAGCGCGGCGAGGTCGTATGGGAGGATGGCGTTGATGGCGACTGATCATCCGCGCCCGGATCCGGCCGCCGCGGTGCCGACGGTCAGCGTCCGGGGGGTGGGGGCACTCCGGGTGCAGGCCGACGAGGCGACGCTGGTGATCACCTGACTGCGTCCGCTGACTCTCCGGGGGAGGAGTGTGAGCACACCGCCGGCGGCCGGCGGCTGCTGGGTCATCGTGCTGCCGGCGGAATGCAGATCCGATTGACCGAACCGGAGGTGATCGGGCGTTTGATCTCGCGGGCGACCGAGACACTGCAAGCGCACATCAGCGGTCCTCACCGATCGGTGTCGGCGTCGCATCCCAAGCGGATCGAGGCCGCCCGCCTCGCAGCGATCAACGCGTGGGAGCGGCGAGGATCACGGCCGCGAGCGGCGGCGAGGTGCCGATCGAGGTCAACTGCGGGAACCCGTTGACGCCGATCGTGGCAAGCGACGCGACCTGGGCGTCGAGAAGGTCGCGGTGGGAGTCGGGGAAGGTATTCATCGCCTCATTCTCCAGGCTCGCGTCGTGTTCGTAGAGCCTGAGGTCCTTGCGCTCGCGGCCGATCTGACCGCGGAGGGGTTCGCGGCGGCGCCGCTCTCCTGGCTCGCCGCCGCCTCGGGATGCGTGTCACCATGATCGGCGATGAATCGCTCGAGCAGATCGACGCATTGACCGCAGAGACGCTCGCGCCGGCGCTGATCGAGCAGCGACCGGCCGAGCAGCGTGTCGCGGCCGGGGCGCGGGTGATCGATGGACGCGACTACACCGAGATCGGCAGGCCGCCCAGTCAGCGCCGACGCCGGCGGTGGCTGCCGAGCGTCGGTGTCATGACTGGCCCGCTGCCGGCGGTCGTGATCGGGATGGTATTCGCGGCCGCGCTGCACACCCGCGCGACGAGCCCCACGGGCACCCGGGGGCCCGGGAACACGGGCACGGGGTTCCCGGGCGCGCCGCGCACGCAGGCCAACGGTGACGGCGTCGCGACGGGGGTGTGTCCGCTCGCCGCGCCGAACCGCTACTTGCCGCCACGATCCGGGTGCCTCACCGTCCGGCGCGCCGACATCGCTGCTGACGGCCGCCAGGACCTGGTCCTGCTCTACTCCCGCTTGAGCCACGAGCGGGCCGGGCAGCTGGGGCTGGGCGCGAGTCTGAGCAAGATGTACGTTGCCACCAGCGCAATGTTGCGGGTCGTCCAGGCCGGCGGGGGCATTGCCACAGTGCGCGTCGACGGTGCGAGGGCAGCGGCGATCGTCGCCCTCGCCCACGTTAACGACGACCCGGGTGACGAGCTGCTCATCCAGGTCTCACAGATCTCCAGCGGCGCGACCGCAGTCGCCTACGGACTCCGCGACGGTCGGCTGATCCCCGCCGGGGTGACGCTCAGCTACGGAGGCGACTCCGCCGGCAAGGCCGGGTTCGACTGCCTCACCGGCCATCCCGCGCGACTCGTCCAGCGCACCTTCGAGCTCATCGGCCCGACGATCTACGCCTGGTGGAATGAGACCGATACGACCTACGCCTGGCACGGCCCCCACCTGATCAAGATCGCCGAGCGCACCTTCAAACGCCGCGGGCTACCACCCGGTAGCGAGACCGAGATCGGCGCCGGTTGCATCACAGGCACCGGCGGCTAGAGCTCAGCTCCAGGCCATCCGCACCCAAACGGCGCTCGAGGCGATGCCGTTCGGCTGCCGTGCTTGGTGAGGCGGACTGCTCAGTCGGCCAGCAGCACGAGCCTGCCGCGCACTTGACCCCCTCGTGGGTGGCGGGACTGCCGGTGCCGATCACGCGTGCGCCGCGTACCACGGCGAGCTGCACCGCGGCACTCCCGACGGTTCCCGAGGCGCCGTTGATCAGCCCCGTGCCGGCGCGGTTGACACCGAGCTGGTCAAGCGCACGCGTGGCCGCCTCGACGGCCGCCGGCAATGGCGCGGCCGCAGCGAAGTCAAGCGACGGCGGGATGCGCGCGTCCCCGAAGTGCCACGCTGTGTTGTCATCGACTGAACTGGGCTGTCTTCATGAGTTGCTCCGTTCGCGTTGGCGCGGGGATGCTCTCGCCCGGAGCGGGCGCCGATGCCGGTCGTGGCGGCCTCTGCTCCCGTCCGCTTGTCCTCGCGGTTGGATCAACTTTCAGCACCGTTCACGCGATTGCGGCCGCCAAGGCCGCGACCACGATCGACCACATCTCAGGTGGACGGTTCGGGCGAGATGTTCGGCGCTCCAGCGACAGCACGACGAGCGCTACGCGGTTCGGCCAGGAGTGGCTCGACTACGGTCTCTACAACCTCCCCAAGCTGACTGTCGCCACGACCGGATCGGGCACCGGACCGCTCGCGGCGCCGTTGCGTCGGCGAAACGGTTGTACCTGAGTGAGGGTTCGCCGCACCTGGCCTTCCACGTCCACCGCGTCCTCCCGCGCTCGAAGTCATCCTTCAAGCTCCTCATCGAGGCCGTCACAGGCAACCATCGTCACCACCGCGCTCGGGATCGCGGCTTCGATCCACACCGGGTCCTTCTCAGCGCCAGGAAGACCCCAATCAACACCAAGCGGTGATCCCCCCAGGGTGGCGGGTCGCGCCTGCAACCGTGGAGAGATCGTGTGAGATAGTTTGCTGATGACCACCTCCCAGCAGTCAGGCACCCGTCTCGTGGCCGTCGAGGACCTCGGTCGCTCGCAGGTCGCGGTCGTTGAGAAGACGCCCCACGGCGCTCTTGCGGTTGGCATCAGTGCGGGCAAGCCGTTCGCGGTCTCCAACCGCTGCCGTCACTTGTTCGCCCCGCTCGGGAAGGGCCGTGTCGCCGACGACGGATGCCTCGAGTGCCCGTGGCACGCTGCGCTGTTCGACGTCAGCACCGGTGCGATGGTCCGGGGTCCGCAAGGCGCGTTCAAGCCGGTGGCGGGCGCTGTGAAGGCGACCGTTGGCGCTCGATCGCTCAAGACATTCCCGGCCGAGATCCGTGACGGCGTCATCTGGCTGGTCGGCTGAGCGAAGAGGCTGTCCCAGAAGGTGCAGTCGTGCTGCGTGGCCAGTTGGCTCAGCCTGACGAGCGCGCTGTCGAGCGGATACCTCGCGCGGACCTGCGACGCACACGTGCCGTACTGCTTGTCGACAAGCGACTGATACTACGCCGCCGTCGTCGCGCTGCCTACGAGATCCTCGTCACGACCGACGCCGGCCATGACCGTGACGCGATTGACCCGCCCGGGGCTCAGGGCCTGACGGAGAGTCATGGTCAGCGTCGTACCGTTGATCGTCGGGCCGACGGTGCCCTGGCCACCGTCTTCGTAGCCGCTCTGAGCCTCTGCCTCGACCTGGGCCGGGGTCAACGCGCGCAGGCACGCCGCCACCTGGGCCGGGACGGCCCAGGCTTCGCTTGCCGCGAAGTTACGGCCGGCGGCGTGAGCCTGCGCCTGGGTGGGCAACAGCGACTTGCAATCCTGGGCCTCGAGCGACGTTGGCGATCCCAGGAGAGTGTTGTACTCGCCGCTCACGCTGATCGCCCGCTCGAACAGACCGGCGGCCGTGGGCGAAGCGATCTGGTCGCACACGCTGGACCCCCCGGCCGACTCGCCGTAGATCGTCACGTTGCCCGGATCCCCGCCGAACTGGGCGATGTTGTCGCGCACCCAGCGCAGAGCAAACTGCTGATCCTGCAGCCCGTAGTCGCCGGAGTTGGGCCCGAGCGCCGGATCGGCGAGAAAGCCGAAGATTCCGAGCCGGTAGTTCATCGAGACCACGACGGCGTGCGCGCGGTTGGCGATCAGCGAGTAGTCGCCACCGCCGATCGGCTGCGCGGAGAAGCCGACGAAGCCGCCGGCGTCGATGTGGACGAGCACAGGCAGGCCCGTCGACCCGTCATCGGGCCGGACCACGTTGAGATAGAGGCAGTCTTCGCTGCCCGCCAGCGTCGCGCCGGAGCCCTGCTCGCACTCGTTCCCATATGCCGTGGCTTGCACCGGATTGGTCCACGGCGTCGGAGCCTGGGGCGCTGCCCACCGCAGGGCGCGCACCGGCGGCGCGGCGTACGGGATGCCCAGATAGTTGAGATCGTTGTTGGCGAGAAAGCCACAGACCGGCCCGTAGCCTGTCGTGACTGTCGTGTTGGGCCAGCATGGAGTCGGACCTGCCGGCGCCGCGGCAGCGATCGGTGATCCGGCAGGCAGTTCGAGCACCCCGAGGCATCCACCGCCGAGTGCACTTGCCACCAACACACTCACCGCGACGCGCTTGGCCGGCCTCAATCTGCCAACAGCATTGAAGATTACGTTCATCGTTCTCAAGCCGTACAGCTCGTGGACAGTACGTGTGACACCGCCCGGCTTCGGACGACACCCGTGCCGGGAGGGCCACGGCAGTCACCCTGGGCTGAACTCACGGGAGTCTGGACCACAAACGCGAGGCCGTACGAGCGAGACGACGAGCGGTCAGACCCCGGCCGTCGGCAGGCGGCCCCATTTGGAGTGGCGCCGTCGCGCTCGCCGTCGGCCGAGCGAGGGGGCGTCCCGGCAGGATCGAAGCCTCGCAGCGCCCGGCCCTGGATCCGCCTTCCAAACCTTCGTCTATGAGCCCGCCAGCTGCTTCTGGGCGCTGCACGTGGCCGAGGCCGGGACCTTCCTCGCCCTCTCAGCGGCGGCACTCACGCTCACGGCGGTGGATCAGGCAACGCATCGCCTAACGCCGCCCACCCTGGGTAACGTGAGGGGCGTGGTGAGCATCGTCGCGCTGTCTGACCGGGCGGACCTGATGGACGCGCTGTGGGCGATGGAGAGCCCATGGCCCTCCTTCATGAACCACGACCCGATCGCCAACCGTCTGTTCGGGCTGGTGCCCGAGATGTTCCCCGAGCACCAACTGCTCGCCCTGGACGATGGGGGTGCGGTGATCGGCCGTGTGATCGCGGTGCCGTTCGCGTGGGACGGCGAGCTTGAAGGCCTCCCCCAGCGAGGCTGGGACGCCATTCTTGAGCTGGGGATCTCCAGGCCGGCTCCGCCAACCGCCGTGTCGCTGCTCGAAGCACGCGTCGTTTCCGGCCACCAGCGGCGTGGGCTGAGCGCCGAGCTGCTTGGCGCTGCACGACGCAACGTGCGCAGGATGGGCCTCAGTGATCTGTTCGGGCCGGTTCGACCGACCGCCAAGAGCGATGAGCCGAACGCTGCGATGGCCGAGTACGCCGCTCGGGTCCGCGACGACGGTCTGCCAGTCGACCCGTGGTTGCGGACTCACGTCCGGCTCGGTGGCGTCATCGTCAAGGTCTGCCCGCTCTCGATGGTGGTGCCCGGCACGCTTGCCCAGTGGCGGGAGTGGACCGGGCTGGCGTTCGCCGATTCGGGCGTGGTCGAGGTCCCGGGTGGCCTGACACCAGTACACGTATCCATCGAGCACGACCATGCTGTCTACGTCGAGCCCAACGTGTGGGTGCACCACCGACTCGCCAGCTGAGCACACCGTGGAGCGCAAGCCGTATCCCGTCACTGGTTGAAACGACGCTCACAGGTGTTACGGCGCCGACAGCTCCGGCGTCTCGCCACACCTGCCGAGCTCAATGGCGGCAGACGCCGCCCAGGGCCGCGCATAGGCAACTCGCGGCGTGCTCACCTCGCCGCACGCGTCTGCAACGGGAGATCTGCAGCTCGTGGGCGAAGCGCCGGCGACTTTGAGGCCGCAGGTCAGCGCCGTGTGAGGCCGACGCGCAACAGCCGTCCGTTGCGGCTGATCGCCCAAAGCGCGTTGGGTGTCACGGCCGTGAGCTGCGCTGCCTCGGGTCCGTGCAGGGTCTCAACGCCGTGTGGTGGGGTGAGACGAAGCAGCCGCCTGTCGTTGTCGTCTCCGACGTAGGCCTCGCCGTCGCCGAGCACCATGCTGACGGCTCCGGGCGAGACTCGCCACTGATGCACGATCCCGCCGCTGCGAGGGTCGAGCGTTGTGACGACCCCGACCCTGGTCGGGTGGGTCATGCTGATCAAGTCGTTGGTCTCGGTGCCCAGCGCCCAGATCAGCCCTGCCCCGTACGCGACGGTTCTGACGTCGACTGGTTGGCGGGCCCACGAGATGTAGTGGATCGCGACGTGGCCGCTGCCGGCTGCAAACGCCCCGACCCCATCAAGCTCGTCTGCAACCCACGTCAGACCGGCCGCGCTGGTCGAGCTCGGGACCTCACTGGAGGTGAAGACGATCCGTCGCAGTCGGGCCGTGCTCGGGTTGATCTCGGCAACGTAGCCGAGCCCGTCCGAGACCCAGATGCGTCCACCTCCGAAGCTGATGGCCGACGGCTCGAATCGCCGCCAACCGTTGGTCGCGATCGGCTCCTCGAATTGGAGATGGGTCGTCGCCGTTGTCACCCCTGTCTGAGGGTTGATCCGCGACACATCGCCGGTGTCGAAGTGCGCGACCCAGAGCGCGTTGGCACCGCTGACGAGAACGGTTGGGTCAGCGACCGGGAAGCGCTTGGTCGGCTGCCCGTTGGCACTGAGCTCGATCAGCTGCCCGGTGCTGGCAACCGACAAAGGTTCTGAGCAGTGCATCACGCAGGTCAGCACCCACAGCTGCCCGTCAAGCGTCGTGGTGTCTTGGACGGCTCCGCCAAGGTGCAGTTGCTCGACGGCCCCAACGGTGACGGGAGGCGGCGTGGGCGCGAGACTCGACCGCGAATCGCGCGTGATCACCCAGCCGACAGCCACGATGACCAGCAGCACCGCGGCGACCGCCAGGACCCGGCGATGGCGTCGTCGCTGACGACGCCGGGCGTCCTCGATGACCGCCCATCGCGATGGTGCCCAAGACCGCTCGATCGCCTCCAACATGACGCTAGCATCACTAGCACGATGTTGGATGTCAAGATCGACGAGAGGCCACCCTCTGGGCGCTGACGGGCAGTGGCCGGTGTGCTTCAGCGGGCGCGAACGATCGTCTGGACAGCATGTGCCCGCGGCACCGGGCAGCAGCCCTCGTCCGCCGCGACCACACATAATGAGCTGCTGTCAATGCCCCCGATGAAGCCTGATGCGCTGCCGCTCCCAGCGCTCCTTTCGGCGGCGTTCGTCGCGTTCACAGTCGAGGCCGACAACGCTTTCGAGCAGCAGCTGCCGCACCGGACGACATCGTTCGGCGCCAGCGCCGAGCGCGGTGCGGTGTGGCTGACGTCGCTGGCGATGTGGTTCAACTGCGTGCGCGGTCTGAGCGACGGCGGCCCGCAGACGGTCGCCGAGCTCGAACGGCGGGTCCGGATGGGGACCAACCTCGACGGGATGCGCCGCTGGGGCTATATCACCGTCGACGGAACCGGGCGCGTGCCGCGGCGGCCAGGCGGCGCCGGCAAGCCGCACGCCAGGCCCGGAACGGTGCTCGCCTTGACCGATCGCGGCCGTGGCGCCGACGCGGTCTGGCGGCCGCTGCCCGGGGTGATCGAGGCGCGGTGGCGCGACCGTCTCGGCGCTGCTACGGTCGAGCGGCTGCGGGAGGGGCTGGTGTTGGTCGCGGGACAAATCGAGGCGGCTCTGCCGGACTTCATGCCGATCGCTTTGGGCTACGACACGCTCCCGGAACCGCCGGCCCGTGACCCCGCCGAACGCGCGCGGGACCGCGAACTGCCGCTTGTTTCGCTGCTCTCGCGGGTGCTCCTGCGCTTTGAGCTCGACTGCGATCGTGGGGAGCGGGTGTGGCTTGCGGTGTGGTCTGATGTGATCCGCGTGCTCGATCCGTCAAACGCGGTCGCTGTTGGTGACCTGCCGGCGCTGACCGGCGTGTCGAAGGAGGCGCTCAGCGTGATCACCGCCAGACTGCAGAAGGCCGGTGTGGTCGTTCTCGAACCGCGACCCGCACCCGCTCGCGGCAAGCAGCTGCGGCTCACCCCCGACCGAGGCGTCCGGGCACGTGCCGCGGTCCAGCGGCGGATCGAGCGGACGGTACACGCGTGGGAGCAGACCTACGGGTGCACGGCCGTCGCCGAACTGCACGCAGCGCTCCGGGCTGTCGCTGGGGACGGCACCCGGGACGGGTCACCGCTGTTCGCAGGTCTGCGGCCGCCGGCAAACGGATGGCGTGCACAGCTGGCTCCGCCGCGGCTGCTGCCCTGGCATCCGCTCGTCTGGCATCGCGGCGGTTACCCCGACGGGAGCTGACGTAGGCTGCGACGCTCGACGTTGAGCGGCCCCACGTGCGGCCGCACCCGCGACGCTCGTGTTGCAGTAGCAGATCCCCGGCCCTGCGGCGCGGTTGCTCGGCCAGATCCGGACCTCGAGCGGCCCTACAGACCACGCCTCTCCGGCTCCGTGAACGGAGGCGCTCGCGCGATGGCTGCTAACAGCTCGTTTCAGATCAGGGCAGGAGTCCCAGGCTCGTTCGGCTCGCGCCTAGCCCCACGCAACCGACGACTCTCGCCCGGCCGGATACGCCGGACGACGCTGCCGCTCCCGGCGCGAAGCGGCCTTGACGGGCAGCGCTTACGGGCCGCCAACGTCGCTCCTTTCGGACACAACCGGCTACGTGAGCGCGCAACGAGCGCGACCTCGGCCTGAGCGGGTAGCCCCGAAAGTCGCCGATAGTGAGGCTGGCATGCAGGCGTGCAGAACCGAGGCTTTGCCAATTCTGTGCACAGGCAGTTGGACCTGCTCCATGGTCAGAGCACCGGGGGCCGGCTCTTTGGGCCGATCGCTCGCGTCGGCCATCGCGAAGGCAATGGCCGGCCGCGACCCGCTCGCGGACGTTGAGGCGATTGGCAGCGACTCCGGCGCTGCGTCGCGTCGCCAGCCAGCGTCGGCGGGGCCGCGGTCGACGTGGGCGATGCCGGTGGGAGTGCTCGCTGGCCTGCGGGTCTCTGGCGGTCAGCAAGCATTTGGGCGGGCACTCCTCGAGCGGCAATCCGGCCACCGGCGTTTGGGCTTCACTGAGCGCCAGATGCAGCCTCCGCGACAGAATGGCGCGATGGCCGACCTCGATCGACGTAAGCTGGGTCGGGTATTCGACGAGGTGCCGGAAGCCTACGACCGGGTCCGACCGACCTATCCTGGCGAGCTCTTTGGCGATCTCGTGGCCATCACCGGAGTGAACGTCCGGTCGGCGGTGCTCGAGGTGGGGTGTGGCACCGGTCAGGCGACACGCTCGCTCGCAGCGCTCGGGTGTTCGGTGACCGCGGTTGAGCCCGGCGCCGGCATGGCCGCGGTCGCTCGGCGTCGGCTGGCGAGTTTTCGCAACGTCGAGGTCGAGACCTCGACGTTCGAGGAGTGGAATGACCGCGGTCGACGGTTCGACGTCCTGGTGGCCGCGTCGGCGTGGCATTGGGTGGACCCGTCGATCGGCTGGCCAGCGCGCGCATGCCGTGACAGTTCCACAGGATGGATGGCACTGCTCGCCAACGTCGTCGTCCGCCGGCCAGGCGAGCCCGAGGTCCATGCCGAGACCACCGACCTGCATCAGCGCCATTCCCCCGGCAACGCTGACTGGGGTCATCCACCGCTGGAGGATGAGGTGCGCGTCACCGACGAGGGTTGGGGACTGGTCGATGACCCCGGCGACCTGTTCGGCCCCACAATCGTGCGGTGGTACCCGACCGTTCAGTGGTTCGACGGTGACGGTTTCGCCGATCTCCTGCGCACGACGTCGATCTACCGCCGCCTTGACGGTGACGTGCGCGAATCGCTGCTGGGCGCGATCGCCGAGCACATTCGAACCCGGATGGGCGACCGTGCATCACGCCGCTACCTGAGTGTCCTCCGGGTCGGACAACGCCGCGAGTGATCACGGAAAGTCTCGGGAGAGCGCCGGTGCCCCGGCTCGCCGCTCGCGCGGCCCCGAAGGACGGTGACGCTTCGTTCAGGCAAGACGATACCGGGCAATCGGTCGAGCACGAGGCTGCCGGCGACCGCGACGTTGAGACTCGCCCCTCGTCCGACCATCGGGATCTCGACGCATAGGTCGGCAGCGTCGACGTGCTCGTCGGGGATGCCGTGACATTCATGGGCCTCGAGGGGATCGCCTCACAGATCGATTACCCGACCCTTGTCCTCGAAACGACCGTCAATTCGCCGGAGAAGCGGACCGCGTCAGACAGGCACTGCAGACGACCCACAAACACATCCTCCTCACCACGCCACCGGCCGGCGGCAGCACGCCTGCGCCGAGAGCCGTCCAGACGGGGGAGGCTCCCGCACGGCGACGTGGCGCGGTCGCGTGCTGGCGGAAGACTGCACGTGCCCGGCGTGTTCGAAATGGTAGGATTAGTGAAGTAATGGCAAGTTTTAGCTGGCCGCCTGGGGACAGCCTCGTTCTGCAGTGGGGAAAACCGTGACACGCAACGGACCGGGCGCGGTCGTGGAGATCTGTGCCCTGCCGGTGCGTGCCGAGAAGATGCCTGCGCGTCATGGCCTGGTGGTCTCGTTTGGTTCCGAAAGACAAGGACGTCCGTGGGTGTAGTCCTGTGCGGCACCGTCGGCGCCGTTAGCGGCCCGCGACAGAGCGATTTCATGGAGCGAAAGAGGGGTGGGCTGATGCACGGTCTCGGCACTCAATCGGTGGCGCCCGTATTGCGTCCCGGTGTGGCACGCGCGGGTCGTGTGGTCGCCCTGCTCGTCGCGGTGGGTGTGCTGGTGGGAGCGTGGGGGGCGTCGACTGCGATGGCGGCGTGGACGACCTATCGCGGCAATGCGGCGCGGTCAGGCGTCGACACCAGCAGCGCGACGGCGCTGCCGTTCACTTCGGCGTGGACCGCGGGGGTCGACGGGCAGCTGTGGGGCCAGCCGCTGGTGGACGACGGCATGGTGATCGTGGCGGACGAGAACGACTCGGTCTACGCCTTCAACGAGACGACCGGCGCGCAGGTGTGGCACGTGAGCGTGGGGACGCCGGTGCCGGCGAGTGAGCTGCCGTGCGGGGATATCTCCCCGTCGGTGGGGATCACCTCGACGCCGGTGATCGATCCCGCCAACAACGAGGTCTTCGTCGTCGCCGACACGTGGAATGGGACGTCGATGAGCAGCATCGCGCATGAGATGTACGGGTTGAACCTGTCGAATGGGAGCGTGGTGTCGGGGTTTCCGGTCGATGTCGATCCACCGGGCGCGAATACCGCGGATCTGCTGCAGCGTCCGGGGCTGGCGCTGTCGGGCGGGAAGGTGTTTGCCGGGTTTGGCGGCAATGACGGGGACTGCGGGACCTACAACGGCTGGCTGGTGGGGGAGTCTGAGACCGGCGGCACGCCGATCGAGTACGAGGTGGATGCCGATCAGGTGGGTGGCGGCGGCGCGATCTGGGGGTCCGGAGACGGGCCGGTGGTCGATCCGGCAGGGGATCTGTGGCTGGAGACCGGCAACGGATTTGGGACGACGTACGACTACCAGGAATCGGTCCTGCAGCTGGATACGAACCTGAATCTGGTGCAGTCCTGGGGGCCCTCGAACTGGGCCTATCTGGACGACAACGACATCGACCTGGGGTCAGGCCAGCCGCTGCTGTTGCCCGACGGTCTGGTGTTCGCAGTCGGCAAGGCGGGTGAGGGGTATCTGCTATCGGAGTCGGATCTGGGTGGCTTGGACGCCGCGCCGCTCTTCGGCCTGCAGGTGTGCGGCGATGCTCCGTACACCAGCTTCGGCGGAGCGGTCTATTACGACGGGATCATCTATGTGCCCTGCCGCGATGGGTTGCGGGCGTTGGCGCTCAATACCACGACGCAGACGTTCGCGCCGGTGGCGGGCTGGACGGTGACGGCGGATGCGAACGGTCCGCCGGTCGTCGCAGGTGGGCTGGTGTGGGCGTCCGGCTGGACCTCCGCGCAGCTGTTTGGGCTCAATCCCCAGACCGGAGCGGTGGTCGTCGATCAGACCACCCCGGCGATGAACCATTTCGCGACGCCATCGGCGTCTGACGGGCTGCTGTTCTTTGGGGCCGGGCAGACCGTCGAGGCATACACTCTCGGCCCGAACGCCCCGTCCCCGTCGCCCCTTGACGTGACGTCGTCGCCAGCGAGCGGGCAGGCGTTGGTGAGCTGGATCGATCCGACGACGACGGGTGGGGCAACGATCAGCGGCTACACGATCACCCCGTACATCGGGAACACGGCGCAGACGCCGGTGCAGGTGAGCGGTGGGACGGCGACGTCGGCGGTGGTGTCGGGCCTAACGGACGGGACGAGCTACACGTTTACCGTGGCGGCGGTGGAGAGCACCGGCGCGTCGCCGGCGTCGAGCGCGTCGGCGGCGGTCATACCGGAGGACACGATCTTCGACTTTTCGGGCGCACCGACGGAGGTGGATTCGGGTGATAGCAGCGCGGTGGATCTGGGGGTGAAGTTCACGGCGTCGGTGGCGGGGTCGGTGACCGGGATTCGGTTCTACAAGGCCGTGACGAATACCGGCACGCATATCGGAAGCTTGTGGAGT
>JBELAG010000460.1:0-3989 GCA_049509055.1 Solirubrobacteraceae bacterium
CATGGGCGCCACGACCTACGCGGTCGACAGCAGCCACGTGCCGATGCTCTCCCAGCCCGACGTCGTGCTCACCGCCATCCGCAACCTCGCGGCAACCCTCCAAAGAACCCCCGCGATGGCGTGAGGGGCTTGGAGATCTGGCTCTCCCTAGACGATGAACTGGAGGTGGCGGCCGGGCAGTGTCACGCCGACGGTGATGCAAGAAGAGTCGGTTGCCACCATCAGCTCGACCCGAGGGCTCTCTGGACGTCGGCTCGCCAGAGACCGGGTCCGCACGATCGGGACAACCGCCAGAGGGCGCGGGGACTGACACGCCTCAATTGCGGACTCTGACGCGATCATGCTGATGAGCCGACACGCCAATACACGACTGGAAGAGAGCGCCGCGGATGCCCATGATTGATGTCTATGCCGTGGAGGGGACGTTCGCCGACAAGCACGCCCTCGCCAGAGATCTGGCCGCGGCGGTGATGCGGTGGGAGCAGGTCCCAGATCTGGCTCTGTTTCGCAACAACACCGCGGCGTTCATCCACGATCTCGCGGCGGACTCGATGTCGAACGTCGCGGGCGAGAGGAACTACGTGCGAGTCCAGGTCCTGACGCCAGTCGGGGTGCTTGACCGAGCCAAACAGCTCGGCGTCGTCAAGGAACTGACGGATATCATCGCCAGCGCCGCCGGGGATCCGGGGCTGGCGGAGCGGACCTGGGTCCTGCTCACCGAGTCGCCCGAGGGCGGGTGGGGCGTGGCCGGCCATGCCAACACCGGCGCGGACCTGGCGGACGCGGCACGCGCAGAGATTGCCCGGTCCGCGCAGCCGAGCACGGGCACGTAGCGGCCGGCTATGCCCACGGCGAGCTGCCAACGACACGATCAGCTCGGCGAGATCGTGATCGACAACCCACCAATGAATCTATTCTCGAGCGGCGTGATCGCCGACCTTCGCAGCGCGGTCGACCAGGCGGCCGGAACCGACGTCCGAGCCGTTGTGCTGAGGGCCAACGGGCCGGCGTTCTCCGCCGGGGCCGACGTCTCGATCTTCACCGGCCTCGATGACAGCTCCGCGGCAGCCTTGATGGCCACGGTCGTCTCATTGATCCAGGCGATCGAATACCTGCCCTTTCCGACGCTGGCGCTCATTCACGGGCGCTGCTTCGCCGGCGCGCTGGAGGTCGCGTTGGCGTGCGATCTGATCTGGGCCGCTGCCGGTACCGAGATCGGTCAGCTTGAAGCCGTGATCGGCGGCTTTCCGTTCGCTGGCGGCACGCAGCGGCTGGCCGCGCGGGTCGGCGCGTCTCGGGCAGCCGAGATGGTGATCGGCGCGGGCATCTATCCTGCCGAGACCCTGGTCGAGTGGGGTCTGCTCAGTCGTGTGATCGCGGCCGATCGCCTGGAGGAAGAAGGCCGGCGGTTTGCCGCGTCGCTTGCGACAGGGCCGACGATCGCGCACCAAGCGACCAAGCGCATACTCCGGGCCTGGCGCTCGGGAGGCATTTCGGCCGCCGACCAAATCATGCAGTCCGAGGGCCCGCGAGTGATCCTCAGCCAGGACCTGCAACGCGGCGTGGCGAGCCTGATGAGCTCGGGTCCCGGCCACGCTACGTTCTCGAATCGCTGACGTCATCCCAGCGAGCGTCGCTGGAGTAGCGCATCAAACGGCCGGGTGCTGGGCGGAGATTCAATCGGGGTGACCTGAATGCTCCGTCTATCTGAGGCTCTGGAGCCTTGGGATCCGCCCAGCCGACTCGCTGCGAGTCAGTCGGACCGGTCCGCGAGCCGGGGCTCATCCGGACCCTGACCCGCGATCACCGGTCCGCGGTCGATGATCTCGACGGCACCTCTCGGCCGGCAGAGCTCGATCGATTCGGCCTCGCGCCGTAACAGCAGGCGGAGCTGTACGAATGCGACGATGCCGAGAGCGGCGGGGAGCCACAGTTCAATCACGCGGTACAGCAGCACGGCGGCCGTCGCGGTCGCCACCGGGAGACCGAAGAGGACAAGCACCCCGATCAGTCCGATCTCGACTCCGCCGATGCCGCCCGGAAGCGGCAACCAGTTACCCAGTTGCCCGATCAGGTAAGCGATCCAGACGATCGAAACCTCGGGGGCGGATCGCAGCGCCCGAAAGCTGGCACACAGAACGAAGATGTCGAAGGCCACATATCCGACAAGCGCGACCACCAGCAGCGGGTTGCCGTGCCGGAGTTGCGCGACGGCCTCGTCGACGCCGTCGGCCGTGGCGAGGAGCACTGGACCCAGGCGGGTCAATCGAGACTTCTCGGGCCGGGCTCTCAGCCGCCTCTCCGTCCGTCGCGCAAGGTGCCCCATTGCAATGCTTGCGACGATGGCCCCCATCGCGACGGCGGCCGGAATGAGCGTCAGCGCGAGGTTGGCATGGCCGGGAAGAATGCCCGCCGCCAGCCCGAGTCCCACGATCGCGAGCGCAGCGACGTTGGGAGCGCTGGTGAGCAAGAAGAACGCGACCGTCTTACGCGCGATCTCGGTGGCGGGCATACCCCCTCTGCGAAGCGCCCACACCCCGAGCGCGAGACTGCCCGTGCCGCCGACCGGCAACAGGGAGCCGGCTCCTTCCTCGGCCATTGCGATCTTGTAGCTCGTTGCCCAGCTCTACGTGTGCAGAACACGATCCGGAACGCCGGGACGTAGGCGAGGACGGACAGCAACTCGAAGGCGGTCGCGACCGCGATCCACACGGGATTCGCATGTGCGAAGCGCTCGCGCACTTCGCCGAGGCCGGGCAGCAGCACGGTCGCGACAACTGCGATCAGGGCCAATGCGAAGAGCCTGATCAGTGCCCGCCTGACGTGACTCGCGGAGAGTGCGCTGAGAAACGGCTCTGGTTGGGTTTCGGGCACGCCGCCTGTCGGCGCCGTCATCGCCGAGACCGAACGTGCCGCAGCGAGACTGTCGGCGACCGGATCGCTGTCGGCCTCACCTGCGCTCACGGCACCGGTCACTCCAACAACGTCTCATCATTTCGTGCATCCACCTCGGGGACTGGGTGCCCGAGACTGCGAACCGCCCGTCGCAAATGAAGAACGGCACGCTCCAGATCCCACGCCTCTCGGCTCGATCACGATCAGCGAGCACAGCGTCCGCGTAGGCGTCGCCGAACGCGACCGAGCGAGTGGTGTCGGGCTCGATCCCCATCTCTGCTGTGAGGAGGGCGAGCGACTCGCGGTCATCGATCGCCATTCCGTGCTCGAAGTAGGCACTCTGTATTCGTTCCACGGCGAGATCGGCGATGCCGTGTGCACCGGCGAGTTGGAGCATCCGATGGGCCGCGAAGGTGTCGCCCGGCGTTGTCGCCCCCGGTTGGTAGACGAGGCCCGCGCGCGCGGCCGCCTCGCGGAGTTTCGTGATCACGGTGGCGGCGACATCTGTCGCGTCTGTGCGCTTCATACGGTGATTGCGCATCACGTCCACGACCAACAGCTCGTCAAACGAGCGTCCGCTCAGGACGTCGAGCTGAAAGCTGCGCCACGCGATGCGGACGTCGTCTCTATGCTCGAACATCGCGAGCGCTTCGAAGAGATAGCGGACCGCGATGTAGCAGCGGGGGCAGATGAAGTCGATGAACGCCTCGACCTCCATCGAACCAGTGGGACCTCGCTCGGGGCGATGTGCGTGGTCGGCGGTGAGTTGTGACGCGTGATCGCTCACGTGCAGTGCCGCTTCACCAAGTCGATCTGAGCGGCGTAGGCCCATGCCGCTCCTTCTTCGCGTTCCAGTGCGGCGCGGTACGCGGCGTAGGCGAGGCTTCGGGTGGGGCGTTCTGCTCTGCACCATCGCTCATAGGCCAGCCAGACCGTCCGAGACTCATCGCGCCAAGCGACGTACCGCTCGAGGAGCCCATCAAGTGTGTGTTGCCAGAAGGGCCTGTCCCTGCTGACCTCACTGCTCGTCCAACCTCGAGCGCTCACGTCGTCGTCCAGTCGCGCGGCAGGTCACTCCGTCTCTGTGCCGGTGT
>JBELAG010000461.1:0-3967 GCA_049509055.1 Solirubrobacteraceae bacterium
CGCGACGCAGCTGGCGAGCGGCCCGACCCTCGCTCACCGGGCGACCAAGCGCATCCTCCGCGCCTGGCGCTCTGGCGGCGTAGCCGCCGCCGACCAGATGACGCTTTCCCAAGCCCCGCGCGTGATCCTGAGCAACGACCTACAGAACGGCGTCGAAAGCCTCCAGCGCTCGGGCCCTGGGCACGCCACCTTCGCCAACTCTTGAAAGGACCCAAATGACCATCAGCGAGGCTGTCCGGTCAAAGACCGCGTGCATCCTGTGCGAGTGCAACTGCGGGATCGAGGTTGCGCTCGATGGCCGGCAGCTCGCCCGGATCCGCGGCGACAAAGAGCACCCCGGCACCCGGGGATACACGTGCAACAAGGCGATGCGGCTGGACCACTACCAGAACGGCCGCCACCGGCTGACCACCCCGCTCCGACGCCGCTCGGACGGCAGTTTCGAGGAGATCGACTGGGACACGGCGATCCGGGAGGTCGCGCAGCGATCCACCGCGATTCGCGACGCCCACGGCGGCGAGTCGATCCTCTACTACGGCGGCGGCGGACAGGGCAACCACCTCGGCGGCAGCTACAGCGGTCCCTTCCTGCGAGCGCTGGGGTCGCGCTACCGCTCGGGTGCGCTGGCTCAGGAGAAGACCGGCGAGGCGTGGGTCGAGCACCGCCTGTACGGCGCGCACACCCGCGGCGAGTTCGAGCTCGCCGAGGTGTCGGTGTTCATCGGCAAGAACCCGTGGATGTCGCAGAGCTTCCCGCGCGCGCGTGTGATCCTGAAGCAGATCGCCAAGGACCCCGACCGGTCGATGATCGTGATCGACCCGGTACTGACCGACACGGCCAAGCTCGCCGACTTCCACCTGCGCGTGCGGCCTGGAACCGACGCGTGGTGCCTGGCGGCGATGGTCGCCGTTGTTGTCCAGGAGGATCTGGTCGACCGCGAGTTCGTGACCGCCCGCGTGAATGGGTTTGAGCCGGTGCTCGGCGCGTTCGCCGACATCGACGTGCCGGGCTACGCCGCCTGGTGCGGTGTCGAGGAGGGTTTGCTGCGCGCAGCAGCCCGGCGGATTGCGAGCGCGGAGAGCGTCTCGGTGTTCGAGGATCTCGGGATCCAGCAGGCGCCCCACAGCACGCTGTGCTCGTACATCAACCGGCTGCTGTGGATCCTGACCGGGAACTTCGGCAACCCCGGCGGGATGCACCTGCACACGTCGTTCGTGAACCTGTTCCGCGACCCGCGCATCCGTCGCACGCCGGTCACCGGTGCGCCGATCATCGCCGGGCTCGTGCCGTGCAACGTGATCCCCGATGAGATTCTCACCGATCACCCCGACCGACTCCGGGCGATGATCGTCGAGAGCGCCAACCCGGCGCACTCGCTCGCCGACTCCCAGCGGTTCGCCGAGGCGTTCGAGACCCTGGAGCTCGTCGTGGTGATCGATGTCGCGATGACCGAGACCGCGCGGCACGCCGACTATGTGCTGCCGGCCGCGAGTCAGTACGAGAAGCCCGAGGCGACGTACTTCAACTTCGAGTTCCCCGACAACACCTTCCAGCTGCGCCACCCGCTGATGGAGCCGCTGCCGGGCACGCTCCCGGAGGCTGAGATCTGGGCGCGCCTGGTCCGCGAGCTCGGCGTGGTCGACGAGCGCGAGCTCGAACCCCTGCGCACGGCCGCTGCCGCTGGACCACAGGCATACACGCAGGCGTTCGCCAAGGCGAGCACCGACAATCCCGCCCTCTCGAGCCTCGCTCCCTACATCCTCTACGAGACGCTCGGCCCGACGCTACCGGATGGACTTGCCGGCGCCGCGGCGCTCTGGGGACTCGCGCATCGCTGCGCGATGACCTATCCCGACGCGGTCCGTCGCGCGGGCCACGCCGACGGTAACGAGCTGTTCGAGGCGATCCTCTCATCGCCCTCCGGAGTCGTGCTCACCCGCGACGAATACGGCGATGACTTAGCCCGGATCGTCCACCCGGACAAGCGGATCGCGGTCGAGCTCCCCGAAATGCTCGACCAACTGCGGGCGATCGACACCGGACCCGTCATCCACACCAGCGACCAATTCCCCATCGTCCTGTCCGTCGGCGAGCGCCGGTCGTTCACCGCCAACGACATCTTCCGCGACCCCGGCTGGCGCAAGCAGGACACCGACGGCCGCCTGCGGATCAGCGCTCAGGACGCGGCGCGCCTGCGCCTGGTCGATGGGGCGCGTGCCGTGATCACCACAGCCCGCGGTCGCGCCGAAGCCACGGTCGAGGTCAGCGAGGCGATGCAGGCTGGACACGCCTCACTGCCAAACGGGTTTGGACTTCAGCACACCGGCCCTGACGGCGAGACGATCGTCACAGGCGTCGCGCCCAACTCGCTCACCTCATCGAACTGGCGCGACGAATTCGCCGCCACGCCATGGCACAAGCACGTCCCAGCCAGCGTCGAGCCAGCCGAACAAGCACCATAGGGCGCCGCCGCGCAAGATGGCCACCCAAGAGCCGGGCCGGTGAGGCGACAGCACTCCTCCGCTTACCGATGGCGGCTGGGCCCGAACCGACGGCAAGTGCGACCACCACGCCAAGCGCCACCGGCTTGCCGGCAAAGGGGGCAACGACGCGCCAGCGGATCGGGCCGATCGCCACGAGCCTCCCGCCAGCGTAAGTCGCCGAGGCAGCTGCGGCTGGACCCTGCGTCTTGATCGTCGTGTTGTCTCAGACCAGTTCCAGTTTGATGTCGAGTTCCAGTAGCGCTGGCCCGGGGTAGCGCTTGCCGCGCGATCCGAGACTTTCAGCGTGACCCGTGGGCATCAGGATGCCCGTCCGAAAGCCGAAGCAGGGCCGTCCGCGAGTGACGCAGTTGTCGTCACGGGCGCAACCGGTGGTTCACCCGCGCAGATCGGCAGCGGTGCGCGCCCTGCTATCCGTTGCGGGGAAGGCAGCGTCACGTCCGGGATGCTCGCCGTGGACGCAGAGCGGGGCTCTCGTGAACGATCACCGCTTCTCAGCGCCAACGGATCGGCCTCCGCCGCTGCGGTCGTGTTAGACCATATGGAGGAACGGCCGGCTGGCTGTCGAAGCGGGCCGACACTCCCGCTCGCGTGACGATGCGGTGAGTGTGACGCGTCGAGGTTGCCCCCTCGACAGGTCGCCCACAACCTCATACGGAAGGAGCGCCGACCCATGGCGAAGGTTCGCAGTTGGGCTGGTCTGGACGTGCACGCGCGCAGCGTGCTGGCGGTGACGATGGACGCGTCGACGGGCGAGATCCGCCGGCAACGCCTGGCCGCGGAGACCGTGACCGTAGTCGAGTTCCTGGCCGGTCTGCCGGGCCCGACCCGGGTCGCGTACGAGGCAGGCCCGACCGGATACGGGCTCGCGCGGGCGTTGATGGCGGCGGGGATCGGGTGCACGGTCGCGGCGCCGGGGAAGATCGAACGCCCGGCGCAGGACAAGGTCAAGACCGACGTGCGGGACGCGGAGCGGGTGCTGCGCCTGTTGATGATCGACGCGCTCGTGCCGGTGCGAGTCCCGACCGTGCAGGAGGAGGCGATCCGTGATCTCGTCCGCGCGCGTGAGGATGTGCGCGGCGATCTGATGCGCTGGCGCCAGCGGCTCTCCAAGCTGCTGCTCAGGCACGGGATCGTCTACGAGGACACCGGCAGCACCTGGACGACCAAGCACCGCGCGTGGATCCGCTCCCAGGACCTCGGCGGCGGCGCACAGGTCACGCTGCTCGATCACCTCGGCGCGATCGACACGCTCGAGCTCCGTCGCGGACAACTGGAGACGGCGATCGGCGAGCTCGTCCCCAGCTCACCGTACGCGGACACCGTCGCCCGGCTGCGCTGCCTACGCGGGATCGACACGCTCTCGGCCGCCGGGCTGGCCGCGGAGATCGGCGACCTGACCAGGTTCGACCGGCCGGGGAAGCTGATGAGACGTCCTGTGTCAACCCCTCTGGGAATATTGGACC
>JBELAG010000462.1:0-3965 GCA_049509055.1 Solirubrobacteraceae bacterium
GCTGCCGATCGCGCTGGCGCATCGGCTGGCGCGGCGTCTGTCGCAGGTGCGCAAGGACGGGACGCTGGGGTATCTGCGTCCGGACGGCAAGACGCAGGTGACGGTTCGTTATCTCGACGGCCGCCCGGTGTCGGTGGAGAAGCTGTTGATCTCCAGCCAGCACGCGGAGGGCGTCGAGTCACGGATCCGCGAGGAGCTGTGGGAGCACGTCGTCGTCCCGACGCTCCCCGCCGAGCTCTACGACGAGGACCGGCTGCGCTTGAGCTTCCTGGTCAACCCGACCGGGCGGTTCGTGATCGGCGGACCGGTCGGTGATTGCGGGCTGACCGGGCGCAAGATCATCGTCGACACCTATGGCGGGATGGCCCGCCACGGGGGTGGCGCGTTCAGCGGCAAGGATCCGTCGAAGGTCGACCGCTCGGCGGCGTATGCCGCCCGCTACGTGGCCAAGAACGTCGTCGCCGCGGGGCTGGCGGACCGCGCCGAGGTGCAGGTGGCCTACGCGATCGGCGTCGCCCGCCCGGTGTCGGTGATGGTCGAGACGTTCGGGACCGAGGCCGACGGCCTGTCGCCGGAGCGCATCGAGGCGCTCGTCAGCGATCACTTCGACCTGCGCCCGGCCTCCTTCCGCGAGCGCCTGAACCTGCACCGCCCGATCTATCAGAAGACCGCCGCCTACGGCCACTTCGGCCGCGAGGGCGAGGACTTCACCTGGGAGCGCACCGATCTCGCCGACACCCTGCGTGATGCCGCCGGGCTCGGTGACCGGGTCGCCGACACGGTGGCGGCGTGAGCATCACGGTCGTCGGCTCGATCGCCTTCGACGCGGTGCAGACGCCGTTCGGCGAGCGCGAGCGGATGCTCGGCGGCGCGGCGACGCACTTCGCGCTGTCGGCGTCGCTGCTGCACGACGTCCGGATCGTCGGGCCGGTCGGCGACGACTTCGGCGACGCCGAGATGGACGTGCTGCGCACGCGCGGGACGAGCGTCGACGACGTCGAGCGGGTGGCCGGCGGCCGGACGTTCTTCTGGAAGGGCCGCTACGGGTGGGATCTCAACACGCGCGACACGCTCGACACCCAGCTCAACGTGTTCGAGCACTTCGAGCCCAAGCTGTCGGAGGCCTCCCGCGCCTCCGAGGTCCTGTTCCTGGCCAACATCCAGCCCGGTCTGCAGCTGCAGGTCCGCGAGCAGTGCGCGCAGGCCCGGTTCGTCGCGCTGGACTCGATGAACCTGTGGATCGACATCGCGCGCGACGATCTGATGGCGATCATCGGCCGCGTCGACTGTCTGGTGCTCAACGACGAGGAACTGCGCCAGCTCACCGAGCGCCCCAACCTCATCTCCGCGGCCCGGCAGGTGCTCGAGTACGGGCCCTCGATCGTCGTCGCCAAGCAGGGCGAGTACGGCTCGGCGCTGATCACCAAGGACGACTTCTTCGCGCTGCCCGCCTATCCGCTGCACGAGGTCGTCGACCCCACCGGCGCGGGGGACACGTTCGCCGGCGGCTTCGTCGGCTTCATCGCCAGCCAGATCGAGCGCCCGCTGACCAGCGACGTGCTGCGCAACGCGATGGCCTACGGCACCGCGCTGGCGTCGTTCAACGTCGAGCGGTTCGGGACCGAGGGCCTGGAGGCGATCGACGTCGCCCAGGTGCGCGCGCGGGTCCGCGATCTCTGGCACTTCGCCCACTTCGAGCCGATCGACGTGCCGCTCAAGCGGTAGCCGGCGAGAACGCGCCGGCTCGTGCGGCCACGACGGTCCCGGCCACCTTCTCCAGCTGTGCGATCCCGGCATCCCACGCGTCGATCGCGATGAAGCGCCGTGCCGATCAGCCCGCCGAATCCATGCGTGGCGCAGATCATGCCGGGTTCAGTGAGCGGGCGGGTTCAGCGGGCGGCCGACAGTGAGCTGGCCCGCCGGCCGGTGGTCGCGTCGGCGAGCAGCAGCGCGCCGAGCCGCTTGGCGCGCAGCGCCGCATCGCGGTCGCCCTCGCCGGCGGACACGATCGAGCCCTTCATCAGCAGATGCCACTCCCGCGCGAAGGAATCGGGATCCGCGATCCCCGCCTCAGCTGCCAGGCCGGCGAGGAACGTGCGGATCCGCGCCAGGTACTCGGCCGACGCGCGGTGCAGCGGATGGTGCTCGTCGGGGTGCTCGAGCATCACGTTGATGAACGAGCAGCCCTCGAACCCTGGCTGCCGGAACCACTCGTCGAACACGTCGAAGATCGCCGGCAGGCGCTCTCGCGCGGTCGGGGCGCGGCGGTGAACCTCGGAGATCAGCCAGTCGTGGATCCACACCTGCTCGCGCCGCGCCAGAAACGCGAGCACGAGCTCCTGCTTGGACCCGAAGTGGCGGTACATCGTCTGGCGCGCCACCCCCGAGCGCTCGATGATCGCGTCGACCCCGACCGCCTGGACGCCCTGCTCGGCGAACAGCTCATACGCCGCCGCCAGCAGCCGCTCGCGCGCTGCGCTGGTGCCCGGCACCACCTCGCCGCCGAGGTCGTCCACATCCGCGAATCTATCAGCGCCCGCGCGGTCGGTTGAGCAGTGCGCCGCCGATCCCGGTCGCGAACAGGACGACGATCCCGAGTGCCGGCACGTCGAGCCACGAGACCCCGTTGTGGACCATGTCGAGCACGGTGAGCACGGCGATCAGCGCGGTGAACACGACGACGACCGCCAGCAGGACGTACCTCATCGGTACGCCGCCGCGGTGGGCGGCGTCGACTTGCGTCGCGTGGCGAGCGGGCGGACCGACGCCAGCCCGAAGGCGAACCCGCCGGCGTAGACCAGATAGACGGCCGCCCCGCCCCCGCCTCCCGGGTCGGTGAGCCCGGCCGCCGCCAACACCGCCTGCACCGCGACCCACAGCGCCAGCATCACGACCGCCGGCGTCTCCACGACGGTGAAGAACAGCACGATCAGCGACAGGGTGAGCACCCGCGCCCGCGGATAGATGACGATGTAGGCCCCGAGCACCGCGGCGATCGCGCCCGCCGCGCCGACCGTCGCCGACGCCGAGCGGGGCGCGACCGCGGTCTGCAGCGCGAGCGCCGCCACGCCGCCGGTGAGATAGAACGCGAGGAAGCGCAGCGAGCCCATCGCGTCCTCGATCGTGTTGCCGAAGATCCACAGGAACAGCATGTTGGCGGCGAGCGCGACGATCGAGGCGTGGAGGAACATCGCGCTGAGGATCGTCCCCAGGCGCCGGCCGTGGGTGAGCGCCGCCGGCGTCGTCGCGTACCTGACCAGCTCCCGGGTGCCGGGCCCCGCGATCAGCGAGCCGCCGTGCGCGGCCGCCAGCACGTAGACGACGAGGTTGGCGAGGATCAGCGCCACCGTGACCAGCGGGAAGCGGTCGTTGGGGATGTTGTCCTTGACCGGGATCACGCGCCGGCAATGGTTATCGATCCGGCGGCCCGGCGCGGCCTGGCTCGTTCGCGCCTGTCGAGCTGGGGTGGCCGGCTAGGCCAGGCCGACCGGCGCCGCCACGGCGCTGATCCGCCACGGCTGCCCGGCGTCGCCGGTGAGGCTGAGCGTCCAGCGCTCGGTGAAGCTCGACTTCCGCGTCCGGCTGCCCGCCATCACCGCGGTCGTGTCGCGGTTCTCGATGTAGCGCCGGCCGGTCAGGTCGACCTCGATCGTCATTGTCGGCGGCTCGGCGTTGGCGTCGAGCTCGACGATCCGGATGCGGTTGACGACCGGCCCGCGGACGACCATCCGCACCGCGCCGCTCGTGTCGCCGGCGTACAGCAGCTCCCGCTTGGCGGCCGGGGTGGCGATCCCGTCCAGGAAGGAGTCCCGGCCGTCGATCGCCAGTGCCCAGGCGTCGACCGCCCGCCGGGCGGCGACCTCCAGCACGTCGGGCGCGAAGCGGCCGTCGGCGAGGCTGAGGTCGAGCGCCGCCCCGTGGGCGTCGCCCTCGTACTGCACCGAGGCGACCTCGGAGACCTTCGT
>JBELAG010000463.1:0-3963 GCA_049509055.1 Solirubrobacteraceae bacterium
GCGGCGATGAACGAGGTCGCCGACGCCTCCCACGAGGTGGTGGCCGCGATCCACGAGCTGTCGGCCAAGTCCGACGAGATCGGCACGATCGTCGCCACGATCACGGCGATCGCCGACCAGACCAACCTGCTCGCGCTCAACGCCGCGATCGAGGCCGCCCGCGCCGGGGAGCACGGCCACGGCTTCGCCGTCGTCGCCGACGAGGTGCGCCAGCTCGCCGAGCAGGCCAAGTCCGCCGCCCACGAGATCCGGGTTCTCGTCGCCGCGATCCAGACCGACACGCGCGGCGTCGTCGCCGCCGTCGAGCAGGGAGCCGACCGCACCCAGGCCGGGACCGGCACCGTCCAGCGCACCTCCGATGCCTTCGCCGAGATCGCCTCCGAGGTCGACGCGCTCGCCAGCCAGATCACGCAACTGGCGACGGTCGCCGAGGAGATCTCCACCGAGGTCGGCGAGATCCAGGCCGAGATCGGCGACATCGCCGCCGTCGCCGAGGAGTCCTCGGCATCCAGCGAGCAGGTGTCGGCCAGCACCGACGAGACCTCGCAGTCCGCCCGGGAGATCGCCGGCTCGGCGCAGGACCTGGCGTCGACCGCGCGCTCGCTGGAGGAGCTCGTCGGCCAGTTCCGCGTCACCCGCTAACGGTCGCCCCCAGCGACGGTCAGCGTTTCGACGACGATCTCGGCGTCGCGCCCAGGCCGCGGGCGGGCGCGGGCCACGATCGTGATGCGCCGGAGGCGCGGCGAGCACCAATGATCCGCGTGAACTACGGTCACCGGTCGCCGTAGTGGTCACGCGGTCGCGGCTCAGATAGGCTCCCTTCCACGGGGCTCGCCACGCACGGCGGGCCCGAGGCACACACGAGGGGAGTCATGATGGGGTCACACCGCACGGTGCAGTCTCGCATGCACGATCACGCCGGTCCGGGTGGGGGGCGCCGGCGTGGGCGGGCATGGACCCGGGTGCTCGGGGTGACGCTCGGCGCGGCGTGCGCCATGTTCGTGGCGGTGGCCGCGGCCTCGGCGCAGGTGCCGACGGTGCTCACCGGCGCCGTGGCGGCGGTGACGACGACCGGCGCAGAGGTCAACATCACGGTCAACCCGAACGGGGACGACACGTACTACGCCGTCCAGTACGGGCCTGCCGGCGGCCCGCTGTCGTCGATGACGGGCTACAACGATGCCGGCTCGGGCACGACGCCGATCGTGGAAACCGTGGGCATCCCGCAGCTGACGCCGGGGACCGCGTACACCTATCAGGCGACGGTCTTCCAGAACGACACCGGGATGGCGACCACCGATCCCAACACGCAGAACTTCACGACCACGACCGTCCCCACCGGCCCGGGGACGCCGATCGTCCCGCCGCAGAACCCGCCGACCAACGGGCTGTTCGGATTCTGCAGCAGCGACGCCCAGTGCCTCAGCGACCTCAACGGCGACAACGCGGCGCAGGACGGCGTGGCCCCGATCACACTGCCGAGCAACTGGGCGACGCTGACCGGCGCCGAGCAGCTGTTCGTGGGCGCCAACCTCGAACGCGTCGCGCTGGGCGAGACGCCGATCCCCAACCTCGTCGACACCTACGACGCGGCGGTGCAGACCGGCATCCAGAACGACGCCGATCCGGCGCTGACGGGATTCGAGACATCGATCTGGGCCGGCGCCTTCCCGACGCCGCTGGGGGCCCTGTACGGCTGGTTGGACAACGACGGGCCGGGCGGCGCGAACCTCGACTGCACGACGACCAACCTCGGCGGCTGCTTCGGGCACCGTGACAATCTGCTCGACGATCCGGGCGGAACGCTCGGCAACCCCACCGAGATGGACGCCGGCGTCGGGACCGACTCCAACGGCAGCATCGGCTACGCGGCGCTGTTCACCGCCAACCCCAACACGCCGGCGGCGAACATCGTGATGACGTGGGCGTCCGAGCAGCAGTTCCTGGCGCCGCCGTCACTCGGCGGGGTCACGCCCCGCGGTCCCAAGCCCACGCTGGGTCAGCTGGCGCTGAGCCCGTCCTCGCTGACGGCGCTGAGGGGCCGCAAGGCCCCGGCGATCGTGCTCGACGTGCAGACCGACAAGAAGACCGGAACGGTGATCTCCTACACCGATTCGCAGAAGGCGGTTTCGACGTTCACGATCGAGCAGGCCGTCACCGGCGTGGTCAGCCACGGCCGCTGCGTCGCCTCCAGCGCCCGCAGGCACACGACGGCCAAGCGCTGCACCCGCGACGTGACGATCGGATCGTTCGTCCACGTCGACGTCGCCGGGCACAACCGGTTCCGCTTCCTGGGGCGGTTCGACGGGCACCGGCTGACGCCGGGCGCATACGTCCTGAGCGTCTCGGCGGTGAGTGCCACCGGTCGCCGCGGCGTAGCGGTCGTGCACGACTTCGTGATCGTGCGGTAGCGCCGAGAGCGGCCGCAGTCGTGCGTCGCCTGGCGAACATCCTGCGCCGGTCGGCCGCCATCGGCGGCCGGCTGGCGCTGGTGCTCGCCGCCGCCGGCGCCCTCAGCGGCGCCGCCGCGGCGCGTGCGCCAAGCTCGCTTCGGCGGGCCGCCGCGGCGAGGGCCGGGACCGGGCCGGTGACGGTCGCCGACAGCGGCTTCTCGCCCACGCGCAACGGGTACTCGTTCGCCAATTACGGGGTCAGGGCGGGGGTCCCGAACCTCGGTCCCGACGAGATGCAGCAGCTGTTCGGCAGCGGCGTGTGCGCCGGCTTCTCCGGCGGCCAATGCGTGCTCTCGCCCCCGGCGCTGGCCTGGATGACGCAGGAGAACGAGGCGATGGCCGACGGGCACTGCGAGGGGTTCTCGGTGACGGCCCAGTTCTTCTTCGCCCATCTCAGCACGCCGACGCTGTTCGGCGCATCGGCGGTGCCGGGCCTGACGCTCCCCGGCAACCAGCTGCTGGCGCGCGAGATCGCCTACGGCTACGTCTTTCAGGTACTCGACTCGGTCCGTGCGGGCGAGGTGTTCGGCTCGCCGCGGCAGGTGCTCTCGACGCTGGAATCCGAGCTCCACGGCGACGCCCAGCTCTACACGCTGGGCATCACCCAGCCCGACGGCAGCGGCGGGCATGCCGTGACGCCGTTCGCGGTGCGTCGCCTGAGCGCCGACCGCTACGCGATCCTCGTCTACGACAACAACTACCCCGGCCAGACCCGCACGGTCATGATCGACACCCGCAGCGACACCTGGAGCTTTCAGGCGGCGCCGACCTCCGGTCAGCCGGGCAGCCTGTACACCGGCAGCGCGACGTCCCGGTCGCTGTTCCTGCTCCCCACCCGCCCCGGCCTCGGGGTCCAGCCCTGCCCCTTCTGCTCGATCACCACGCCGGCGGGCGACGGCACGGCGCCGACCCCTCCGTCGACGAGCACGCCGACGACCGCGACGACCGCCACGGCGCGCTCGCGCCCAACGGCGTCCTACGAGGCGATCCGCCTGGCGCTCACCGGCGGCGTCGGTCATCTGCTGATCACCGGCGCGCGGGGGCGGCGGATCGGCGACGTGCGCGGGCGACTCGTCGACACGATCCCCGGCGCGAGGATCGTCAGCCTGTTCGTCGGCGAAGCGCGCACCTGGCTGGATCACAACGAGCCCGAGTACGAGGTTCCGGTCGGGCAGCCCTATCGCATCGAGCTGACCGCCACCGGCCGGCCCCGCCGGGGGCCCGAGCGCTGGCGGGCGTCGGTGACCGTGCTCGAGCCCGGCTTCGTCGCCGCCGTGCGCGAGATCAAACTGGGGCCGGGGCGCCGTGCCCTGCTCGAGCTCCCGGTCGACGGGCATGCGATCTCGTTCATGGCGCCGGGAGGCGCATCGCAGGCGCCGCAGCTGGTGGTCGGCGATGCGGTCGCCGGGGCCAACGACTACCAGTGGACCGCGACCGGCCACGGGGCGCGGGCCGGCGAGCAGGTCTCCGCCGCCCTCGACGTGACCGCAAGCCGGCTGCATCTGAGCGG
>JBELAG010000464.1:0-3950 GCA_049509055.1 Solirubrobacteraceae bacterium
GAGGCCGGGCGGGCTGGTCGTAGCGTTCTAACACCCCGTTATTCGGACCCGAGAGCCTCCCCCACTCCTGCAGCGGTCGGTGTGCACCGGCTGGTGCGTCGCAGCTGCGCGGCCGCCGGCGTGCCCGAGCGGCTCTCGCACCCGCCCGATCGGCCAATATGCGAGAACTTCTTGCCGAAGGTCGGCTTAGACAGCGTGTCGGCATACACGCTGCAGAGCCTCGCCGGGCTGCGGATCGGCCCGGCAGCCGCTCACCGGACGGGAGGCCCGGAGGCTCTCAAGGATGCCGTCGGCGAGGCGATCGTCGCCTTGGATGAGGGAATCGTTAACCTCCGCGCGCTGGTTTAGCGATCTGGGGCCTGGGGCGTTGGATGACCTGGGTTTGGGGGCGACCGTTCATGCGCTGTGTGATCGCGCGGGCCGCTACGGTCTTGAGATCGACTGCGCGCTTGACCTGGCCTACGAACAGGGTCGCGCGCCATCTCGGCCGACCGCCGAGCTTGAGAGCGCGATCTACCGCATTGGCCAGGAGGCGTTGACCAACGCCCGCAAGCACGGCCATGCCCGGCGGGTCGTGGTCGAGATCGCGGAGAGCCAGACGACGATCGAGCTGACCGTTGGGGCAAAGGCTCCTGTGCTGATGTCCGGCTCGATCGGGTCTCACCGGTGGTCAGGCAGCGGCGTTCGGCAGTCGTGAAGGCCAGTCTTGATCCAACGGCTCGCGCGAGATCAACCCGACCTACGGGTTGCGGAACTGTTGGCGATCTGGCGAGGAGAACAGCCGAGAGCTGACAGTGAGTGTGAGCGGCGTGTGACTGTCGTGGCGGCCGATCAACGTCAGACGATCACCACCACTGGCCTGTGCGTCTTCGCGCGCGGCCATGTCGGACACCAGCAACGAACCCCCGCACCAGCACACCCAAGGACGGGCTCTCCTCACAACACACCAGCGGCCTGTCTGGCGTCGGGCGCTGCTCGCTGGCCCGCGCGCCTTACTCACTCGCCGATCTCGTAGACAGCGTCACTCAGTTCCTCCCAACCCCCAGCACCGGTTCGACGGCTGAGCGCCACCATGCGCGAGCGTCCGCCTCCGCCTCATCAACCAAGCGGGTGGCGGGATGGCAGCAGCGGCCATGGTCCGGTCGACCATCCACGGTGATGACGCCGGAGTCGGACGCGCGTGCGGAGCCTCGCGGCCGCCGAGCGGGCCGACCGGGCTCTCTCGCGGCCCGGCTGCCGGATGTGCCCCGTCGCCTGCCTCATCAGCGGTGGCTGACGCCGATCTTGTGCAAATCCTCGAGGGCGCCCGCCGACCCAGCGGGGTGCCCTACCGTCTATCGCTCAGCCGAGACCGAGCGAGGAGCGATGATGGCGAGCGCGACCGATTTGCGAGACGAGATCATCTCCAGGTCTCGAACCGGCGCCGGCCTCCGAGAGCTTGAGGAAACCGTCATCGAGCCCGCGACACTCGACGAGGACGACAAGGCCGCCCTGTGGCTGCTGGCGTGGTCGTTGCCGGCCGCGAAGCAGTCCCCCGCAACACGGGCACCCTGATCACTGCACCGGGCGACGTGCCGTGCTCGCTCAGCCTTGGCACGGCGACGCGATCGCCGCCGTTCGTCCGCGAGTGCCCTTTTACAGCGCCGCCTGCGTGCCTCCAGCCACCCTTCTAGCAAACATCTGTCCAGCTGGCAAAAGTGACGGGATTCGCAAATGACCTGGGCGACCCCGGCCACCGATCCGTTGCGCGAAATGGAGGCGTCAGCGTGGCCAGCGGCGTGATCGGCCTCGACGGCCAGCGACAACGCCACGCAACCGCAGCGTCGTGCCGACCTCGCCTCGCGGCTCACAGGCCGCAGCGCCGCCGATGCCGACGGCTGCCCTCGAGAAGCTCGCCCGCCCCGACGATGGCCGGCCGCAACACCGCCGTCGAGGAGCTCCATCGGACTGAGGGCAGTCCGCGACTGCATCGCGTCGACCCCGTTGCGCCGCCGCGAGCGAGCCGACGAGAATCGGCGGTGCGCGGCCAGGAACCTGCTCTTCGCGGGCCGAGCTCCCGGCGGCCCTGGCCCTGGAAATCGCCGAATCCGAGCCGGAGGCCGCGGCGTTCCGAGGCCAGGCAATGCGTATGTAGGCGCCACGCAAACGGGACGCCGACCTCTTCGACGCCGACATCCGCCGCCGGCGCCAGCTCGGCCCGGCGCTCGCCGTCGAGCTTGCGCGCGAGGCGATCACGCTCGATCAGTTCGTGCGCTCGTGGTTCCGCGCGCACGCTGCGACGTTGTCCTCGCCGTCGCGCGCCAAGTACGCGTGGGCGCTCGAGCATCACCTCAGCGAGCTGGTCGACGAGCAGCTGCGCGCGATCGACGTGCCGCGGATCGTCGCCCACCAGCACCACCTGCTCGAGACCGGCCGCAGCCCGGCGACCGTCCGGGAAGCGCTGATCTACCTCTCGGGGATCATGCAGGTCGCCGCCGAGCACGGGCTGATAGCGGCCAACCCGGTGCGAGCCGTGTGCAAGACGGGCGCCGAGCGCGAGGAGGTCCGCCCGCTGACGTCGCTCCAGCTCGAGGCGCTGATCGCGTCCCTTCAGGTGCGCAGCCGGATCATCGTCGTGCTCGCGGGTCACCTCGGACTGCAACCCCTCGAGCTGCGCTCGGTCTGCAGCGTGGTCTCGACGACGAGCGCCTACACGTTGGCAAGTCGCAGACGAAGCGCACGGCGCGGCGCAGCCGCACGATCGACGTCCCGCGCACGACGCTGCAGGAGCTGCGCGAGTGGCGGCTGGCGAGCGGGCGCCCGGGCGAGGATCAGCTGATCATCGGCCCGATCAGCGCCGAGGGGGTGAAGACCGGCCCGGCGCCACCTGAGCGCCGCCGCCAAGGAGGCGACCGCGCGAGAGGACGTCACGCTGCGTCACGCGCACGCGAGCCTCTGCCACTACGCCGGCCTGACCGTTCCCGAGGCTGCGCGCCGGCTCGGACACTCGCCGGCACTGCACATCGCGACCTACGCGCACGTGATCGACGGGCTACAGGGCCGACGCTTTGACGGGTTCGAGGAGCTGATCTCGCGAACGCGAGCCGAGCTGGCGTTCCGCCCGAGTTCCGTAGCCGCTGATCGGGACGGCTGACGAGCCTTCCGCGGGATCACGTTCTTCCTGCAAATGCGCCAAAGCCGACGCCCGGACTCGAACCGGGGACCCCTTCATTACGAGTGAAGGCCAAGCGCGTAACGAACGTTCATCGCTGCTAACCAACGGGCACTTAATCGCTGTAAATCAGGGCAATCCGAGTGTACGGCCGTTACGGCGCGGAAACGGCCGAAGTGAACCTGGTGGACGCGGAATGGACGTCGCGTGTCCTCGCTTCCCGCACGCGGACTGCGAGTCGTGACCCCCGGCAGACTTCCACGGGTCGCGTTCTCCTGGGCTCGGGTGAGCCGGTCGAGCGACCGACCCGCGGTCGCGCCGCGTCTGACCACGTCAGCCCGGCGCGAGAACGCAGATGGCCTGGCGACCAGCCAGAGCGATCACCTCAGCTCAGCGAGCTCCGGGTGGGGCGCGCCCGTGGGTTTGGCCAGCAGCGGGTCCGCGAGTCCGACCGAGTGCTCGTCGTCGCGGACGAGCTGGTCGCGCTCGACGAGCATGGCGGCCTTGGCGAGCGCGAGCGGACGAACGGTTGTGAATCCCCCGCGGCTCGCGGCGCCGGGGTGGCTGGTGGGGCGCCGATGCCGTGCCGGAGGGCGACGACGACGCGCCGCTCGACAGCCGTGAGCGTTCCGCCAAAGCGCGTCGAACTCGACGCCCCGGTCGCCGGGCGGCGCTGCGCTGGATCGTGGATCGCAACTCGGGGTTCCCAGGCCAGCCCGTCGCGGCGGTCCTCGAGTCGCCTGGCGTCGAATACCCCGTCGTCGCCGCCTCGCCGGCGGAGCGTTCGTCCGCGACAAGT
>JBELAG010000465.1:0-3938 GCA_049509055.1 Solirubrobacteraceae bacterium
GAGGAACCCGGTGACGACACCGGGCCTGACGGTGAACGTCAGGTCGTCGACGGCACACGTGTCGCCATAGCGTTTGGTCAGGTTCTCGATTTCGATCATCTGCTTTCTCCGTGACGTGCTCAGGGGCGGGACCCGCCGGTTGCCGGGGGCGGCTTGGGCCGGTTCGTCGATATCGAGCACGCTACGGCCGCGCCGCGGCTGCGGCATCGGCTGACCGGATCGACCGCGCCGCTCCGAGCGGCGGACCCCGCGGCTGGATCTCATCCCTGCGGATGAGCGGCACGCGACGCCGCCGAGGCTCGCGGTACCCTGGCGAGCCGTGGGGCGTCTGAGATCAGTGAGCCATCGCCGTGCCGCTTCGCTGCTGGCCTTCGCGCTCACCGCGACGCTGCTGCTCGCCGCGGCGGGGCCCGCGTGGGCCGACACTCCACCCGACACCCACGATCCGTGCATCGCCGCCGGCCGCGACTCGTGCCACACGGCGGGGGTCGGGCGATACGCCACCTATCGCTACGGCACCCGCTGGTTCGGCGACTACCGCGGTGCGGTGCCCGGCGTCAGCGGTCCGAGCTTCTGTACCGATCTGGGGTACTGGTATCCGAGCCGCTCCTACGGCTACCAGCCGCGCTCGGCGGCGGGGTTGCGCAACCGTCTCGGCGCGAGCGTGCCCGCGCTCGCCCTCAACCGGATGGCCTACGCGCTGTGGCGCTTCGGACGCTCGAACTCGCCCGACCAGCAGGCGGCGATGATGCTCTACGTCCACGGGCTGATGGGCGACGCCCAGCCCGGCGAGGTCGACCCGGCGGTGCTGGGCGCCGCCGTGCACGGCGTCTACAACCAGATCGCCGCTCAGACCGTGCGCGACGCGGGGCCCTACACGGTCGACGAGTCGATGCCCTCGGCAGTCGACGTCAGCGCGCCGGTGACGGTGAGCCTGTCGGTCCGCTCCGCCTCCGGATCCGACCTGCCGGGGGTCGCCTTCAAGGTGTCGGTCACCGGGGCGAGCGGTCCGTCCTCGGTGACGAGCAACGGCGCCGGCGTGGCGACGCTGACCGTCACCCCCCGGCAGTCCGGGCGACTGAGCGTCGACGCCGCGGCGACGGGGCTGCCCTCCGACCTCCCCCAGCTGTACGTGCCCACCAGCGGCGCCGCCGCGGGCAGCGGCCAGCGGCTCGTCGTGCCCGCCTCGCAGACGCTGACGGCGCACGCGACGGCGACCGTCTCGCTCGCGCATCTGACCCTCGGCACCGCGGCGACGCCGGCCAGCCTCACGCTCGGACAGACCGACTCCGACGCGGTGACCCTGTCCGGGGCGCCGACCGGCTCCCGCGCGACGGTGACGATCGCGCTCTACGGGCCCGCCTCGACCGCCGCCGGCGTCAGCTGCACCGCCGCGCCGGCCGCGCAGGCGACCGCCCTGATCGGCGACGGCAGCACCCACGGGCCGGCGTTCACGCCCCCCGCGCCCGGGTACTACGGCTACCAGCTGACGATCGCGGCGACCGCGGACTCGTCGGGCGTCACGACGCCCTGCGGCGGCGCCTCCGAGACGTTTGCGGTGTTCGCCGCGCCCACCGTGCACACCGTCGTTTCCGCGGCGACGCTGGCCGCCGGCGGCACGCTCAGCGACATGCTGACCGTCGCGGGCCTCGGCGACCAGCCCGCCACGGTGGCCGCCAGCTTGTACGGGCCGTACGCCGCCACCAGCAAGATCACCTGCACCGGAGCGCCGTTCTGGACCGGCTCGGTCCCCGTCCAGGCCGACGGTCAGTACCAGACCGCGCCGGTGACGCTGACCGTTCCCGGCTACTACGTGTACGTCGAGTCGATCGCGGCCGCCGGCTTCGTCCATGCGGCCGCCACGAGGTGCTCGGACACCGCCGAGACGACGCTCGTGCCCGGGGCGCCGACGGTGACCACGCAGACCTCCGGTGCGACCGCCGCCCCCGGCTCGCAGATCTCCGATCAGGTGGTGGTCGGGGGCCTGGGCGCGCTGCCGGCCACCGTCGACGTGGCGCTGTACGGGCCGTACCCGTCGCGGGCGGCGATCGACTGTTCCGGGACGCCGGTGTCATCCACCACGCTGACGGCCGCCGGCGACGGCACCTACACGTCGGCCAAGGTGACGCTGCCGGCCGCCGGTTACTACACGTTCAACGAGTCGATCGCCGCGACGAGCACCTACCCGGCGGTCGCCACGCCGTGTGCCGGCGCGAGCGAGACGACGTTCGTGCAGGGCACGCCGGCGCTCGCCACCCAGGCCTCCAGCGCGGTGGTGGCGCCCGGCTCGGCGCTGTCTGACCAGATCACGGTGACGGGTCTCGGCTCGACGCCGGCGAAGATCGCCGTCGACCTGTTCGGGCCGTACGCCTCGCTCGCGCAGGTCGACTGCAGCGGCCAGCCGCTCGCCGTCCGCACCCTGACCGCGCCTGGCGACGGGACCTATCGATCGCCGGCCGTCACCGTCGCCAAGGCCGGCTTCTACGACTTCCGGGAGCAGATCGCGGCGTCGCCGCTCGTCGCCGCGGTGACGACGGCATGCGCCGACACCGCCGAGACCTCGCTCGGCGCGCCCGCGATCATCACCGGCGGCGCCGGCCCCTTCCCCCGCGCCGCCGCAGCGGCGTCCGGCCGCGCCGCCTCGGGCACCCCCGCGTCGGTCCAGATCCCCAGCCTCGGTGTCAACGCCCCGGTCCAGCCGTCGACGATCGACCTCGCCGACGGCGAGCTGGCCGTGCCGGCCGACATCCACCTCACCGGATGGTGGCGCGACGGCGCGGCGCCCGGGGACGCGAACGGGACGGTGCTGATCGCCGGTCACGTCGACAGCGCCGCCGGCGGCGCCGGCGCGTTCTATCCGCTGAAGTCGGCGCGGACGGGGGCGATCGTCACCGTCACCACCCGGAGCGGCGCGGCGGTCCGCTACCGGGTCACCGGCGTCCAGACCGTGCTCAAGGCCAACCTGCCGATCGGGATCTTCACGCGCACCGGCGCGCCCCGGCTGGTGCTCGTCACCTGCGGCGGTCCGTTCGACTACCAGACGCGCCATTACGTCGACAACGTGATCGTCTACGCCTCGCCGGCGTGACCGCCGCCCCGCCGCCGCCGATCGGGTCGCGCCTCGCAGCTCGCCGTGACCGCGTGACGCAGGCTGTCGGCACGCCCCCGAGCGGGCGGACGCGGCGCGCCGCGGTCGCCGCGCTGCTCGCCGCGGTCGCGTGCGCGGGATGCGGCGGCTCCTCGCCGGCGACGCTCAGCCGGCGCGCGTTCATCGGCCGCGCCGACGTCCTGTGCTCCCGCGCGGCGACTGAGCTCGGGAACGCCAACCCCGACGACCCTGCGGCGTACGTCGCGCTGTTCGGACAGATCACCGACCAGCTCTCGGCGCTCGCGGCGCCCGCCGCCGATCGTGCGGTGCTCGCCGCCTACGTCCACGACCTCCGGGCGACCGACGCGCTGCTGACGCGGCTGTACGACGCATCCAAGACCCAGGACGGTGCCACCCTGGTGGCGCTCAAGGCGCAGCTCGCGCCGCTGCAGCGCAAGCGGGACGTCGATTCCGCCGCACTGGCGGCGGCGGGGCCGAAAGCGTGCGGTTCGTCGGCCGGCGGCGGCTGAAGCGTCGCGGTCGGGCGCCGCGGTCAGGCGTCGCGGCGGCCGCGGCGGTGGCGGCCGTCGAGCGGGCCGGCCGGGCGGGCGGCCGCGGCGGCCGTGAACAGCGCCGCGACCTCGGGGTCCATGAAGTAGTCGGTGCCTCCGTCGGCCCGTCCCTCGGTCGCGATCGGGAGCTCGCGCTCCAGATGCCGGCTGTAGCGCCCGGGCCAGGCCAGGATGCCGGCGACCCCATGAGAGCCCTTCTCGAGCGTCAGGCGCGTGGCGATCTCCTCGCCGCCGAACCTGGCGCCCGGGTCTCCCGCCAGGAGGTCGAACAGCTCCCT
>JBELAG010000466.1:0-3925 GCA_049509055.1 Solirubrobacteraceae bacterium
ACGACCTCGGAGATGACACCGATCGACGGGAGCGCGATCACGTACACCTCGGGGTGCCCCATGAACCAGAACATCTGCTCATAGAGGAAGTTGTTGCCGCCGTAGGACGCCTGGTAGAACGCGGTGCCGAACACCCGGTCACACAGCGTCAGGATGGTCGCGGCCATGAACGACGGGAACACCAGCAGCCCGAGTGTGGTCGAGAACAGCACGCCCCACACGAACAGCGGGATCCGCTGCCAGGTCATGCCGGGCGCGCGCATCCTCGCCACGGTGGTGAACACGTTGATCGCCCCGAGCGCGATCGAGAACGCGAAGATGATGATCGTGAACAGATAGGCGTCCATCCCGACCTGCGCCTGGTCGGCCAGCGGCGCGTAGCCGGTCCAGCCCGTCGGGAAGCCTCCGAGCAGGATCGTCGACAGCAGCACCGGCACCGCGGCGAACAGCGTCCAGAAGCTCAACGCGTTGAGGCGCGGGAACGCCATGTCCTTGGCGCCGATCATGATCGGCACGAAATAGTTGCCGAACGCCGCGCTCACCATGATGATCGTCGTGGCGATCATGATGATCCCGTGCATGCCGACGATCGTGTTGTAGGTGCCGGGCGTGAACACCTTCGCGCCCGACTGTGCCTGCTCCAGGCGGATCATCCACGAGGCGACGCCGCCGACCGCGAACAGCACCAGGATCAGCACGAGGTACTGGATCCCGACGACCTTGTGATCGGTGCAGAAGCGGAAGTAACGCCAGACGCCCTCGTCCTTGCCGGCCAGGTCCATCTCCTCGGCGTGCGTGGTCTCGGGGCCGCCGCGGCCCCAGCGCAGCGGGTAGTTGGCCGCGCCCATGCCGACCAGGAAGAAGATGAACCACGCCGAGTAGATCGCGGCCAGAGTGTCGTCGCCGCTGCGCGGCCCGCCGTAGGTGAGGGCGTGCGCGACGATGCCGGCGATGATCGCCGCCACCAGGCCGAGGACGAGTCCCGAGACGACGCTGCGCGACATCACCCGGCGCATCAGGGACGCCGGGGCCGGCGCGCCGTGGGTGGGCGAGATCGCGCTCATCAGGTACCTGCCTTCGTGCTCGTGCCGTTCGGATTGCCGCCGTTTGCCGAGACCCAGGCGGAGAAGTCGGAGGGGGTGACGACCTTCACCGGCGACCACATGTAGGTGTGGTAGAGGCCGCACAGCTCCACGCAGCGGGTGGCGTAGTCACCAAGCTTGCTTGGCGTCACGGTCGGGGCCGTCGACCACCAGCCCGGATTGGCGTCCATCGCGACCGCCAAGCCGTTGATCACGAACCCGTGCAGCACGTCGTCGGAGGTGACGCGGAACTGCACCGGGCGACCCTTGGGGAGATACAGCTCGTCGCTGCGCACGCCGAGCGTCGGATAGTCGTAGGTCCACGCCCACTGCTGGCCGGTCACCTCGACGACGAGCGTGTGCGCCGGCGCGGCGGTCGACTCGTCGGCGAGGCCGATCATCCCCCAACCGACGAGGAAGATCGCCAGGCCGCTGGTGATCGCCAGCCACAGGATCTGGATCCGCGGCTTGGCCTCCAGCGGCGGTCCGTCCTGGAGCTCGTCGACCGGCGTGCCCTTGCGCTCCTTGAAGACGAACACGCTGTAGAAGATGAACACCCACACGAGCATCGCCACCGGCACGGCGAGCACGGTGAACACGAGGTCGGTGAGGTTGGCGAAGCCGGCCACCGAGCTGCCGGTGCCGGGGCTGATCAGCGGGACGAACACGAACGACAGCGCGATCCCGACGATCGAAGCCGCGATCCAGAGCCTGACCACGCGGCGGATGTGGTTGGTCTCACCCGGCGCGGCCGGCGTGCCGCCACCGGGATTCTGGGTGGCGCTCATGCGACGGTCACCGTTCCTGACATGTATCCGGTCGTGGCCATCGGCCCTCCGAAGTTGTCCTGGCCGCCGATCCCGTCGCCCTTCAGACCGGTACCGCAGGGCACGTAGCAATGCCAGATGTACGTCCCCGGGCCCTCCGTCTTGATCTGGAAGACGATCACGTTGGGCGCGGGATAGGGGTTGCCGTTGACCGTCACCGCGCTCTGGTTGGCGTTCGCCCCGGTCCCCAGCAGGGGCACGTTGACGAACAGATACGGCTCGTTGGAATCAGGCGGGGTCTGCAGCGTGAAGGTGTGGCCCGGCGCGTCGGGGCTGACCTGCGACATCGTCTTGCCGTTGACCGTCATCGTCCCGCCGACGGTGCCGCGCACGGTGTCGAAGAACGTGTTGTGCAGCGTCGTCGCGCTGTCGTACTGCTTGACGGTGAACGTCACGGTGCTGTGAGCCGGGAGCTTGAGGTTCGTGCTCGGGCAGTAGCTCACCCAGTCGGGATGCGGCCCGCCGCCGGACCCGTGGCAGGCCATGCTGTCGGGGAACACCGACAACTCGACGTTGACCCCGGTGGTGGCGTGATCGGCGGCGGGCTCGTACCCGAGACCGTGCTCGGCCCGAACGCCGATGACCATGACCGCAAACAGCACGATCGCGACGACCGCGGTCACGAGGAGTCCGACGGCGTGACGGCCGGTGCTCGTACCCTCCTGCTTGTCGTCCTGCGGTCCCCCGGCTGTCATGCCGGTCTGAGGATGTCGATTTCTGCTGGTGGCACGCTGACCCCTAATGCTCGGTATTCCTGGAGTGCGAGTGCGACGTCACCTGACTCCGGTCCAAGGCCGACGGCACGGCGGGCATCCTATGGGCCCGCCCGAACCCAAAACATCCGCGTCGGCTACGGCGCGCCGGGCCGCGGTTGTCCCGCTCCGTCCGGTGAGGGTCTGCTACTGAGCCGGCGCCATCCGCCGGGACGTCGTAGAGCCCACGGGCGGCGTTGCGGCAATCGACGGATGCCCGGTGTGCCGGGCCACCCGTAGCGTCGTCACCGTGCACTCCACGCGCGGTCACGCCGGCGGTCTTGCCGACCCCATCTCCACGCCACCGGCCGCCGACGCCCTGCTGCGCGCCTACCGCGCCGAGCCGGTGGAGCGCACGCCGGTGTGGTTCATGCGACAGGCCGGCCGCTCGCTGCCCGAGTACCGCGCCGTCCGCGCCCGGGCGAGCCTGCTGGCGATCGTCCACACGCCCGAGCTGGCCTGCGAGGTGACGCTGCAGCCGGTGCGCCGCCTCGGAGTCGACGCGGCGATCCTGTTCTCCGACATCGTCACGCCGCTGGAGGCGATCGGCGTCGAGCTGGAGATCCGTCCCGGTGTCGGGCCGGTGATCGCCTCCCCGATCCGCAGCGCAGCGGATCTCCGCGTGCTCCGGGCGTTCGAGCCCGACGAGGACGCACCCTACGTCAGCGAGACCGTGCGCCTGGCGGTGGCCGAGCTCGCCGTGCCGCTGATCGGCTTCGCGGGCGGCCCGTTCACCCTGGCCAGCTACCTGATCGAGGGTGGCCCGTCCAAGGCGCAGGCGCGAACCCGCGCGCTGATGCTGTCTGACCCGGTGACCTGGCGCGATCTGCTGGAACGGCTGGCCGACATCGCGCTGGCGTCGCTGACCGCCCAGGTGAGGGCGGGCGCCCGCGCCGTGCAGGTGTTCGACAGCTGGATCGGTTCGCTGTCGGCCGAGCACTACGAGCGCCACGTGCTGCCGGTGGTGGCGCGGCTGTTCGACGGTCTCGGCGCGCTCGGCGTGCCGCGCGTCTACTTCGGGGTCGGCACCGGCCACCTGCTGGAGTCGATGGCACAGGCCGGACCGGACGTCGTCGGCGTCGACTGGCGCACCCCGCTGCACGAGGCGAGCGTCCGGCTGCCGGCGACGCCGGCGCTGCAGGGCAACCTCGATCCGGCGGCCTGCCTGGCGCCGTGGGAGATCCTGGAGGCGTCGGTCCTCGACGTGCTCGCCCGCGCCCCGGCGCGGGGCCACGTGTTCAACCTCGGCCACGGCGTGCTGCCG
>JBELAG010000467.1:0-7378 GCA_049509055.1 Solirubrobacteraceae bacterium
CGACGCAGCCACTTGTCATGCACCGGACGGGGTTGAGGTCGGCTTCGACTACCTCTGGGAGATCTCGAAGCAGGAGGGCGAAGCGCAGCATCATGTCGCGTAGCGCCTGGCGATCGAGCACAGGGCTGCCTCGGAACCCGTTCAGCTCAGCGGCGACGCCCTCGGCGGAGTCGATGAGCTCGTCGGCCTCGGCGTCGGTGACCGGTAGCAAGCGAAACGCAGCCGTTCGGCCAAGACCGGCGCGGCGACCACCGAAGCCGATCGCCAGCACAGGGCCCAGGTCGGGGTCGCCGACGGCCCCGACCAGCACGTCGGCGCCGCCGGGGGCGATGAGGCGCTGGACAATCGCTCCGGTCCATTGCTGTCCGGCCGCCTGGACCCGTCGTTCGAGTTCGCCCCAGCACGATCGGACCGCCGACTCACCCTCGAGCCCGAGCATCACGGCGTCGATGTCGCTCGCGTGCGCGGGCGCGACAAGATGCGCCTTGAGCGCCACTCGGGCGCCGATGTCCGCTGCCGCCGCGACCGCACGCTCGACATCGCGGCAGCGATGCGAGGCGACGATCGGGATCCCGTGCGTGGCCAGCAACGTTTCCGCCTCGGCGAGTGAAAGCCAGCCGCCGGCGGGCTCGCGTTGCAGAAATGCGGCGATCACCGCGCGCGCCGCCGGCCCGTCCAAGTCGGGGTAGTGCGGGGGCTCGCCGAGTGGCCGCGAGAGCCATTCGCGACGTTCGGCAGCGCGCGCGAGCACGGCGGCACAGGACTCGGGGAACAGGTAGTTCGGCACGCCCGGCCCCGTCCGCGTGGGCAACCGGCCGTCGGACCGGAGCACCGACGCCACCACCGGCTTGGGCTGCCCCACCGAGGCCGCGGATATCGCATCCAGCACGTCCTCGGGGTCGCCGTCGTAGAAGTCGACGTAGTAGACCATCAGCGCATCGATCAGGGCATCGCCGAGCAGGTCGCGGATGCTCGTGGAGTATTCGTTCGGTCCGGCACCGATCCCTAAGCGCAGGGGGTTGGGCGCGTCGGTCGCGTCGCCCACCTCCAGTCCGCGTGTCGCGCAGGCGTCGGCGGCGAGCGTCGCCACACCCGCGGAGTTGCTCACGATCCCGATCCGCCGTCCGCTCGGCAACGGCTGGCGCTCGAAGAAGTCAGCGGCGTCGAACAGCTCCTCGCCGCCGCGGAAGCGTAATACGCCAGCCTGGTAGAGCAGAGCGTCGACGGCCGCGTCTCCGCGCAGCGCAGCGGCCGTATGGGAGCGCGCTTCGCTGAGCACCCGCTCGGCTCGTCGACGCCCCTTGACCACCAGGATCGGCTTACTGCGCGACACCCGCCGAGCGATCCGGGTGAAGCGCTCAGGACTGCCGAACGATTCCACGTACAGAACCACCGCGGACGTCCGCTCGTCGTGCTCCCAGCACTCGAGCAGGTCATTCGTCGAGACGTCGGCGCGAGTGCCAAGGGAGACGAACGTCGAGACCCCCAGCTGCCGAGCCGCCGCATGCCCGAGCAACCCGATCCCGACCGCGCCTGATGGCGAGCCGATCGCCAGACCTCCCTCGCGCACGCTGGCGCCGGTGAACGTGGCGTTCAGACTGACCCCTGTGGCGGTGTTCAGCACGCCCAACGAGCTCGGCCCGACCATCCGCAGGCCCGCGCCCCGGACGATCTCCAGCAGCTTCTGCTCTCGCGCCGCGGATGCCTCGACTCCTTCCTGCTCGGGACCGGGCGGGAGAACGAGCAGCGCTCGTGCTCCGTGCGCTGCCGCCTCGGCGGCGAATTCGAGCACCTCACCGCCGGCGGCGGCGATGATCACGAGCTCTGGAGCAACCTCCAGCTCGGCGAGGCTCCGATCGGCCCGCATCGAGCACACGACACCCCCCGCACGGTTGATCGGCGTCACCACGCCCTCAAAGCCGCCCGCGATGATGTTCGCCAGCACCGCCCGACCGACGTTGCCCGGCGTGCTCGCGGCGCCCACCACGGCTACCGACGAGGGCGCCAGGACAGGTCGCAACGATGCGATCGCGGCGACATGGTCGCGCTCGCCGATCCGCTCCTGCAGCGCGTCCGTCGGGGTGATATCCAGCGTCACCGTCACTTCGCCAGCCGAACCCCGCCGTCGGACGGCGAAGCCGGCGTGCTCGAACACGTCCAGCATCGCCCGGTTGCCGAACATGACCTCCGCATCGAAGCGGTGGATCCCGCGGCCCGCCGCGATCGCCGCGAGCTGCTCGAGCATCCGCATCCCGATCCCGCGCCGCTGATCATCGTCAGCGACCGCAAAGGCGACCTCGGCCACACCGGGCTCGCGCAACCCGTTGTAGCCGGCGACGGCCACCACCCGGCTGTCGTGTCGGCCGATCAGCGCCAGGCGATCAGCGCCGCTGGCCTGCGCGTCCGCGAGCGCGGCTGTGTCCGTCCGCCCAAAGCCGTGGAAGCGAAGATAGCGGCTGTCACGCGACAGGCCATCATAGAAAGCCTTGATGTCGTCAAAATCCAGCGGCGCCGCGGCTTGGAAGCGCATCGTCGATCCATCGCGCAAGAGCACGTCGCGGACCAACGGCTTCTGGGGCGCCACGACAGAAGCCGGCATCACAGCTCTCGGCGCTGGATCGCTGAACGATTGATTGGCTCGGCTCCGGACTCGCTGGTTCCCATGACCTTGTCATTCGCGAACACGCCGGCCGAGAGCTAAAGCCAGAACATCGTTGCCCTCCGAGGGTCGAGGCAAGGTCGGGGACCATCATATGCCTCTCGTCAACCGCGTCGGGCGAGCCCCGCACGGTGATCGAGCGCCTCGCCGCGCGCCGTGGGAATCCGAACGTCTGGGCGTCGCGATGTCGACCCCTGCTGGTGCGTGCGGCCGGCGAGCGCAGGGCAGCGCTCCGGACCGAAGCACGGAGAACCCGCCCGGTGCCCATCCAGTCGCGCGGCGCGCTCTCGCAGGTCGGTATCCGGTTGACCTCGCCGCAGGCCGATTGATAGTCTCGCCGCGCCGTCGATGGAATCTGGTCGCTCCTGGTTCGAGTGGAAGAGGATCCGAGGGTGGTGCCAGTTTGAGGTCAGCCAATGGCGTGGCGCGAAGCGTTCCTGGGCCGGAGCCTTGCGGCTCGTCGGGCGCCCGGACGCAATCACCTGAACCTAGCCTTTCGGAGGAGGTTGTGTGGCAACCGTAAGTCAGGCAAGGACGATCCGACCGTTGCCGCTTCGCTGGCGGCAGGGCTTTATCGGAGAGTTGTGGGCCGAGTTCTTCGGCACCTTTATCTTGATCTGTCTGGGCGATGGGGTGGTGGCCATGCTGTGGGCGCTCCCAGGGTCCGGGCGTGGCACGTACGGCAACATTCTCAATTCGTCTGGAGATTGGCTGCTGGTCACCTGGGGGTGGGGACTCGCGGTGGCGTTCGCCGTGTACGTCTCGGGCGGGATCACTGGCGCGCACATCAATCCAGCGGTCACGCTGATGGCTGCGATCAGGCGGCAGTTACCGTGGAGCAAGGTGCTCGGCTATTGGGGGGCGCAGGTGCTCGGCGCGTTCGTCGGTGCCGCGCTCGTGTTCCTGGTCTACAACAACGCCATCAACCACTACGACCAAGCGGAGCACATCGTCAAGGGGACGGCGGCCTCGATAAGCACGTACAGTACGTTCGCGACGTTCCCAGCGTCGTACTTTCACAGCGTCCTCGGTCCGCTGATCGACCAGATCGTCGGGACGTTCTTTCTCGTGTTGTTCATTTGCGCGGTGACCGATGAGTTCAACCTGCCGGTCGGGTCGAACATGGGTCCGTTCGTCATCGGCATGATCATCATGGCGATCGGGATCTCGTTCGGCGCGAACGCCGGATACGCGATCAACCCGGCCCGGGACTTCGGCCCGCGCCTGTTCGCGTGGATCGCGGGATGGGGGAAGGAGGCGATGCCGGGCGGAGCCTGACGTGCTGGCCGAAGGGGCGACCCTGCAGGATGAGCGGCCGCCGGCCCCCGACCGATAAGCGCACAGGTTGACGGGGACCTGCGAAGGCAGTGCGGTCCGCGCGGTTCGCCGAGAACACGCCTCCGCTCCGAAAGGATCTCAGCGACGGCGGGATCGTGACCCCTCGTCAGAGGAGGTGAGCCGCCCGGCGGTGAGCGGGTCACAGCGACGACCGGGTGGACGCGGTCGCGGGGACGATTTGACGCGATCGCGGCGAGCCCGGCTCGAGCACGTCGGCGCCGCCTCCGTGGCGCGAGCCCCTCGCCGCGCGCCCGGGCAGCACTGAACGCGCCCGGCAGGATTTGAACCTGCGACCTTCCGCTCCGGAGGCGATCCCGCTCTCACGCGCAATCGCCCACTTATGCCTGCAAATCAGCACGAAATCGAGCGGCGAAGGTCAAGCGTGAATTCGGCTCATTTCCGGCCGATTCGGCGGGGTTTAGGCCCCTGAGTGGCTCCGGGGGCCCATTCAAACCGATGCACCAGATCGCTCCTGCTCGGGCTCGCGGGCGGCGGAAGATGGCGATCCGGCCGGCCGGCGCTGCGGTCCGTCGTCGTGGAGCACGACCGCGCAACGGAGTCCTGCAGCTGGTCAGCGCGGGTGAGGCATTGCCGGCCTCGGCTCGACCCTCGCTGACACCGCGGGCGGTGAGATGCTTGAACACAACGCCCCGGCGGTGCAGGAGCTCGCCGCCGAGCATGTGGGAACCGACCATTTGCCACTCGGTCTCCCGAGCGTCAACGAATGACGGAGCCGTGACCCGCTACGCGCCAGGGTCCACAGCAAGACGATTCGCGAAGCCGTCGACAGGCAGCCTGGCGTTCCGCGGACGCGACCACTACGGCCGGGCTCGCGCGTCCCAGGTGCACGGGTGTTCTTCGGGTCGGGCAAGCGGGCGGGAGCGAGCATCGCTACGCTCGCCCCGAGCCAGCGTGTCCGTGCAGGTTCGCGTCGCGCGCCTCCTGCTCAGACCAGCCGGCCGCGACCAGTTCGACGGCGAATGTGAGGACGATCTCGCCGATGTCGGCCGCGAGTCACCGGCGATCTTCCGCGACCTGCTGGTAGTCACAGTGCGCTGGGTGGATCTGCCGATGCACCGCTTGGACGGCGCCGAGCACATCGGGGGAGTCGAGCACCTGCGATCGACCACGGACCGTGGCGTCGAATTGCGCAGCCTTGGACGCCGGATACTCGCCGCGAGGGCGCGGAGCCCATCGCGGTGAAGGCCTGACCACAGGCGATTGTTGGCGTCCAGGAGCCGACGATGGGCGTCGTTGAGCGTGTGGGCGAGGTCGGCGTCCTGGGCGAACCGGCGCTCGAGCTCGACGGCGAGCTGGCGCACTCGGTCCGAGACGGCTCGCTTCATCGAGCGTTCCTTCGGTTCTTGTCGGACTGGGCAGGGCTCCGCGATCGGTTGCGATCGTCGGGCGTGTCGACGTCGACGGCTCGCGGGTCTGGTGCCCCGAGCTTCTGAGCGAGGCGTTTCCGGAGCATTGCGTGGAGCAGATGCCTCGGCAGCAGGGCGGCAGTGAACGACGTGGGTGAGAGAAGCGCGTCGAGCTGCTCGTCGCTCCAGATGGAGTTGCGGGCTGCGAGGACGACCTCGACGAGCACCTGCTCGCACCATTCGCGCACGTGGGCTTCGATCACGGCGTGGGCGCCGGGCACGCCCTGGTAGCGCTGCCGCCAGTGGGCGGTCAGGTCGTCGATCGCACGGAAGTCGGCGTTGACGGTGAGCTCGTGGCGGGCGGGGTGGTAGCGGGCGGCCTGGTCTTCGAGGTCGCCGGCGGCGCGGGTGCCGTCGCGCGCCGAGATCCACGCCACGTCGGGCAGGTCCACGATCGCGTCCGCGCCATCCTCGCGGTCGCGGCAATCAGCGGGCAGCGCTCCATCGGTGGGGTTGGGCGCCGCGGCGCTGTCGGTGATGATCCTGTCGGCGTTCTTGGTCGACGGCGCGACGGGCGCCGCCGGCTTGGATCGGCGTGTCCTGTTCGGCGGGTCGTCGCGGTCGCCGGTGGCGGGTGATGGGCGGGGTGCCGGGGTGGGTCGGTAGCGGCTGAGGCGGTACAGCGGCAGGATCGAGGCGACGCGGCTGCGGATCGCGTCCTGGCGTGGGGTGGCGTCGATGCTGGCGGCGTGCTCCTGGAGTCGGCGGATCTCGTCGGGCATCGCGGCGGCGAACTCCTCGCCCCAACGGGTCCACGGGAGGGGCTCGTGGTCGAGCAGGAGCATGGTGCGGGCGGTGTTGGCCTGCAGCCGGTGTGGTTCGACGTGGGGTGCGAGGTGGATGACGACGCGTTCATAGCCGAAGCGGACGCCGAAGTCCTGCAGGCGTCCGTACCCGCCGCGGGTCGCGGCGAGCAGGTCGTAGAGCTCGTCGCCGTGCACGGCGACAACGTGGCCGCTGGAGGTCCAGGTGCCGGCCTCGCGGCGGCGGGCGCGGTGGTCGTCATCGAGCACCCACCACCACGCGACCGCGTCGCTGAGCTCAACGGCACCGCCATCGACGGCGTGGCGCTCGACGTGAGGGCGCTCCCCATCCGCGGGGGTGAGCTGTCCGGCCTGGCCGCAGGCGTGGTGGTCGCGGACGAGCACCTCGATCCCGTCCGGGAACTGTCGGAAGCGGCTGTTGAGGTAGCGGGTGATCCAGAGCTGACGCGCGTCGGTCACGCTCTCAGGCGCCTGGGTGGTGTCGTCGCGTTCGTGGCGGCCGAGCAGCACGACCTGGGTGCCGTGGTCCTGGCCGCGCAGCAGCCACGGCTTGTCGGGCTCGCCGAGCGAACGCCAGTAGTCGTGGTGGCCGTCGGGCCATGGTTGGGGTTGCAGGCCCCAGCGGCCGTCGGGGTGGCGTTTGAAGCGGACGAGCGCGCCGTGGCCGTTCTGCCAGGAGCGGTATTCCAGTCCGTGGGGGTTGCGTGATCCGGCGGCGATCTTGGCGCCGACGCCGAAGTTGGCGGTGTGGGATTGCTCGCGGCTGCTGGCGGCCAGCTGGTTGATGTAGCGCCCGAGCTGGTTGGGTCGCATGCCGGTGCCGGTGTCGGTCACCGTCAGCTTGCGCACCCGACCGCCGGAGGCCTCGGCGCGCTGCCAGTCCAGATCCCACACGACCCGGCCGCCGGCGGGATGGGGGTGCGCGGCGATCGCGTCGAGTCCGTTGACGGTCAGTTCGCGCAGGAACTGCAGATCGCCGCATTCGCTGCCCAGCCGTTCGAGCAGGAACGTGGGGTTCTCGACGGCCAGTTCGGTCCAGCCGTCGACACCGCCGGCGTCGCGGCCGGCCGGGTTCTCGCGGTGGGCAAGCTGCTCGTCCATCCTTGCCGGATAGGTACCGGGCCCAACGAGCGAAGCCCCCTTCCCGATCCGCTCATTCGTCGGGGAAGGCGTCGGCGCGCGCCGCCGCC
>JBELAG010000468.1:0-3920 GCA_049509055.1 Solirubrobacteraceae bacterium
CGCGCTTCGGCGAGCTCGCGCAGGCAGCGCATCCGGCGCTCGCCGACGACGCGCTCGGTCGTCTCGAACACCGCGGTGAACACCCCGCCGACCCCGCCGGCCTCGTCGCGGATCGGGCTATAGGAGAAGGTGAAGTAGCACTCCTCCTCCTCGACGTTGCGGTCGAGCAGCAGCAGCTGGTCCTCGGACCAGGTCGCCGCCCCCTCCTCCAGGACGCCGCGCAGCATCGGCCCGATCACGTCCCAGATCTCGGGCCAGCAGTCCGCGCCCGCCTGCCCCATCGCACTCGGGTGCTTGGCCGCTCCCAGGATCCCACGGTAGCTGTCGTTGTAGATCATGACGAGCTCCGGTCCCCACCAGATGAGCATCGGGAAGCGGGACTCCAGGCACACGCTGACCGCGGTGCGCAGGCTCAGCGGCCACTGCTCGGGCTCGCCGAGCGACGTCGCGCCCCAGTCCACGGCCGCCATCAGGGCGCCGTTCTCGCCGCCGGCGGCGAACAGCGCCGCGACCGTGTCGTGGCCGGCAACTCCGTTCGTCGTCGATCCCGAGTGCTCGCTCATGCTCCGCCCGCGTCGCACATCCCGTCCTGGGAGGATATTGGTCATCCCCGGCGGGTCAGGCGCCCTCGGTGAACCCGGGGCGGGCGAACTCCGGATCCGGGTAGCTATAGAACCCCCGCCCCGCCTTCATCCCGAGCTCGCCGCGATCGACGTAGGCCTTGAGGAAGGCCGCGTTGCGGGCCACCTGGGGGTCTGACGACGGCTGGCGCGCCCAGTAGTCCGCGATCTGCCACGCGGTGTCGATGCCGACCGCGTCGAGCGCGCCGAACGGTCCCTGCCGCGATTTGGTCACGTGCATCCACGCGCGGTCGATGTCCTGGATCGACGCCACCCCCTGCTCGGCCATGGCGATCGCCTCGCGGTTGGCGGCGGAGTACATGGCGTTGAAGACGTAGCCGTTGTGCTCCTTGCGCAGCTCGATCGCGACCTGCCCGATATCCCGTACGAACTGCACCACGCGCTCGGTCACCTGCGTCGCGGTTCCCTCGTGCGGCATGACGTCGGCGAGGTTGTTGATCCACACCGGGAGATGGAAGTGCATCGCGATCACGTGATCGGGCCGGCCGGTCGCGCCGGCGAACTGCGAGGGCAGCAGCGTCGAGGTGTTGGTGGCGAAGATCGTTCGCGGCGGGCACAGCGCGTCGAACTCGGCGAGCACCCGGCCCTTGAGCTGCGGGTCCTCGGGCACCGCCTCGCTGATCAGGTCGGCATCGGCCGCGGCGACGGCCGGATCGGTGGTCATGCTGATCTTCGTCATCGCGCTGTCGCGCTGCGCCGCACCGACGACGCCGGCGGCGATGAGCCCCTCGGCGTAGATGTCGATACGTTCGCGTGCGGACTCCAGCGCAGCGTCGGTCAGGTCATAGAGCACCACGTCGACGCCGTGGCCGGCGCACTGGAAGCCGATCTGCTGCCCCATCGTGCCGGCGCCGACGACCGTGACCCGGCGGATCTCGCGCATCGACCCAGCGTACCCAGGCCGCGCGGCCGGCCGGCGCGCGTGGTCACCGCGCGTGGGGCTCGAGCACGAGCTCCAGGAACACGTCGACCTGAGGCAGCCTGGTCTAGAACGAGTCGGCCGCCTCGATCATGTGCTCGATCTTGGCCTGCAGGACCGGCCGGCTGCGGGCGGGGTGGCGCCCGAAGCCGCACGAGGGCGAGATCCAGAGTCGGTCCTCGCCGACGACGCGCGCCCAGTCCGCTGCGCGGTCACGCACCTTCTTGACCGTCTCGATCCCGTAGCTGGCCTCGTCGACGATCCCGGCGGCGAGCTCGATGCTCTTCGGTAGCGCGGCGAACGCCTCGCGCTCGAGGTACTCGGCGAAGTAGCTGCATTCCAGCGAGGCGACGTCGATCACCCCGTCGAGCTGCTGGAGGAAGGGAACCCACGTGGCGTTGCGCACAACGGCGGACATCGGCCGGCCCTTGAAGTTCCCGTTGCACAGGTGCACACCCCGGAAGACGCCCTCGACGCCGTCGAAGCAGGCGGCGACGATCCGAGCAGCGTCCGCGGCGGTCATGTCGCCGGCGTTGATCAGCACGCCGAAGATCGGGACGTCGAGCTGGATGTGCGGGCATCCGGCGGCCGCCAGGTCACGCATCTCCCCGTTGACGATCGCGATCAGGTTCGGCATCTGCCGCATCAGCTCGTCGCGTGCGCCCTGTGCGTGGACGGCGATCTCCAGCGGGCCGACGACCGTCGCCTTGCGCACGCCGCCGGGCAGCTGCGCCTCCCGGCGGTAGGCGCGGGCGTAGCCGAGTCCGTCAGGGGCCGAGATCTCGCCGGTGATCACGGCGTGAGCGAGGTCGTCGTAATCGAACGGGTCAGGCTCGTCCGGTCTGTCGACCTCGATCCCGTGCAGGACGCGCTGCATGTGATCGATGAAGTTGTCGGTGAAGTACTCGCCGCCGGTCCACTCCTGGAGGCCGAGCCTGCGCTGTTCGTCGATCGCCGCCGAGGCCGCCCGGTTGAGCAGGTCCTCGCCGTCGGCCGCCGACAGCTCGCCCCGGTGATACCGGGCGAGATCGTCCTCGTGCTCGTCGAGCTTCCACCACGATCCGACCACCGTCGTGCGCAACGCCATCTCTGATTCTCCTCCCGTCGACTCGCTTGGATTGCGCGTCGCAGTAGATCACACCGATCGGGGATCGAGCCGGGTGTGCGCACGCCCGCATCTCGCGTGCGGCCGCGACCGTTGCCGCTCATCGCCGGCGTCAGGACGGGGCTTGGGCGCGGACGCCGTCGATGATCGCGTCCAGGCCGCGGGTGAACCACGCGTCCGGCGATTCGCAGTCGGTCAGGTGCTCGGCCGAGGCGATGATGTGGGGATAGCGATCGAGCGGGAGCGACGCCAGCGCGATCCGCTTGCGGCGTTGGTGCTCGGGGCGTTCGCTGGGATCGGCGATCTCGACCCCGGCCTGGGTGCTGACGAGCATCACCGCGCTGGAGAGCACGAACCTGGCGAGATCGGCGGCGAGGGCGGGGTCGAAGCCCTCGTCGGCGAGCAGCCCAAGCGCGAGCTCGGTAACCCCGAGCCCCGCCTCGCATGACACCACGCGGCTGGGAACGAGCTCGGCGACGGCGGGGTGCGGTCGCATCGCGTCAACCAGGGCCTGTGCGATCAGCCGCAGCTTTCCCCAGCCGTCAAGCGCCGGCGTGCGCGCGAGGCCCTGCTCCAGCTCGGCGGCCGCCCGGCTCCAGATCCGGTCCGCCAGCGCGCCGAGGAGCGCGTCCTTGTCCTCGAAGTGCCAGTAGAGCGCCATCGGCGTGACACCGAACTGGTCGGCCAGACGGCGGAAGCTGATCGCCTCGAGGCCGCCGTCGTCGTCGTCGGCGAGGCGCAGCGCCGCGTCGATCACCTGCTCGCGATCGAGCTTGGCCTTCGTTCGCCGTGCGGTCCTGACGGTCATGCTTGACAACTATACGCCGTACAGTACTATACGGCGTACATCTACGGCAGATAGTCGACTCCGCCGCACCGCCGCGCCGCCGCTTCCAACGAAAGGTCCCGCCGTGAGCACCCCCTCCTCCACCACCATCTCCACCCCTCGCCCGCCGGTCTCGTCACGCCTGCGTGGCCGGCGCTGGACGCTGATCGCGGTCGCGCTGGCCACCTTCATGACGTACCTGGACAACAACATCATCAACGTGGCGATCCCGACGATGCAGCGCGATCTGCATCTCTCCCAGTCGGGGATCGAGTGGGTGGTGAGCGCCTACATCCTCGTGTTCGCAGGCCTGCTGCTGGCCGGTGGGAGGCTCGCCGACGTGTTCGGCCGGCGGCGCCTGTTCATCCTCGGGCTGTCGATCTTCACCGCGGCGTCATTGTTCGCCGGCCTGGTCGGGCAGGTCGACCT
>JBELAG010000469.1:0-3920 GCA_049509055.1 Solirubrobacteraceae bacterium
GGTGGTCCTCTACTTCGGGATCTCCTACGCGAGCTACATGCTCAAGCCGACGAGCGAGACCTTCTCCGAGCGCTCCGCGGAGTGGGTGCGCGACGACGTGCCCTTCGGCAACTGGATCATCGACACGGCCGAGCGCTACACGGCGAGCACGCCCCGCAAGGGAGGCCCTGGGCTAAAGCGCCTGCCCAGCGTCGGGCTCAGCCCGATACGGCCTTTGGTCAAACACGCCAAGCACGTCGCCTACGCGCCGCCACCGATCAAACCGGTGTTCGCCACGCCGCTGCCCGGCGAAGGCGTCTGGCAGCGTACGGGTCCATCGGTTGATGGCCGGCCGCCGGTGCTCGTGACGACATACCGGCCCAGCACGGAGTACCCCTCCATCGTCGCCTACGTCCTGTGGATCGACCACACCCGCACCGACCTCGCCTACTACCCCGGCCGCTATGAGCCACCGAGCGCGGTCGACCGGGGTCCGATGATGGTTCCCGTCGATCAGCGCTACCGACTGCTCGCCACCTTCAACGGCGCCTTCACGCACGTCGACACCAACAACGGTTCGGCCGTCAACGGCCACACCAACGAGCCGCTGATTGATGGCAACGCCACGCTCGTCGGCTACCGCGACGGAACCGTGAACATCGTCAGGTGGACCGGCGGGCCGAACGCGCCGGCCAATATCGCCTGGGCACGCCAAAGCCTGACCCCGATCCTCTGGGACGGCAAGATCAACCCCGAGCTAAACACTGACCCGAACAGCATCCAGTGGGGTTACACCCTGGGCGGCGTCACCTTCACCCCGCGCACCGCCGTCGGCGTCGACGCCCACGGCAACGTGATGTTCATCGTCGCGTCGGAGGCGACGGTGATCTCGCTCGCCCAGATCCTTCAGCACATTGGGGCGGTTCGCGGGATGGAGTTCGACATCAACCCCGAATGGCACACAATGATCACCTACTCTCACGAGAACGGCCTCGGGCCTTCGATGGTCGAACCCCAGCCCCAGCAATCCCCCGACCGCTACCTCACCCCCGACGACCGCGACTTCGTAGCGGTGTTCTCCAAGGTGCCCGGGCCGGTCACCGTCCCCTTCAAATAGCGAGTGCGCCGGGCCGCCGGGTCGCCGGTGTGACGTTGAGGCGACCCCTATCCCGACCGTCCAGCGACGCCGTATCTGCCCGCGTTCGCATGACAATACGGCAGCGTCGCCAACACACGGGATCCGTGGACGGCGGACGGTCGCCACAGCTCACGCCAGGCTGCAACGGTGTGGGCACAGCAGCGCTCGTCAGCGCCGGCGGACCGGCGTCAGCGCGTCCGTGGCCAAGCGCTCGAGTTCGAGCGCGGGCGCAGCGGACGCTCAGGCTGTCGACCGGATCCCGCCGAACGCGGCGAAGCTCGTCCCCGCCCCGGCCGCGCCGTCAAGAAGTTGGCCGCGGACAACCCTGACCTCAACGCGTTCTTCCCGACGAACGTCACCATCCATGTCGGGGACACGCGTCGACATCCCGGTCGCGGTGATTTGTGTCGGACGCGCCGGTAGCGACTCTGCACAGTCGGCATCGTCGAGTCGCCGCCGACAACCACGTGCGCCAGACGACCCGGGTCCTCAGGTCAAATCGTTGGGAGAACCGCGGCCAGCCATGGGAGCAACTCCGGCCATCAAACGAGGCGTTCCGACTGGCGGCCACGGGGAGCTCCTCATGGCCACCGCCAGCCCCGGAACACGGGCTTTCCGATCAACGGCGAACAGCGGTCCGCCCCATCCCCCGCCGAGCGCCGGTCGGGCAGTTGATCGGTGTCCCCAATCGGCCGTTCGCATTGGCAATCAGCCGCCGGCGGGGACCACGGGAACTGCGACTACATCGAGTTCCTCCCGTCCACTACTGGGGCCTGTCGCCGTCCGAGGACCAGTCGATGGCCGGCCTGGCGATGGCGCTCGAGCAGTCGATCGTGATGGGGACCGCGCTCGTCTACCTCCACCTGTTCACGCGGATGCTGACCGAGTCCGAGCGCGAGGCCCAGCGGGCCGAGCGCTTCGAGGTCGTCTAGGCCCGTCTAGGCCGGCGCGGGCCCCGCGCCCGCGCCGCCGCGCCCCGGGGCGCCCCCCTTTCGACGGTGGGGTCGATCTTCGGCCTATTTACCTACATTTCGACCCCGCCTCCTGGGGCGCGTCGCCACGGGCCCGGTGGCGTTGGTCGTCGGCAGCGTGGCCGTGAACGTCGTCGAGTACGGGCGCTCGGAGCCCGAGCAGGCGACCGAGGAGATCGCGGCGACGGTCTTGCCCTTGACCGTGGTGGTCGACTTCAGCCAGTCGAGCGTCTCGCCGGTGAGCGAGCCCGCCAGACCGCCCGCCGTGCCGAGCGGGAAGTCGACATAGGCCGGGATCGGGACGTCGACGATCAGGTACTTGCCCGACGTCTTGTAGGTGGCGGGATACGGGCCGACCTGACCGGTATGCAGGGCGCCGCCGAGGCATGGGTGGGTGGGCGTGTCGACGAAGAAGAACGCCAGCTTTCCGGCGCCGCTGTTCCAGACGTGCAGTTCGGGATCACACGCGGTGCCGGCGATCGAGAAGTCGGTCGACTTGCCGAGCGAGGCGGTGATCGCGCCGGTCGCCACCAGGGCCTTCTTCGGGCACGCGGTGTCGGACTGCGCCGTGGCGATCGAGCTCAGCGAGCACGTCGGGAAGTCCTTGGAGTCGACCTTCAACCCGTAGACCTTGGTCTTGATGTCGAGCAGGACCGCGGTGCGGTTGCCGCCGGTGCCGGTGGCCACGATCTTCTGCGTGAAGCCGACCGGGACGGGCTTGGCCGCGGTGCCGGCGGACTTCGTCGTGAACGACAAGCTCGCCTGATAGGTGTTCAGCGCAGCGTACGCCGTCGCTGCGCTGGCGAGCACGGCCACGGCCGTCACGAGAACCATTATTCGTCGCAAGGGACTCCTCCTCTTGTGGTTGGTTGGTGGTGTCTGCCCGCGGGTGCGGTCAGGATCGGCGCGCCGCGCTCACGGGAGCGGCTGCAGTTGGGGGAAAGCCTGGTCTTGGCCGGTGGTCTGCGCGCCGAGCGGACTCTGCGCGGTGCAGGCCGGGCCACCGGGAGTGGCGGTGTAGTAGTACTGCGAAAGAAGTTGCGCGAGTGTTAACACGGTGCCGGTCACCGAAGTTGTGCTCGCCGACAGCGAGGGCGCGAACGTCGGCAACGGATGGTCGGTGCACAGGTAGCTGCCGAACACCGGTAGGCCCGCCAGCAGCTTGAGGTAGCCGCCGGGCTCCAGGTAGGGGTTGCTGCGGTTGGTCGACGGCCGCTGGGGATAGGCGGCCAGCAGCTCGGGGTTGATCGGGTTGGAGATCCGCAGGTAATGGAGGTTTCCTCCGGAGGCGCCGGCCGCCACGCCCTGAGTGGTCGCCGTGCTGTTGGCGAAGAATGCCGCAATCTCGCGCCGGTAGGCCTCGATGTAGTCGATCACCGGCACGAGGTTGCCGAGGTAGGGCTTGAGCGCGACCAGGAACGGGATGCTCTCGGTGAGGAACCGCTCCAGCGCCGGGAAGCCGGCCTGGGCCGCCCGGTCCAGCGGTCCGACGTCGACGAGCAGCGTGCGCAGTTCGGGCGCGAGCGTCTTGGTGCCCGCCAGCACCGGGTTGAGCGCCACTGCCGACGGCCGCAGCTCGTCGATCAGCGGCTTGGTGGTCTGCGCGAACGTCGTCAGCCGGTCGATCGTCGTGCGCGTCTGGCCCAGGAAGGCCGGGAACGCCCTGATCGTCGCCGCCAGCGCGGTGTTCTGCGACGCGGTGGCGGCGAACACCGCGTTGGAGTTGGTGACGAACCCCTGCAGCGCCGACGGCGAGCGCGACAGCGCGGAGAACACCAGCCCGCCGTCGCGCAGCAGCGTCGAGGTGGCGGCGCTCTGGCGGCGCAGGACGG
>JBELAG010000047.1:0-23061 GCA_049509055.1 Solirubrobacteraceae bacterium
ATCTACGAGCTCGCGCTGGAGCGGCTCGGGCTCGAGGCCCGCGACGCGATCGTGGTCGAGGATTCGCGCAACGGGCTGCTCGCGGCGGACCGCGCCGGGCTGCGCTGTGTGGTGACCGTGTCGAGCTACACCGCCGAGGAGGACTTCAGCGAGGCCGTGCTCGTCGTGTCGAGCCTCGGAGACCCCGGCCAAGGAGCACGTGTGCTGGCCAATCGCGGCGCAGCCGAGCCCGGCGAGCTGGTCACGCTCGCCGACCTCGACGCCTGCCGCACCGAACCTCTACTGCACAAGGAGGCTGTATGAGCGAGACAGCGCTGAGCCGCGGCGAGCTCGTCGTCCGCACCGTTGCCCAGACCGCAGTCGACAACGAGACGTACTTCTGCGAGCTCGACGCGGTGGCGGGCGACGGTGACTTCGGTTACTCGCTCGCGCGTGGCTTCGAGATCGTGCTGTCGGATTGGCAGTCGATGGAGTACACCGACGTCGGCGGGCTGCTCAAGAAGACGGCGATCGTCCTGTCCAAGCGGATCGGGGGTACCTCCGGGCCGATCTGGGGCACCGCGTTCCTGCGCGCCGGCGGAGCGCTGAGCAATGTGCCCGAGCCGACCGGCGAGCAGGTGATCGCGGCGCTGCGGGCGGCGATCGACGGGATCAAACAGCGCGGCAACACCGACCTCGGCGACAAGACGCTGCTCGACGCGCTCGTCCCAGCGGTCGACGAGCTGGAGGCCGGCCTCGGCGAGGGATCGGCGGTCGCGCTTGAACGGGCCGCCGCCACGGCGAGGGAGAGTGCCGAGGCGACCAAGGGGATGCTGGCCCAGCGGGGCCGCGCCGCCTATACGGGGGAACGCAGCCGCGGCTCCGCCGACGCCGGGGCGGTCGGTGTCGCAGTCATGCTCGAGGCAATCAGCACGGCGTGGCAGCAGGCCGAGCTGGAGCTCGCCTGACGCGTCCGACACGCCCGCGCGGCGCGATCGGGGGGCTGTGAACGGGTTTGTTCCGGGAGGGAACACGCGCGGGAAAACCAAGGCAGGTCACTCGAGAGGAGAGACAGTGAAGAAGTTCGTCAACGACCCCCTGCGGTTCGTGCCGGAGATGCTCAAGGGCATCGAGCTGGCCAACCCGGGGACGCTCCGCTATGTCCCGGAGTACAACCTGATCATGCGGGCCGATGCGCCGCGCGAGGACAAGGTGTCGATCGTGCAGGGCTCAGGTTCGGGTCATGAGCCGGCGCATGTGATGGTGGTGGGCAAGGGGATGCTGGATGCCGCCTGCCCGGGTGACGTGTTCGCGGCGCCGCCGTCGGACTACGTGTATGAGACGACCAAGCTGCTCAACAGCCCCAAGGGCGTGCTGCACATCATCAACAACTACACCGGCGACCGGATGGCGTTCGACATGGGGCGCGAGCTGGCCGAGGCCGAGGACATCAAGATCGCGACGCTGATCGTCGACGACGACGTGGCGGTCAAGGACTCCACCTACACGGTCGGCCGGCGTGGTGTGGCCGGCAACTTCTTTGTGATCAAGGCGGTCGGCGCGGCGGCTGAGAAGGGCGCCGAGCTCGACGCGCTGGTCACGCTGGGGGAGCGTGTCAACGCCGTGACCCGGACGATGGGGATGGCGCTGACCTCGTGCACGCCGCCGGCCAAGGGCTCGCCGCTGTTCGCGCTCGGTGAGGACGAGATGGAGATGGGTGTCGGGATCCACGGTGAGCCGGGACGACGGCGCGAGAAGCTGGCCAACGCCGACACGATCATCGACGAGCTGCTGGAGGCGGTCGCATCCGATCTGCCCTACAAGTCCGGCGACGATGTCGCGCTGATGATCAACGGGTTGGGCGGCACCCCGATCTCTGAGCTCTACATTCTCTACGGGCGCGCTCACCAGCAGCTCGCCGGCCGCGGGATCAACGTGACCCGCAGCTATGTCGGTGAGTACTGCACGTCGCTGGACATGGCCGGCGCCTCGCTGACGCTGGTCAAGCTCGACGACGAGCTCAACGAGCTGTTCGACGCCCCCGCCGAGGTGGCTGTCCGCATCTTCTGATCAGACCCACGGGCCCGCTGGTGGCCGGCGCAATCGTCGCCGGCCACCGGCCGACCCGCGCACGCTGCCGCCGATCCGCCTTCAGTCCTCAGAGTCCCCGTCGGCGCGACGACGCTCGCGGCGTGCTGCGTCGACCAGCCGGTCGACCTCGCGGTGGCGGCGCTCGACGAAGGACTGCAGGTCTCGCTCGGCGTGCGCTCGCAGCTCGCGAACCTCCTCCGCAGCTTCCGCTCGCATCGCGGCGAGCAGATGCTCGGCGGCCGTGCGCGCGGTCAACAGCTCGTGCTCGGCTCGCTGCTCCGCCTCGGCTACGACCTGTTCGGCCCGAATCTCAGCCTGGGCGACGATCTGCTGAGCCTTGCTCTCTGCCTCGTGGATGATCTCCGCCGCGGCGGCGTCAAGCCGCGCCCGGTCAAGAATCTCGGCGCGTTCTGTGAGCACAGCGGCGCGTTGGCGTTCAGCCTCCTCACGCGCCTGCACGAGCACCGCGTCGGCCTCACTCAGGCGCTCCGCGGCGGCCCGTTCGCTCTCCCGGACCGCGAGTGAAGCCGCCTCGGTATCCGCGCGGGCTCTTAACCGGGCGCCACGGAGGGTGGCCTCCGCCTCCAGACGTCTGCCCTCGACCAGCCGGTGCGCCCGGTCCTCCCTTTCGGCCATGGCCCGCTCGCGGGCCTGGAGCGTCTTCTCGAGCTCGCGGGCCTGCTCCGCCGCGCGACTCTGACGAAACCACTCGCTCACGAGCTCGAGGTGGCGGTCGACCTCAGCCGGGTCATAACCGCGCCGGACAAGTCGAAAGTGGCGCTGCACCACATAGACCGAACGTGCCTCGCCTTCACCGCTGGCAGCCATCGCCGTCTGCGTTCGCCAGGACACGGTCGACTCCTTCCGCCGGCCCGAACTCCGCCGCCCTGGGCCGCCGGAGCGCGGGCAACCGCCGCCGGCCCTACCCCCATTAACGGCTTCGATCCCCCGGTCAGCTGCGACAACAGCTGAGGAGGATCGAACCAACGACCGAAGCTCTGAGTCTGTGGAAGGACGAGGGCACAGTTTACCGACGCCGTGGACGGATCCGCGGGGTGCGGCGATCGCCGCTGCCCAAGGTGAACCGCGATCCCGGACGGCGGCTCGCGCGCGGGACCCAGCCGCTCTGGCAGGGGTCTCGCCATGAGTCGGCAAGCGATCGCTGCGGCCTTGGTGCGCGACGATCTGTCGGCCGGCGAGCGTTTGGTGGCGTTCTCGCTGGCGAGCTTCGCCAACGCCGAGAACCGCGCCTGGCCGGGCGCGCCGGCGGCAGCGTCGCGTGCCGGGCTGAAGCGTAGTCGCTACCTGGAGGCCCGCGAGAAGCTCGTCCGCGGAGGTCTCGTCGTCGTGGAGGACGTCGCGACCGGGCGCGGAGGTTTCGGGCGTGAAAGGCGGTCAGGATCGGACACTTCTCGATCCGGATGGGGCGGAAACCCCGGCACAAACCCCGTCAGAAACGCCGGCACCCGACGCGCGCACGAGAAGGAACCCCAGAACCCCGGAACCACAACAACACCCCCCCAGCCCCCCTGAAGGGGGGAGCTCAGGCGGGTCGATCGCGATCAGGGAGTCCTACCTCACGGCCCGAGGTCGTCGTCGACGGCGGCCGGTGACCGTCAGCCTGGAGGAGGTCCGCCGGACCCTCGGTGTCCCCGGGCCGGGCGATCATGCCGCGGGGGAGCAGGTCCGCAAACTCCTTATCGAGCGAGTCGGGCGGAGCGCCTTCGAGATCTGGCTGACCGACGTGCAGATCGTCGCCGTCGACGCCGAGGGCGCGCTCCTGCTCGACGCTGGCGGCGAGCTGCGGTGCTGGGTACGGCAGCGCTATGGCGGCGTGATCGCCGAGTGCGCCACACGAGCCAACGCCGCTGTCAGGTTCGCCAGCGAGGCCCAGTCCGTGGCGATGGCTGCTCAATGACTACGTCTTCGACACAGCGCGATGAGTCGAGGGTGGCCGATAGGTCGCGTTCGTGCGCCGCTGCCGTCATCCCCGCTGCCCGTGTCGGTCTGCGTGTCAACGATCAGCCTGGAGGTATCGCGATGGTGTGTGCCGTGGCCAATCAGAAAGGCGGCGTCGGCAAGACGACCACCGCCATCAACATTGCCGTCCTGCTTGCAGCAGGCGGCGAGCGGGTGTTGGTGATCGACGCCGATCCGCAGTACGCGCTGACGCGGCAGCTCGGTCTCGAGGTCCGGTCGCTCGGTGTCAACCTCGTTGGCGTGCTCGCTGGTCGCGCCGGCGCGCGGGACGCGATCGTGACCGGCGTCCACGGCGTCGATGCGATCCCGGGTGCTCGGGAGCTGGCCGGGATCGAAATGAGCCTCGTGTCAGAGATGGCCCGCGAACGGTTCCTGCACGATGCGCTCGCCCCAGTCCGAAGCGCTTACCGGTGGATCGTGATCGACACGCCCCCGAATCTGGGGTTGTTGACGGTCAACGCGCTGGTGTGTGCCGACACCGTCCTGGCGCCCGTCAGCGGCGAGGACGACGCCTCCGTTCACGGGATCCTCGAGCTGCGCGACACCATCACGCGGCTCACCGCGCGTCTCGGCGTCCCCCCACCACTGCTCGTCGCGGTGCTGACCCGATGGCAGGCGCATCGTCGCAGCAGCCGACGGATCGAGGCGGCGCTGATCGCCGCCGGCCTCGCGACGGTCGCCAGGATCCCCTCCCGGTCGGCCGCCATGGTCTGCTCAGCCGAGGCCGGCGTGCCACTGGCGGTCAGCCATCCCGACAGGGCCGTCGCGCTCGCCTATCGAACCGTCATCGACGTGCTGAGCGGGCTCGAGGTCTGATGAGCGCCATACCGCGGAGGTCGCTGCGGGTCGACGATCCGATCGGCGCGACTCCCGATCATCCCGACGACGACAGGACCGCGGTGACCGACGGCGGCCCAGGCGGGTACCGACTGCGTGCGGTTCCGGTTGCGGACGTTCACCCCAACCCCGACCAGCCGCGCAGGCGGTTCGATGACGCGTCGCTGCAATCGCTGGCGGCGTCGATCAGCGACCGCGGCGTTCTGCAGCCGGTGATCGTCCAACCCCGCCCAGCGGGCGGCTATGAGCTCGTCGCGGGCGAACGGCGCTGGCGCGCTGCCCGGCTCGCCCACCAGTCATCGATCCCGGCGCCGGTCGACGGCGCCGGCTCCTTAGAGACGGCGTTGATCGAGAACGTCGCTCGCCAAGACCTCACGCCGATCGAGGAGGCCCGGACGATCGCGCTGTTGCTCGACGACCTCAAGCTCACCGCCGGCCGGCTCGCGGCGCGTCTGGGGCGAAGCCGCGCCGATCTGGCGCACACCGTCCGGCTGCTGGACCTCCCCGACGAGGCGATCGACCTCATCGACAGCGGCGCGCTGACCAAGGGCCACGGCAAAGCGCTGCTCAGTGAACCTGACCACCACCGCCGGCGGGTCCTCGCTCGACAGGCCGCCAGCGCCGCGTGGTCAATCCGAGCCCTCGAAGCCGAAATCGCACGAACTTCCGAGCCTCGCCGTCGGCGACGGGAACCCCACCCCGACCAGGCGGCCGCAGCGACCCGACTCCAGGAGGCGATCACCCACGCCACGGGATACGACGCTGAGGCACGCCCACACCGTCGCGGCTACCAGATCATCCTGGACCACAACGCCGCTGAGCGACTCTCCAGCCTCCTCGACGGCAGCACGAGGAAAGAGTGATCTCGACGACGCGGGGCGGCGGAGCGGCGGGGGTGTGCCACGTGGCACCCCCCCGGCCTAGCAGCGGCCGGCGGTGTCCCCGCCGTCAATGCCCCGTGTGACGGCTTGCTCGGAAGTCATTCTAAAATTAGTCGTTGACAATCTCAGTGATCTCTGCAAGGCTTGGCCGAATACATCAATGAGAAATTCAAGGAGCTGATTTCGTGTCTGATGTCGGAGGCAACGTCGCGGCGACGGGTTCCGCGCTGGAGGGTGCGCGTGATCCGCGTCGCTGGTGGATTCTGGCCGTGGTCAGCTTGGCGCAGTTGATGATCGTGGTTGACCTGACGATCGTGAACATCGCGCTGCCGGCCGCTCAGCGGGATCTCGGTTTCTCGAATGCGTCGCGTCAGTGGGTGATCACGGCCTATGCGTTGGCCTTCGGCAGCTTGTTGTTGATCGGTGGCCGGGTCGCTGACCGGCTCGGGCGCAGGACCGCGCTGCTGATCGGGGTGGTCGTCTTCGGGCTCGGTTCGGGGCTCGGAGGCGCCGCGCCGGATTTCGCGGTGCTGCTCATCGCCCGGGTGTTGCAGGGTGTTGGTGGTGCGCTGTTGGCGCCGGCTGCATTGGCGACGATGACCGTGACGTTTGTCGATCCGAAGGAGCGGGCGACGGGGTTCAGCGTGTTCGGCGCGATCGGCGCGATCGGTGGCGCTGTTGGGCTGTTGCTCGGCGGGGTGCTGACCGAGCATGTTGACTGGCGTTCGACGTTGTTCGTGAATCTCGGGATCGCCGCCGTCACGCTTGTCGGGGCGCTCGCGGTGATCGACCGTGACGTCGCGCGCGAGCGCAAGCGACTTGATGTGTTGGGCACGGCGCTGGTCAGCTTGGGAGTCTTCGCGCTGGTGTTCGGCTTCAGCCGTGCCCAGACGAACGGCTGGGCAGCGGCTGTGACGTTGGTCTCGCTCGGGGCCAGCGTGATCCTGCTGAGCGTGTTCGTGTGGTGGCAGAACCGAGCCCGCAACCCGCTGCTACCGCTGCGGGTCCTGCTCGATCGCGACCGCGGCGCGTCGCTCTCCGCGCTGATGCTCGCCAACGTCGGGATGTTCGCGGTCTTCCTGTTTCTGACCTACTACCTACAGCTCACTTTGCACTACAGCCCGGTCAGGACCGGCCTGGCGTTTATGCCGCTGATCGGCGGGACGATCGCAGGAGCGGGAATCGGGCTGCAGTTCCTGCCCCGCTTCACGGGACCGCGCTTCATCGTCCCGGGCGGGATGCTGATCGCGGCGGCCTGTCTGGCGTGGCTGACCCGCCTCGGGGTGCACACCGGCTACTGGGCGGGGATCTTCCCGCCGCTGCTGGTTCTCGGTCTGGGAATGGGGCTGATCTTTCCCCCCGCCATCAGCCTCAGCACCGCCCGTCTGCACGACGACGACAACGGGGTCGGCGGAGCCTTGGTCAACACCACCCAGCAGGTCGGCGGGTCGGTCGGGATCGCGCTGCTGAGCACCCTGGCCGCCAGCGCAGCCACCGCCTACCTGAAGAGCCACCACGGCGCCCGGGCGGTCGTGCTCGCGCACGCGACCCTGCACAGCTACGTGGTCGCGTATTGGATCGCCGCGGGCATCTTCGCCGTCGGCGCGGTCGTCATCGGGGCGCTCTACCGGCCGGGGATCCCCGACGAGCTGCGCGCCGCCGACGCCACAGAGCCGGCGCCCTCCGAGCGCGGCGCGCATGTGGACGAGCGCCGATCGGTTCCAACCGGTGATCTCGCCTCCATGGAGGTGCGCTGAGCAACTCAATGAGTGATAGCCGCGAACTCTAATATCAGGGCTATGCCCACTGATACCACGACGCCACCGACCGCCGAGCATGCGCTGACCCTCGTCCATCAGCTTCACGACGCCGCCGACGCTCTGTCCCAAGACGTCGCCGACGTGCTCGGAGAGGCTGGTCTCACCAAGTCACAGGCCGGGATACTGTGGGCGCTCGCGCCCGGCATCCCGCCCGTTCCGATGCGCGAGCTGGCCCGCAGGCTGAACTGCGACCCCTCCAACATCACGCTGCTCGGCGACCAGCTCGAGGCCGTCGGCCTGGTCCAACGCCGACCCGACCCGACCGACGGACGCCGCCGAGTCCTGGTCCTCACCGACGAAGGGCTGGCGCTCTGGTCACGGCTACTCGAGCGAATGCAGCAACGCTCAGCCCTGTTCACCCTCACCATCGACGAGCAGAACCAGCTGCTCAGCCTGCTGCAGAAGGTGGAGACCAACCGCGCGCAGATCCCGACCGGGTTCCTCATCTAACCAACCAACCGCAGCCCGAACTCGGCATCAGACAAGACCCTCGTGCATACCCTCACGACCGCGGATCCGACCAGGACAGGAACTCGTGAACTCCAATGATCACAGCAGCGCTGGTCTGCGTCTGACTTCGCGACAGAGGTATCGCTGTTTTTCAACCTAATCCTGGGAGGCTGTCGGAGCCCTGAACCAGGAGGATGTGATGATGGAGAGGCGCTACGACCCGCGTGTGGCGCGACGGCTATTGATCAGATCCCCCAGGTGATTCTGGCAGTGAGGACCAGCGCCGCTTCGCCGAGCGCCAGGCCCCAGTGCGCAGTCCAGCGCAGGGGATCTTTCGCCCGCCGGTTGAGGAGACCCTGACATTGCGGTCGTTGTTTGAGCAGATGCCGGTGCCGGTACACCTTCGAGGTCACGCACAAGGCGGCGGGCGACGAGAAGCACACCTACCTGATCACCAAGTTCCCTGTCTGTGACGACCAGGGAGCGGTCTCGGCTGTCGGCTCGGTGGCGGTGGATGTGTCTGAGCTACGTCGCGCCGAGGCGGCCGTCCGGGATGCCGGCACGCGTGTCCGCGAGGTGTTTGAGTCGCTGCCGGACGCTGTGGTCGTGGTCGCTCGGGACGGAAGGATCGTGCTGATCAACGAAACGGCCGAGGCGTTGTTTGGGTACGGCCGCGGTGACCTGGTCGGCAAATCAGTGGAGCTGCTGGTCGCCGAGCGTCAGCGCGCTGTGGTCGCGGCTGGCCGCGAGGCAGCGTTCGCCGATCCTCAGGTGCACCTTGTCGACGATGACGACGACCGGATGATGGTCGCACGCGACGGTCGGGAGTTTCCCGTCGAGATCAGCCTGAATCAGACCCAGATCGACGGGGTGCCGCTGTTGTCGTGCGCGAACCGCGACATCATCGAGCGGCGGCGAGCCGACGCGGTGGGTCGGGCTGTCGGTTTCGCTGGTCTATGCCAGCGACGGGACGCCTGGCCATTTCGTGGCCCATAATTCAGGCCTTCGCGGTGCGTAGCCGGGGTTAGCGTGGCGCGCAACAGCGTCGTCGCGCTGCGCCGACCGATCGACATGGTGGCCCGACGGGATGCGGTCAGACCAGATCTGTGGTGATCCGGTCGCGGCCGGCGCGCTTGCTCTCATACAGCAGCGCGTCCGCGCGGTGACTGACGGTTTCGGGGCGGTCGCTGGGCGTCGCGAGAGTCGCGCCGAAGGAGATCGTGACGCTCAGATCGTGGCCGGCGACGCTGATCGAGCTGGACCTGACCAGGCGGCGCAGCCGCTCGCAGCCCGCGAGCGAAGTCCCCGCGCCCGCGTGATAGAGCAGCAGCACGAACTCCTCGCCGCCGACGCGCGCGAGCATGTCGCTCCCGCGCAGGTTCGCGGCAAGCGTGGACGCGACCATCCGCAACACCGCGTCGCCGATGGCGTGACCGTAGACGTCGTTGACCTGCTTGAAGTGATCGATATCGCCAAACGCGACCACGAACGGGGCGCCGTGGCGTCGCAGCTCGCCCAGCCGGCTTGACAACGTCAAATCCAGGAACCGCCGGTTGGGTACGCCGGTGAGCGCGTCGACCATCGCCAGCTGCTCGAGCTCGGCGATCCGCTCCGCTGCCGCCGCCGGCGCCGAATCCTCATTGAACGTCTCGATCGCGCCGATGACCCTCCCGTTGCCGTCGCGGATCGCCTTCACGCTGACCCGGACCGGAATCCGGTGACCGAGCTTGTGATGAAGCCATACTCGCGCCGCCCGCGGCGTGCCGTCGCGCATCGTGTGCACCAGCGGGCACAGCCCCACGCACAGCCGTCGGCCGTCGTCGTCGACGTGGCGCAAGATGTCCTCGGAGCAGCGATGCCCGACGACCTCGCTCGCGGCATACCCGGTGATCTGCTCACACGCGCGGTTCCAGAAACGGATCGTGCGCCGCCGATCGACCAAATACACCCCATCGCTCAGGTCATCAAGAAGCTCGACGAACGAGTCGGGCTCGCTGAACGCCGTCGCAAAGGCCGGCAGGTCGTCGGTCGACAGCGACGCACTCAACCGTTGAGGAGAGTTGCCGAGGGTCTGGTCCATGCGAGCACTCCGGGAGGATCGAGGGATGGCGTTCATATCGGCGGCGCGCCGGCGAGCTTGAGTCTCCAGCACGCCGACCTGCGGACCACCGCCCCCTACGCCGCTCCTGTCCGGAACGGACCGACGAGATCGCCGACGTTCTCCATCGCCGCGCCCTGGGCGGCGAGCCTGTCGCCGAAGGAACGAAGATCGCCCGGTACTCGTCGACACGGACTGCGCGGCGATCCCCCTTCTGCCCGGCAAACAGGTTGCGTCCGCCTCCAGGCTAGGTGCGGAGACGGCGGGGGTGTCCCTATGGGTTTGTCAAGGGTCCAGGACGGGATTGGCTGGGTAGGGGTAGTGCCGGTCTGGCCGGCAGTTGGCCGTAGCTTTGGCCGGTGCTTGCCCGGCTCGCGGCCACAGACCTGTGCAATGTGTGGTTGACCCTCGACGCGTCCGGTCATAGCTGCTAAACGGTTGAGCGCTGTTACATAGCTGAGGGTTTGCGTTACCCGGTCTCCGGATGGTGCCGGTCACCTGCGGTAGCCGCTGGCGTTCGGGTTCGAAGAAGGGCCGGCCCCAAGGCCGGCCCGGTGACATTCAGCACATCACATCCACTACCGATCCGCGCGCCTCTCAGCGACGTTCTTATGGCTCAGGGACATCGATCGCCTCGCACCATCGACACCATGGACCTGTCGGCGACCGTGAGGTTGAGGGGCCGGTTGTGCCTCAACGCCCGGATCGTGAACCTGTCCGCGAGTGGCATGCTGGTGGCCGCTAGTGGCGCGTACCCTGTGGCGGCCATTGCGAATATCGAGTTCGCTGGCGCCCCAGCCTGCGAGTGTGGACGCGGCGCACGCGACGATCTCTCCGTCGCGCCATCGCGACGCCGCGGCGATCGCCGGGACGTCTGCGGTCCACGAGGTTTCACTGCAAGCCGTCCCGGTCCTGCTCAGCAGCGACGGCGCGCATCATCGGTGCCTGAGGGATGCGTACGTCACGGACTGGTCTCGCGGCTGAACCCCCGCCGGTGTCAGCACCACGTCGCTCAGAGGTTTGACCGGCGATCGGTGGCGGTATGAGCGACCCGATCAGATGCGTGTTTTGCACCGACGTGGTCGGTGTCTATGAGCCGGCGGTAGCGCCGGGCGAGAACAACGCGCGTATTGAGTTAGCGGGTCTGGGCTGACGGTGCGGTTTTCAGCTGGTGAGGCGTTCGTCGTCGGCGATCACGCTGGCGAGGCGTCGTAGTGGCGGGAGTGGTCCGGCGTGGGTGCCGTTGCCGGTCATGGTGTTGTTCTCGTCGATCGTGCCGGTGACGGCGATGACCGCGTGCGCGGTGGCGTCGAGGATGACGGTCTCGGTGTCGCCGCGGAGCTCGTAGCAGACGATCCGGTAGCGGGTTTCGGGGATCGGGGTGCGTTTGGGCATCGCCGGGTCAGGCCGCGAGGGTGGTCGGGGACGCGCGGGCGGGGAGCCGGATCAGCTGGCTGACGGCCGGGGTGCGGGAGCGTTGCGCGGCGGTCGTCAGCTCGACGGGATCCAGGTTCTGTTGGCGGGCGGTGCGGATCACGCTGGCCGTGATCTGCTGGGTCCTGGCGCCGGCCCAGGTGCGGTTCCCGCCCCAGCTCGTGCGGTTGACGATCACCGGTCTGAGCGCTTGCTCGGCCCGCCAGTTGGTGGCCTGCACGCCGGGTACGGTCAGGAACGTGAACATGTGCTCGCGCTCGGTGGCGAGGTGAGCGAGCAGCCTGCGGTTCGGCTCGTGCGTCGGGCGCATCGCCAGTAGCTTGTCGGTGCGCTGGTGGAGATCGGTGACCTTCAAACCGAACTCGTTGGCGTCGATCACATCGCGCTGGTCACGCAGGTGCAGTGCGTCCTTGAGGATCCGGCGGGCGGCGTGCGGCACCCGCGCCTGCCCCGCTGTGGAGTCGGCGATCAGCTCGCCGGTGCGGCGCAGCAGGTGCGCCGCACAGGTCTGATGGCGGGCGTTGGTGAACCGGCGGTACGGCGCCCACCCGTCGCGCTCCAGCCCCCCGCGTAGTCCTCGCCGAGGATCTCAGCGGCGTGCTCATAGCCGCGGCCCGTGGCGATCAGGTACACCGTCACATCGTCTGCGGCGAACGCCCACAGCCACGCCTTCTGACGGTTGATCCGCCAGCCGGTCTCATCCGGTGCGACCGCCCGGCTGGCGCGGACCCCCTCGATCAGCGCCCGGTAGGTCGGCTCCAACGCCCGGGCCTGACGCGCGACAGCGCCGACGACCCCGCCGGCGGTGACGTGGATCCCGAACCGCGCCAGCGCCGTGGCGGTCTTCTGCGGCGAGAGCCCCAGCTCCTGGTTGAGCTCGGTCGCCAACGCGACCGCACGCGGGCCGAGCATGCACCCCGCCGCCCCCAACGCGTCGGAGGTCTGAAACCAGTGACGGCCCTGATGGCGGCGCCCGCAACACCCACACGTGCCGATATGCACCGCGAACCGGCGGCGCACCACCCGCGGCTCGGCCAGCTCGTCCTGATACTGAAACTCGACACGATCCTCGACGATCTCCCCGCCACACCCACACCGCGCTTCCAGCGGCGCGTCGAGCTGCTCATCAACCTCCCCCGGCGGCTCACGATGACGGTGCTGGCCGTGATCATCACCCGACCGGCGCCCGGACCGGCGAGCCTGCTGCTTGGGCTCTCCGCGGGAGAACGGCGCCGCTTGGCGCTTCCCCGCCCGACGCGCCTCCTCAAGCTGCCCCTCAAGCTTCGCGACCCGGGCCAGCAACCGCCCGTTCTCCGCCGCCAGCCTGATCGTCTCACCCCACAACAACTCGTTCTCCGCCGCCAGCCGAGCGCGCTCATCCACCAGCTCGGCTGGGAGCACCACAACCTCTGACTCGGTGACGGCAACCACCGCCACCAAACTTCGATCCGGGCTACATAATCCCTGCTCGACCCGCTAAATCAATACCAGCGCGCTGGATGTCGATCGCGCGCGAGCCCGGCCTCCGCTCGGCCGGAACGTCGTCGCGCATCCCGAATGCGCGCGCCAGTTCCTTACGACGCGGGTCATGACCGGTCCTGCGGTCTGTGCCCGACGACTCGGACGCCTTGAGGTCGAAGCTGGGATCGGCGGGGGTTGCATTGTCGGCCGGGGAGGTGGTTTCGCGCATCGGTGCTGCTTGGTGATGACGCCTCCTGGCACATGTTCACCAACGGCGAAACGTGCCGCAAGCTCGGCGACGGCTACGTCGCCCGCCGGGTCAGGCGGCCTGGGACAGCGGTTCGAGGGTGACGTTGTGGCCGAGCGATTGCAGGCGAGCGACGAGGCGTTTGGTGAGTCGTCCGGGTCAACGAGCGTCCACTCTGACCCCCAACGACTGAGCGGTTGTGGTGACCCGAAGGTAATTTTCCCATCAGGAGTCAGGACTTGTCAGTGCGCGGATTCTGGGCCACGTGCCCCCTGTGAGTGCTGGGATCCCGGCCGTTTGCTTAGAGCAACCACAAAGTCGTGACTCCATATGCTTTAGTGAGGTTTAGGTATGGAGAGGTACGGAGCGTGTCTGGCCGGCTCCTTGAAATCGCGCGCCTCGACGTGGAGACTGGGTCAACACGGGGTGGTTTGTGCGTCCCGCCTGAGCGAAGGAGCGTGTTGTGAATCGCGAGTCGCGGCCGGTTTCAGCGTTGGAGAAGTCGCCTTCGGGGATCGATGGCTTGGATGAGGTCACGGGTGGGGGTCTGCCTCGGTCGCGCACGACGTTGGTGTGCGGCGGGGCGGGGTGCGGCAAGACGCTGATGGGTCTGCAGTTCTTGGTGCGCGGCGCTCTGGATTACGGCGAGCCGGGGGTGTTGGTGGCGTTCGAAGAGTCGACGGCGGCGTTGACGCAGAATGTCGCATCGTTGGGCTGGGACCTCGACGATCTGACTGAGCGTGGGTTGTTGATCATCGATCGAGTCGATGTGACGCCGGGGGCGATCGTGGAGAGCGGCGAGTGGGATCTCGACGGTCTGATGTTGCGGATCGGCGCGGCGATCGACGCGGTGGGGGCCAAGCGGGTCGTTTTGGACACGATCGAGGTGCTGTTCGGGGCGTTGAGCAACGAGCGGCTGCTGCGCTCGGAGCTGCGGCGGCTGTTCGTCTGGCTGAGCGGGCGTGGCGTGTCAGCGATCGTGACCGGCGAGAGCGGCGATCGGTCGTTGACTCGTCATAGCCTTGAGGAGTACGTGTCTGATTGCGTGATGGTCCTTGATCAGCGTGTGGTGGAGCAGATCGCGACGCGGCGGATCCGGATCGCGAAGTACCGCGGGTCGGCTCACGGCTCCGACGAGTACCCGATCCTTATCGATGACCGAGGGTTCTCGGTGCTGCCGATCACGTCGATGGGTCTGGAGCACGCGGTGTTCACCGAGCGGATCTCGCTGGGGGTGCCGGGGCTTGACGAGATGCTCTCGGGCGGTCCGTATCGCGGCACGAGCGTCTTGGTGACGGGCAACCCGGGCTCGGGCAAAACGACGCTGGCGGCCGGGTTTCTCGCCGCGGCGTGCGCGCGGGGTGAGCGCGGGCTTTGGTTCACCTTCGAGGAGTCGGCCGATCAGATCGTGCGCAACATGTCATCGGTGGGGTTCGATGTCGGGCGCTGGCGCGATCAAGGGTTGCTGCGGATCGTCGCGACCCGGCCGGCGGCGTATGGGCTCGAGCGGCATCTGGCGGAGATTCATCGGCAGGTGTCGTCGTTTGAAGCCGATGTTGTGGTGATCGACCCGGCGTCGGCGGTGACCGGCCAGGATTACGAGATCGCGGCGATGCTCGGGCGGTTGGTCGACCACCTGAAGAGCCGTGGTGTCACGGCGATGTTGACCGCGTTGATCGGTGGGCAGGCGGTGGACGTCGTCGATCTGGGGGTCTCGAGCGTGGTCGACACTTGGATCGAGCTCTCCAATCACGAGCAGCTCGGGGAGCGCAATCGAGGGATCAGCATCACGAAGTCGCGGGGGATGGGGCACTCCGCGCAGTTGCGCGAGTTTCGTCTGACCCCAGAGGGGGTCGATATCCGCCCGGCGTATGCGAGCGGCGGCGTGCTGCTGATGGGCACCGCGCGTCAGGCGCAGGAGGCTGACGATCAGCGGGCGCGGCTGGATCGGGAGGCCGCCCGTGAGGCCGGCCGCCGCGCGGCCAGTCGGCGACGCGCGACGATCGAGGCGCAGATCGCCGAGCTGCGCGACCGTCTGGAGAGCGAGGTCCAGGAGTCAGAGGTCGAAGACGAGGCTTCCGTCGCCAGCGACCGGCGGCGGGTCGAGGATCACGCGGCGCTGGTGGCGGCGCGCACCGGCGCTGCTGGCGTTGCGAACTCGGCCTACGCGAGCAACGAGGACGGCCGATGAGCGATGCGAGCGGGACCGACGCCACGGCCGGCGAGCGCTTTCTTCTGCGCCTGTATGTGGCGGGGATGACGCCGAAGTCGTTGCGCGCGTTCGCGAACCTGAAGCGGATCTGCGAGGAGCATTTGCAAGGCTGCTATGAGATCGAGGTGATCGACTTGATGGAGCGCCCCCAGCTCGCGGCTGGCGAGGAGATCATCGCCGTGCCGACGCTCGTACGGGCGCTTCCCGAGCCGATGGTCAAAATCATCGGGGATCTGTCGGACACCGAGCGGGTGATGGTCGGGCTGCAGCTGACACCGCTCGCTGGGGCCGGCGCGAGGGATGGCCGATGATCTCGTCGACGGAGCGGTTCGAGGCAGCCGCCAAGGATCCGCAGGGAGACTGGGTCCTGCGGCTGTACACGGTCGGCGCGACGCCGGCGGCGCAGCGCGCGATCTCGAATCTGAGGCAGCTCTGTGAGCAGGAGCTACAAGGTCGCTACACCCTCGAGGTGATCGACCTCCGCGAGCATCCCGGCCTCGCCGAGCAGGAGCAGATCATCGCCCTGCCAACACTGATCAAGGCGTTACCGGCGCCCGTCGCCCGGGTGGTGGGCGATCTCTCCAACCGCGAGAAGGTGCTGGTCGGGCTCGACCTGCAGCCGCGAGCGCGATAGCTGAGATGGACATCGGTCCCAGCGCTCCGAGCTACGAGCAGCTCCGGGCCCGCATGCAGGTCGCTGAGGAGACGCTTGACGCGATCCGCCGCGGGGAGGTCGATGGGCTCCTCGTGCGAACCGATCAGGGGGAGCGGCTGTTCACGCTCCAAGGCGCCGACGCGTTCTACCGGATGCTGCTCGAGGAGATGCCGCTCGGTGTCGCCGGCCTCGATCCTCACGGAACGATCCTGTTCGCCAATCCCCATCTCGGGCGCATGCTCCGGCTGCCCGTGCAGCGGCTGATCGGCAAGCAGATCGCCGAGTTCCTACCCTCTGACCGGCAAACCGCCGCGCGCGCCGCGCTGCTGCGCAGCGCCGGCGGCGAGCTGCCCGAACTCGCCGAGCTGCGCAACGCGGAGGGCGAGACCTTCCCGGTGGCGGTCCAGCTGCGAGGCCTTCCGGGCGATGGCGAGGCTTCAAGCTGCCTGATCGTGGGCGATCTCACCGACATGCAGCGTGAGCTCGCCGATTCCTACCTGCGCTATGAGCAGATGGTCGAGACCGCGACCGAGGGCATTCTCGAGACCGACGCGCATGAGATCATCACCTTCGTCAACCAGACGATGGCCGATCTGCTCGGCCGTCAGCCGGCGGAGATGATCGGCCGGCCCGTGCTCGAGCTCTACGCCGAAGCGTCGATCCCTGAGGCCCGCCGCAGTATCGAGCGCCACCGCCTGGGAGTCAGCAATCAGAGCGAATACCTGCTGGTGGCAAAGGACGGATCGGGCGTCTGGGTGCTGATGTCCAGCAACCCGCGGCGAGACCTGGACGGTGCCTACGCCGGTGCGCTCGCGATGGTCACCGACGTCTCGGAGCGCAAGCGGATGGAGGATCGCCTGCGTTACCTCGCCGATCGCGACTCGCTGACTGGTCTGAGCAACCGCAGACGCCTGATCGAAAGACTCGAGCAGAGCCTCGCGGACGCTGCGCGCTATGACCGCCACGGCGCGGTCCTGATGATCGACCTCGACAACTTCAAGATCACCAACGACACCTACGGACACGCAACCGGAGACGTGATCCTCAGGTCGGCCGCGGAGGTTCTCTCAGCAAGCATCCGTGAGACCGATCTGGTGGCGCGGCTGGGCGGCGACGAGTTCGCGATCCTGCTCCAGGACGCCGGGGAGGAAGCAGCCAAAACGGTGGCCGCGAAGATTCACGCGCTGCTTCACGAGCCGCGGACCGGCCCGCCGATCCCGGTCAGCATCGGCGTCACCACGTTCCGGGGCGCGCAGCAAACAACCGCCGATGAGCTGCTCGCGGCCGCGGACAGCGCCCTATATGAAGCCAAGCAGCGCGGCGGCGACCAGCTCATCGCCTACAGGAAATCCGCAGCAGGACTCTCATGGGTCCACGAGATCCGGGCTGCGCTGGACGAATCCCGCCTAACGCTCTACGCCCAGCCGATCCTCGACCTGCGCACGAGCAACATCGTGCGCCATGAGGTGCTCGTCCGGATGCTCTCCAGAGACGGTGACCTGATCCCACCCGACGCGTTCCTTCCCAGCGCCGAGCGCTTCGGCCTGATCCGCGAGATCGATCAACAGGTCAACTCCGCGGCGCTCAACCACGCCCGAAGCACGCCCTTCACGATCAACCTCTCCAGCCACTCGATCGGGCAAAACTCCATCCTCGCAGCGCTCCGGGCAGCGATCGCCAGCGGTCTTGACCCAGCGAACGTCATCTACGAAGTCACCGAGACCGCGGCGATGAGGAACATCGCCTCCGCCAAGCTGTTCGCCGAAGAGCTCAACAGCCTTGGCTGCGAGCTCGCGCTCGACGACTTCGGCACCGGCTTCGGCTCCTTCACCTACCTCAAACACATTCCCGCGCGCTACCTGAAGCTCGACATCGAGTTCGTCCGCAGTCTCGTCACCAACCAGACCGACCAGGCGCTCATCAAGGGAATCGTCACCGTCGCCCATAGCCTCGGAAAGCTGACAATCGCCGAAGGTGTCGAGAACGCCGCCACGCTAGAGCTGCTGCGCTCATACGGAATCGAATACGCCCAAGGCTTCCACATCGGCAGGCCCAGACCAATCACGCTCTCGGGAGCCTCGATGACCCCGCCGCAACACATCGCCGGCAGCGAATCGCAGCAGCTCGGCTGAGCTGAGCGGCTGTCCAGAGAAACGCCTATGACACTCAGTTAGAGTTCTCGTTGCTCGATCGGCTGCAACGGTCTGACTTTGCTCATGACTTGGCCTCCGTCGCTTGCTGCAGCGGCGTTGAGCTCTCGACCGGGCTGGGCGGTCCGGGCAGCGCACCGATCGACAGTGTGTTGGTGATCGCCGCCTCGACGCTGGCGCGCTCGGTGTTGGCGCGGTGACCGGCGATCTGGAGACGCTCACGCGAGTCGGCGGGACTGTCGGCCCGCTGGCCGCTGACGTGGCCGCGATGCACGCGCTCACCCGCGACACGCTTTCCGATCTCGCGGCGGCGATCGCGCTGGCCCGGGCAGGGCATCACCGTCAGGCGGTGGCGCTCGTCGACAGCGACGTCGGCGGGCAGGTCATGGCTCTCGCTCGAGCGCGGGTTGCCGACATCGAGCGTGTGGCGGGCCGGTTGCCGGTCGCCGCGCGCCGGGCTGCGGATGACGCGCCGGAGCTCGCGCTGGTCCTCGACGCGGTGCTGGTGGCGCTGGCGCTGGCGCTGGCCGGGTGGCGGCGGATGGGGAGCCTGCGCGCCGGCCGTGAGCGCGATCGGGCGCTCGGGGAGCTGGCCGGGGAGGCGCGGCTGGAGCGCGCGCTGCGCGACGTGGCACTGGCGGCTGATGGCGAGGGCGCCGAGGCAGCGGTCGCGGCCGTTGTCGCTGACCGGCTCGGCGAGCTGCTGGACGCGAGGACCGCAGTGGTGATCCGCGCCGAACCCGAGTCGTTGCACGTGATCGGCTATCGCGGGCCGACACCCTACCCCGAACGCCTGGGCTGGGATGAGCCCTCGTCATCGGCCCAAGCGGTCCGGACCGGCGAGCAGGCTCGGCTGGAGCGGTATGAGCCGCGGCCGATGGCGCGGTGAGCGCGTTCATCGCCGCGCACGGGTTGCGGTGTGGAATCAGCGTGCCGGTGAGAACGCAGTCTCGTGTCTGCGGAAGCCCCGCGAACGCGAGGCTTTCTTGTGATGGAGCTAGCCGGGCTCGAACCGGCGACCTCCTGCATGCCATGCAGGCGCTCTCCCAGCTGAGCTATAGCCCCGCGCGGTCGGTCCTAAGCGTAGTACATGTCTGCGCACGCGGCGTCCGCGGGCGGCCGATCAGCGGCGCGGGATGAACTCCGGCACGTCGGGCAGGTCGGCCTGGACGTCGTCATCGTCGTAGTAGCGGCGTCCGGTCGGGCGTCCGGGGTCGCTGCGCGCCGGCAGCTGCGAGATCCGGCCGTTGCCCTCCGCGCGCTCGATCCGGGCCACCATCTGCGAGTGGACACTCTGCACGTCGCGCAGCAGGCGCTCGGCGTTGGCGCGCAGCGAGTCGCCCATCTGCCGCAGGTTGGTGACGAGCTCGAGCCCCTCGTCGCGCACCGCCTCGGCGGTCGTCCGCGCCTCGCCGAGCAGCTCACGCGTGTAGTGCTCGGCCTCTGAGCGGGTGCGCTGCGCGAACGCGGTGGCCTCGGACATCATCGCGTCGGCCTCCTCGCTGGCCTTCCCGACGACCGACAGCGCCTCGCTGGTGGCCGTCGTGCGCGCCTGCTCGAGGATCTCGGTGGCCTCCTCCTCGGCCGCCGTGACCCGGTTGTTGGCGGCGCGCTCAGCTTCGGCGATCCGCTCGTGCAGCCGCTGCTCGGCTTCGTCGCGGATCTGGTCGGCGGCGTCCTCGGCCGCCGTGATGATCGAGGCCACGCGGTCGGCGGTGGAGAGACGCGCTGCTTTCCGGGTTCTCGCCGTTGCGATCCGTTCGTCGGGCACCGCGCCATAGTAGACCCAGAGCTGCAATGTGCGTGCAAATGCCCGATCATTGGACGTCCGGGGGCGGGTTGCGCAGCGGTTGCCGGAGGGCATCGCGCGACGAGCGCTGAGTAACCTGCGGCGAGAGATGACCGAGCGACGTTATGACCCGACCGCGATCGAGCCCAAGTGGCAGGCGCTGTGGGAGCGCGAGCACACCTGGGAGGTGGCCAACGAGCCGTGGCGTGATGTCCGCGACGACGACAAGGCCTACGTCCTGGAGATGCTGCCCTACCCCAGCGGGGAGCCGCACGTCGGTCACCTCAAGAACTATGCGCTCGGCGACGCGATCGCCCACTTCCAGCGGCGGACCGGCCGGCGGGTGCTGCACCCGATGGGCTATGACGCGTTCGGGCTCCCGGCCGAGAACAACGCGATCAAGACCGGGGTGCACCCCCGCGTGGCGACCGACCGGTCGATCGCCGCCTACCGCCACTGGTTTCACCGCTGGGGGATCTCGATCGACTGGTCCCGGGAGTTCGCCACCCACGAGCCGCGCTACTACCGCTGGACGCAGTGGATCTTCCTGGCGCTCCTGGACCGCGGGCTCGCCTACCGCAAGGAGGCCGCGGTCAAGTGGTGCCCCCATGACCAGACGGTGCTCGCCAACGAGCAGGTCATCGACGGCCGCTGCGAGCGCTGCGGCCACGAGGTCGAGCTGCGCCAGCTCGAGCAGTGGTTCTTCCGCATCACCGATTACGCCGACCGACTGCTCGACGACCTCGACGGGATCGACTGGCCCGAGAGCGTCAAGGCGATGCAGCGCAACTGGATCGGGCGCAGCGAGGGCGCCGAGGTCACCTTCCGCTGCGCGGATGCCGATCCCGCCCACCCGATCGACTACGCCGTGTTCACAACGCGTCCCGACACGCTGTTCGGCGCGACGTTCTTCGTCATGGCGCCCGAGCACCCCGACGTGCTCAAGCTCGTCGCCGGCACCGAGTACGAGGCCGCCGTCCACGAGTACGTCAACCGGGCGCTCAACGAATCGGTGGAGATCCGCGGCGCCGCCGACAAGCCCAAGACCGGCGCGCCGCTGGGGCGGACCGTCACCAACCCCGTCAACGGCGAGCAGCTGCCGATGTTCGTCGCCGACTACGTGCTGATGGAGTACGGCACCGGCGCGGTGATGGGCGTGCCCGCCCACGATCAGCGCGACTACGAGTTCGCGACCGCCTTCGGGCTGTCGATCCGGCCGGTGATCGCGCCCGCCGGCGGCGAACAGCCCGACGTCTCGCACCAGGCCTTCACTGCGCACAGCGACGACGAGCGGCTGATCAACTCCGGCGAGTTCAGCGAGATGGACGCGATCGCCGGCCGCGACGCGATCGTCGCCTGGCTGGACCGGGAGGGCGCGGGACACGCCTCGGTCAACTTCCGGCTCCGTGACTGGCTGATCTCACGCCAGCGCTACTGGGGCTGTCCGATTCCGGTCATCTACTGCGAGCGCTGCGGGATGGTGCCGGTGCCCGCCAAGGACCTGCCGGTGGAGCTGCCCGAGATCGAGGACTACCAGCCGCGCGGGCGCTCGCCGCTGGCGGCGGCCGAGGACTGGGTCAACACCCGCTGCCCGGAGTGTGGCGGCCCCGCCCGCCGCGAGACCGACACGATGGACACCTTCGTCGACTCCAGCTGGTACTACCTGCGCTACTGCGACGCCGGCAACGACCGGGAGGCCTGGGACCGCGCGGTGCTGGCGAGCTGGATGCCGGTCGACACCTACATCGGTGGGATCGAGCACGCGATCCTGCACCTCATGTACTCGCGCTTCTTCGTCAAGGCGCTGGCCGACATGGGCCTGGTCGACGTCCAGGAGCCGTTCCGGACGCTGTTCACCCAGGGCATGATTCTCGGGCCCGACGGCAACAAGATGTCGAGCTCGAAGGGCAACGTCGTCGCCCCGAGCGAGATCGTCGACCGCTTCGGCGCCGACGCCGCCCGCTGCTACGTGCTGTTCATGGGCCCGCTGGAGCAGGACGCCGCCTGGTCGGACACTGGCGTCGAGGGGGTCTATAAGTTCCTGGCGCGGCTGTGGCGGGCCGGCGACGCGCTGGCCGGCGAGCCGCGCGCGCCCTCCGAGCAGCCCTCCGATCCCGAGGGCGAGGCCCTGATCCTCGTTCGCAAGGCCAACTGGGCGATCGAGAAGGTCACCGGCGACGTGCGCGGCCGGTTCGCGTTCAACACGGCGATCGCCGCGCTGATGGAGCTCATCAACGACGTCTACCGCTATCCGGACGCCGACCCCGCGGCGCGCCGGTTCGCGATCGCCACCGCGGCGTCGCTCGTGTTCCCATTCGCCCCGCATCTCGGCGCCGAGGTCTACGAGCTGCTGACCGGCCTGCGGGTGTGGGAGGAGCCGTGGCCCGACGCCGATCCGGTGATGCTGCAGAGCGACACCTTCGAGCTCGTCTGCATGGTCAACGGCAAGGTCCGCGACCGCGTCACCGCTGCCACCGGCGCCGCCCGCGAGGAGCTCGAGCGGCTGTGCCTGGACTCGCGCGGCGTCACGACTCACCTCGACGGCGGCGAGATCGTCAAGGTGATCGTCGTGCCCGACAAACTGGTCAACGTCGTCGTGCGCTGAGCGCGTGCCGCCTCGTGCGCTGCAGGTCGCGGTGATCGGCGCCTCCCGGCCGTCGGCCCAGCAGGAGCGCCTCGCCGAGCAGGTCGGCCAGGGCCTCGGCGCCGCCGGCGCGATCGTCATCACCGGCGGCGGCCCCGGCGTGATGGCCGCCGCCAGCCGTGGCGCCCGCGCCGGTGGCGCCCGCGCCGGTGGCGCCCGCGCCGGTGGCGCCCACGCCGATGGCGCGGTCGTCGTCGGGATCCTCCCGGGGACCGACCCTCGGGCGGCGAACGAGTGGGTGACGGTCGCGCTGCCGACCGGCATCGGCGAGCTGCGCAACGGGCTGATCGTGCGCGCCGCCGACGCGGTCGTCGCGGTCGGCGGCGCCTACGG